>DASYCG010000012.1:0-8751 GCA_036500325.1 Herbaspirillum sp. | reverse complement strand
GGTCTGGAATTCGATTTTGTCCAATTTCGACAAGCCGTCCACCAGCAACGCCACCGGCGCACCGAAACGTTCGATCAGTTCGTCTTTCTTGACGTCCTGATCTTCCATCACATCGTGCAGCAGGGCAGCCATGATGGCTTGCGCGTCGAGTTTCCAGTCGGCGCAGATTTCGGCGACTGCCAGCGGATGGGAAATATACGGTTCGCCCGACTTGCGCATCTGGCCCAGATGCATCTCATCCGAAAATCGATAGGCTTCCTTGACTTTCTTCAATTCTGAAGGCGTCAGGTATTCGCTGAGTTTTACGGTGAGATGGGAAAAGGTGGCGACGCGCGAATTCGGCACGATTGCTTCGTACTCCGGTTCGGCATTGAGGCGGCCGACGCTCGTGCGGGTTTTTACGGGCGTTGCGGATACCGTTGAATCTGTGGGGAGCAGGCTCATTGGGAAAGGTATCGGCAGCGCTTACGCGATAAGAGAATGCGCGAAGTTATTAGGAAGGGACTTTTTTCAGCATTTCAATGCCGATTTTGCCGGCCGCGATTTCGCGCAGCGCAGTGACGGTCGCCTTGTCGTTGAAGCCGTCCACTTTTTTGGTATGCCCTTGCAGCAATTGGCGCGCGCGGTAAGTTGCGCAGAGTGTCAATTGGAAGCGATTAGGAATCGCTTTGGTGCAATCTTCGATGGTAATACGGGCCATAAAAACTCCTGAAAACGATTTCAGCTGAATTTGGCATGAACGCCAAACTGGTTGAAGAGGGATGGGTTGCGCGCCGCTTGACGAGAAAACCGGCAGCGAGCCGCTTTGATAACGGCTGTTAATTCCGACAGGGCGGTTGCAAAATCGTTGTTGATAATAACATATTCGAACTCAGGCGCGTGAGCGATCTCGCCGCCGGCGGCCAGAATGCGACGGGTGATGATGTGCGGTTCGTCCTGGCCGCGCTTGTGCAAGCGTTCTTCCAGTGCGGCAATCGACGGCGGCAGGATGAATATGCCGACCGCATCCGGGAATTTTTCGCGTACCTGCTGCGCGCCTTGCCAATCGATTTCCAGCAACACATCCGTGCCTTTTTCGATTTTTTCGGCCGTGATCAGGCGCGAAGTGCCGTAAAAATTGCCATGCACCTCGGCCCATTCCAGAAATTCACCTTTTTTCTCACGCGCCTGGAAATCGGCGGCGTCGGTAAAGTAATACTCGCGGCCATGCTGCTCGCCCGGACGGGGCGGGCGGGTGGTGGTTGAAATGGACAAGGCAATCGTCGGTTCCTGCTTGAGCAGGGCATTGACCAGAGTCGATTTGCCGGCACCGGAAGGCGCGACCACCATAAAGACGCTGCCGGAAGAGTGGGAAGTTCCTTGCGATTGGCTCATATCGGTTTTATGGAAACGTTAAATGGAGGACATTAATTATTCCAGATTCTGAACTTGCTCACGCATCTGATCAATCAACAACTTCAATTCCATCGCCGCATCCGCCAATTCTTTCATGGCCGCCTTGGAACCGACCGTATTGGCTTCCCGGTTAAGCTCCTGCATCATGAAATCGAGACGTTTGCCGACCTGGCCGCCTTTTTTCAGGATATGGCGGGTTTCGGTCAAGTGCGCTCCCAGCCGCGCCAGTTCTTCGGCGATATCGATGCGGATGCCGTAGAGCGTGACTTCCTGGCGAATCCGTTCCAGCGTTTCTTCCCGCGTCAGATTGGGCGTGCCGTTCTGCGTCGGCGCCAGGCCGAGCGCTTCGTGCAGGCGTTCGCTGGCGCGTTGCTGGAATTGCGCGACCAGTTGCGGCACCAGCGGCGTAATGCGCAGCACGATTGCTTCCATCGCGTCGATGCGTGTCAGCAATACATCCCGCAGGGCAGCGCCTTCGCGGGTACGGGTGTCGATGAAGGCATCGAGCGCCGCTTGCATGGCGTGGTTGACGCCCTCCTGCAAACTATCCTGGCTGACTTCGGTTTCTTCGATGACACCCGGCCAGCGCAGCAATTCGGCGACCGATAGCGGCGCCGCATCGGCAAACTGCTGGCGCACCTGCTGTTGCAGATTAGCCAGCGCGGCCAGCAGCGTGGCGTTGACAGCCTGGCTGCCGCCGGCGGCTGCACGGCGGCCGAAACTGAGTCGGCATTCCACTTTGCCGCGCACCACGCGCCCGATGATCGCCTCGCGCAACGCCGGCTCCAGCGAGCGCAGATCGTCGTTGACGCGAAATTGCAAATCCAGGAAGCGCGAATTAACGCTCTTCAGTTCAATCGTGATTGTGCCGGCGGGCGTTTCGCGGGTATGAATGGCATAGCCGGTCATGCTGCAGATGGTCAAGGAATCTCTCCGGTAATGACTGCTGTTCAGTCGGGCATTGTAAAGAAATTTGTTTGTTGCCGGGGAAAAACGGTATTCGGCCGCCAACGGCCGCGGCCTTTTGTGTATGCTTCGCCTTACTTCGATTTAGAAAGAACCCCAATGCCACAAATTATCCGTCCCAGCGGCCGTGCCGCCGGCGCTTTGCGCAACGTGCGTCTGAGCCGTAATTTCACCAAACATGCTGAAGGCTCGGTGCTCATCGAATTCGGCGACACCAAAGTAATCTGCACGGCCAGCATCGAAGACAAGGTGCCGGGTTTTCTGAAGGGCAAAGGGCAGGGCTGGCTGACGGCTGAATACGGCATGCTGCCGCGCTCCACGCATACCCGCATGGATAGAGAAGCGGCGCGCGGCAAGCAATCCGGCCGCACCCAGGAAATCCAGCGCCTGATCGGCCGTGCGCTGCGCGCCGCCTTCGATCTGGAAGCCTTCGGCGAGCGCACCCTGCATCTGGATTGCGACGTGATTCAGGCCGATGGCGGCACCCGCACTGCCGCCATTACCGGTGCGATGGTCGCGGCTTACGACGCCTTCGCCAAGCTGGTTGCCGGCGGCCAGATCGCCGCGGTTCCGGTCAAGCACTTCGTCGCCGCGATTTCGGTCGGCGTTTATCAAGGCCTGCCGGTGCTGGATCTGGATTATGTGGAAGATTCCGGTTGCGATACAGATATGAATGTCGTCATGACCGATACCGGTCATTTCGTGGAAGTGCAGGGCACGGCAGAAGGCGTTGCGTTCGATCGCGGCACGCTGAACAGCTTGCTGGATCTGGCGCAAAGCGGCATCGCCGAACTGGTGACGCTGCAAAAGCAGACGCTGGGTTTGCTCTGAACTTGCTCTGATTTGAACCAAACAAGGAACAGTTCCAGTATGAGCAATACCATTGTGTTGGCATCGAACAATGCCGGCAAAGTCCGGGAATTCAATACTTTGCTGGGGCCGCTCGGCCTGGTGGCGCGCCCGCAAAGTGAATTCAACGTGCCGGAAGCGGAAGAACCGTATCTGACATTTGTCGAAAATGCGCTCACCAAAGCGCGCCACGCCGCGCGCCTGACCGGCTTGCCGGCCCTGGCCGACGACTCCGGGGTTTGCGCCAATGCCTTGGGCGGCGCGCCGGGCGTATTGTCGGCGCGCTATGCCGGCGAACCGAAATCGGATAGCAACAACAGCAAAAAGCTGGTCGCCGACCTGGCCGCGCAGGCCGATCGCTCCGCCTATTATTATTGCGTGCTGGTCTTCGTGCGCCATGCCGACGATCCGCAGCCGGTCATCGCCGATGGCCGCTGGGACGGCGAAATAGTGGCAGAGGCGCGCGGCGAAGGCGGTTTCGGCTACGATCCGCATTTCTGGCTGCCGCAGTTGGGTAAAACCGCTGCCGAGCTGAGCGCCGAAGAAAAGAACAGTTATTCGCACCGCGCGCAGGCTTTGCGCGCGTTAGTTGAGAAACTGGTAAATTTACCTAAATGATCCCCATCAAACCGGTATTCGATACCAAACCTGCGAATTTTGCGACTTCCGCGACGTCTGGCAGCGCAGCCGATGTCTCCGCCGCCGCCGTTACCAACGCGGAGGCGTTCGGCACCTCGCCGGCGCAGGCCGCGCTGGCTTTCCTGAAGCCGGGCAATCTGAATTTGCGCGCATTGCCGCCGTTATCGCTCTACGTGCATTTTCCGTGGTGCGTTAAAAAATGTCCGTATTGCGATTTCAATTCGCATGAGGTCAAGGGCAGTTTTCCCGAAACCGAGTATCTGGATGCATTGCGCGCCGATCTGGAAGCGGCGCTGCCGTTGATCTGGGGCCGCAAGATTTACACCATTTTCATCGGCGGCGGCACGCCCAGCCTGTTGTCGGCAGCCGGCCTGGACCGGTTGTTGTCCGATATTCGCACGCTGTTGCCGCTGGACGGCGATGTCGAAATCACCATGGAAGCCAATCCCGGCACCTTTGAAGCCGAGAAATTCCGCGCCTATCGCGCCAGCGGCATCAATCGCTTGTCGATCGGGATTCAAAGCTTCAATTCCCGGCATCTGCAGGCGCTGGGGCGGATTCACGACGGCGACCAGGCCCGGGGCGCAGTCGATATTGCGCACCGGCATTTCGATAATTTCAATCTGGATCTGATGTACGCCTTGCCCGGTCAAACGCTGATCGAAGCGGAAGCGGATCTGGCGCAGGCAATCGCTTATGCGCCGCCGCACTTGTCGCTATACCACCTGACGCTGGAACCGAACACCTTGTTTGCCAAATATCCGCCGTCATTGCCGGACGACGACGCCAGCGCCGACATGCAGGACATGATCGCGCAACGGACTGCGGCTGCCGGTTACGAACATTACGAAGTATCGGCATACGCCCAAGCCGGACGGCAGGCGCGGCACAATTTGAACTACTGGCAATTCGGCGATTATTTGGGAATCGGCGCCGGCGCGCACTCTAAATTATCGTTTCCGCATCGCATAGTGAGGCAAATGCGCTACAAACATCCTCAGACTTATTTGACCCAGAGCGCGGCCGGCAATCCGATCGCCGAATCGGCCGAAATCGAACGCAGCGCGCTGGGCTTCGAATTCATGCTGAACACGCTGAGACTCAATGCCGGCTTCGCTCCGAACCTTTTTGCCGAACGTACGGGCTTGGGCATCGGCGCGATCGAGGCGGCGTTGAACGACGCCGAAAAGCGCGGATTATTGCAGCGAGATTATCAAAATATAAGACCTACGGAACTGGGTCGTCGTTTCTTGAACGATTTGCAACAAATATTTTTGTCTGACAACTAATATGCCTGTCAGAATTCTGGGGTATATTGTTTGCAAATTGACACGTTATTTGGTTTCCTATAGTTTTCAGAGAGCTTGTCGTTATAGATAAAGCTGAAAATACGTTAGGCGGATCAGGTCAAGTTTGAATAATAGAATGAAGCAGAGTGATTTATCTGCTGTAGCGCGGGCCATTATTGATTTTATGAACAGCGCAAAGAAATGCTGACACCTGAAATGGCTGTCCAAAATACGAGTAGTCCGTCTTTTCCTTTGGTTTTCTTAGAGCCGATCGCAGACGCGCATCATCAATGGGTGGCATTGGCTGTGCACCTGTCGCCTTCCGACGGTAACAACACAGCGCTACTCAATCAACTCTTCAGCGAATTCGAATTTGAAGCTGCACTGGGCAAATTGCGCTGTGTATTGCCGGTTTTCGATCCCACCCGTTTTGAAGCCGAGTTCGAGGCGCCGCTTGAGCCGGGGCAACTGATACTGCGCGTACCCGTCGAGCATTGCGACGGCAGCACCCATGCCGATGCATTGGCGCGGCTGCGCCACCAGGGTTTTTGTATCGTCGCGCAAGGGTTGCCGAATAACAACAAATCGTTGAGCGACGACATTGCGGCGGTTGCAATCGATTACAGCACTGCCACTTTTCCTCAGGCAAAAACCTGGCTGGACCGGGTCGGCAGCGGCGTTCACCTGGCCGAAGACGTCAACGATCAGAATACTTTCGATATCTGCCAGCAATCCGGCTTCCGCTGGTTTTCGGGCGAATACCCATTGCATGCATCGACCCAGGCTTCGCGTCGCGATCCGACTTCGCGCATGCGCCTGTTGCGTTTGCTCGATATGGTCGCCTGCGATGTCGATTCGCACGAAATCGAAGCGCAGATGAAACACGATCCGACGCTGACCTACCAGTTATTCAAGCTGGTCAGCTCGGCTGCGTTCGGTTTCAATTCCACCATTGCCAATTACACCCAGGCGCTCAATCTGATCGGCCGCCGGCAATTGCAGCGCTGGTTGCAGCTATTGCTGTATGCGCGCCATGCCAGCGATAAAGCGAATAATCCCTTATTGCCACGTGCCGCGGCGCGGGCCGGATTGATGGAAGCGTTGTGCCAGAAGATCGGTTGCGATCGCGACGAGCAGGACCGCGCATTCATCGTCGGCATGTTTTCATTACTGAGCGTATTGCTCTCGATGCCGATGCTGGAAATAATCGGCCCCCTCAAATTACCGCCTGACGTATTGGGTGCATTGACCGAACGGCGCGGCCGTCTGGGCAGCCTGCTGCGTCTGGTTGAACGCGCCGAATACGGCGAGACACCGCTGCGCCACGCCGATCTGGCCGGTTGCGGCCTGACCGCGCAAGCTTATTGCCATTCGCTGGTACACGCCTATCGCTGGGCATCGCACGTCAGTGCCGAGGCGCAGGGATGATCACGATGCTGCAACCGAACGATGTAGCGATTTGTTCGGCCTTATTCGACATGATCTGGTCGCTTGAAGGGCCCGCGCTGCACGCGAGTCTGGGCAGCATCGTCTGCCGCATGCTGCGCGTGCCCGACGGTTGTTTTTGCCTGGAAGCGCCCGACCACGGCGGTTTGGTGGAAGCCATTGCATACGATGGCGTGATCCACGGCTATTTCCTGCTGCCTTCGATGACCGACGATGACGACCAGATCGATCGCGCGCGGCTCAGCGAATTTGCCGCACTTACCGGACGTCTGCTGCACACGCGCAACGAGACCGGCTTGCGTGCACGCGAATTGAATCAGATCGAACGGAAACTGGAAGAACAGGCCCAGATTCTGCATCAAATGCATGAATCCGTCATCACGATGGATCTGGCCGGCTTCATTATCAGTTGGAACCAGGGCGCCGAAGAATTGTTCGGCTATACCTCGATGGAAGCGGTCGGCCGCAACGTCCTGTTCCTCTACGAAAACGAGGAAGGCGACGATTTCCAGCTGAACGATCTGTTCATGCAACCGGGCGGCCGTGAAATGGAAGTGCGCCGCAAGAAAAAATCCGGCGAAGTATTCTGGGCCAGCCTGTCGCTGTCTATCATGCGCGACGCCGAAGAAAATCCGGTCGGCCTGATCGGCTACATAACGGACATCACCGAACGCAAAAACACCGAAAAGCTGATTCATCATCTGGCCTATTACGATGACCTGACCAAGCTGCCGAACCGCACTATGCTGACGCGCACGATCGATCACGCATTATCGGAAGCGGGTCACGGCGGTGTCTATGGCGCCTTGTTGTTCATCGATCTGAATCGCTTCAAGCCGATCAACGACACGCTGGGTCATCTGATCGGCGACAAGGTTCTGGTCGAAGTGGCGCGCCGGCTGCGCAAAGCCTTGCCTGAAAAGGACGTGGTTGCACGGCTCGGCGCGGATGAATTCGCGGTGGCGCTGTTCGATATCGACAAGGATTATCACGCCGGCTTTGCGGCGCAAAAATTGATCGGACTGTTCGACGAGCCGTTTTTCATCGACGGCCATGCGCTGCGACTGGGCGCCAGTATCGGCATCAGCCTGTACCCGCAGGACGCGACCGATACCGAAACGCTGCTGCGCCTGTCCGACATCGCGATGTACCGCGCCAAGCGCGGCGGTGAAAACGATGGCGGCGGCTACGCTTACTACCGTGCCGACATGAGCGACAACACACTAGAGTTGTTGCGCATAGAAACCGGTCTGGTGCGCGCGCTGGAACATAATGAATTACTGCTGTATTACCAGCCGAAAATCGAAGTGCAGCACGGCAAAATCAGCGGCGCCGAAGCGCTGGTGCGCTGGCAGCATCCGGAGCGCGGCCTGTTATTGCCGGGTGAATTTATTCCGATTGCGGAAAAGACCGGTCTCATTGCGCAACTGGGTGAATGGGTATTGGAGCGTGCCTGCGCGCAGGCGCAAAGCTGGCAGGATGCCGGTTTGGCGCCGGTGCGGATTTCGATCAACGTTACCGCGGTAGAATTTACCCGATCGTTGCCGGAGCGCATTGCTGCAGCATTGAAGCGGCACAAGCTCAGCGGCGCATGGCTGGAATTGGAAATCACCGAAGGCATGTTGATGCACAGCACGGACAAGCTGATCACCATCATGGAAAAAATATGCCGGCTCGGCGTCACGATTTCGCTGGACGATTTCGGCACCGGTTATTCGAGTCTGTCTTACTTGAAGCGTTTCCCGATCGACACCCTGAAAATCGACCGTTCGTTCACGGTTGGCATTCCGGACGATTCCAATGATTGCGCTATTGCCAGCGCCATCATCAGCATCGGCAATCAACTGAAACACAAGGTGATCGCGGAAGGCGTGGAAAATCGCGAGCAACTGGCCTTCCTGACGGAAGCCGGCTGCAATGAAATGCAGGGTTGGCTGTTTTCGCCGGCGATTCCGCCGGATGAGTTCGAACACATGCTGCTGATTGAAAAGCGCTTCGAAATTTGACGTTCCGATAGCCACCGCAAGCGGGAGGCTTTTAGGTATAATGCCCCCCTTACGGAAGCGTGGCCGAGCGGTTGAAGGCACCAGTCTTGAAAACTGGCGACGGGGTAACCCGTTCGTGAGTTCGAATCTCACCGCTTCCGCCAACGAATGTAAGCCCTTGA
>DASYCG010000011.1:0-34508 GCA_036500325.1 Herbaspirillum sp. | reverse complement strand
TTGGCCAGATAACCGCCGACGGTATTGGCCGCTTCGGTCAGATAACCGAATTTGGCGCCGGTCTGTTCGGCAATCCATTGGGCCGCGATATGCAATTGCGACGCTTGCGGATGTTGCGCCGCTGCGTTGCCCAGCAAGACTGCTTTGCGTTCGCCGGACAGCAGGCTGGAGGCAGTCAATTTGGCGGCTTCCGAAACGGTAATGGCGTCAAATCCGGCCGGCGTAGGGATCGCTTTTTCGGTGGCGATTGCTGCGATCACTTGATTGAGCATCGCCAGCCATTCGGACGGCGCTGCAATAATCTTGTTGGCCAGCGGCATCAGCAGATCGTCGTCGGTTGCATGCAGCAGGCTGATCTTGGCGCCGTCCTTGGTTGCCGCGCGCAGACGCGCCGCCAGCAATGGATGATCCTTGCGCAGGAATGAACCGATGACGAACGCGCGATTCAATGCCGACAGTTCGGCGACCGGCATGCCGAGCCAAGGGGTGACCTTGTGATCGAGGGCGAAATCCGATTGGCGCAGGCGGAAATCGATGTTTTCCGAACCGAGGCCACGCACCACTTTTTGCAGCAGCGCCAATTCTTCCAGCGTCGAATTCGGTGTCGCCAGCGCAGCAATGGCATCGGCGCCGTGTTCGTGTTTGATGTTCCGCAAACCGTGCGCGACATATTCCAGCGCAGTCTGCCAATCCACTTCGCGCCATTGCCCGTCCTGCTTGAGCATCGGCTTGGTCAGGCGATCGGCAGTGTCCAGGCCTTCGTAGGAAAAGCGGTCTTTATCCGAAATCCAGCATTCGTTGACAGCATCGTTTTCCAGCGGCAGCACACGCATCACTTTGCCGCCCTTGACCTGCACGATCAAATTCGCGCCGAGGCTATCGTGCGGGCTGACCGATTTGCGGCGCGACAATTCCCAAGTACGGGCGCTGTAGCGGAACGGCTTCGACGTCAATGCGCCAACCGGGCAAAGATCGATCATGTTGCCGGACAATTCGGAGTCGACGGTTTTACCGACGAAGGTAGTGATCTCGGCGTGTTCGCCGCGGCCCAGCATGCCTAATTCCATGACGCCGGCGATTTCCTGGCCGAAGCGTACGCAACGCGTGCAATGGATGCAGCGGTTCATTTCCTTCATCGAGATCAGCGGGCCGGCATCTTTCGGCACCACTACCCGCTTTTCTTCTTCATAGCGAGAAGTGGACTTGCCGTAACCGACTGCCAGATCCTGCAACTGGCACTCGCCGCCCTGATCGCAGATCGGGCAATCCAGCGGGTGGTTGATCAGCAGGAACTCCATCACGCCTTTTTGCGCCTTGAGCGCCTTGTCGCTGGCGGTGCGCACGATCATGCCGGCAGAAACCGGTGTAGCGCATGCGGGCAAAGGCTTCGGTGCTTTTTCCACCTCGACCAGGCACATACGACAGTTGGCCGCAATGGATAACTTCTTGTGATAGCAAAAATGTGGAATGTATGTGCCGATTTTATTGGCAGCGTCCATCACCATGCTGCCTTCGAGCACTTCTACTTTTTTACCGTCTATTTCAATTTCGACCATGGCTTTGCCTAAGATTCTTGATTACGTCCGTACTCGATTACATGCTTACGCGATTACCTGATTACGCAGCTACAGCGCACGACTGCATTACAGATAAGTCGGCACCAGACAATGCTTATGTTCGATATGGTATTCAAATTCTTCGCGATAATTCTTGACGAAGGCGCGCACCGGCATCGCCGCAGCATCGCCCAGCGCGCAGATAGTACGGCCTTGAATATTATCGGCAACCGAATTGAGCAGATCCAGATCTTCCGGCCGTCCTTTGCCGTTTTCGATCCGCTCGACCACGCGATACATCCAGCCGGTGCCTTCGCGGCATGGCGTGCATTGCCCGCACGACTCCTCAAAATAGAAATACGACAAACGCAGCAGCGATTTAACCATGCAGCGCGTTTCATCCATCACGATGACAGCGCCCGATCCCAGCATCGAACCGGCTTTGGCGATCGCGTCGTAATCCATGTCGGTATCCATCATGGTTTCGCCGCGAATAACCGGCGCCGAGGATCCGCCCGGGATCACCGCCTTGATTTTCTTGCCGCCGCGCATGCCGCCGGCCAATTCCAGCAAAGTGGCGAATGGCGTACCCAGTGGAATTTCGTAATTGCCCGGCTTTTCGACGTCGCCGGAAATCGAGAAAATCTTGGTGCCGCCGTTGTTCGGCTTGCCGATTGCCGCATATTTTTCAGCGCCCATCTGGAAGATGAACGGCACTGCTGCGAAGGTTTCGGTATTGTTGATGGTGGTCGGCTTGCCGTACAGGCCGAAGCTGGCAGGGAACGGCGGCTTGAAGCGCGGTTGGCCTTTTTTGCCTTCCAGCGATTCCAGCAATGCCGTTTCTTCGCCGCAGATGTAAGCGCCGTAACCATGGAATGCGTGCAACTGGAATGCGAAATCGGTGCTGAGAATACGGTCGCCCAGGAAGCCCGCTGCGCGTGCTTCTTCCAGCGCTTCTTCGAACAGCGCGTATTCGCTCCAGATTTCTCCGTGAATATAGTTGTAACCGACCGTGATGCCCATTGCGTAGCCGCCGATGATCATTCCTTCGATCAGCGCGTGCGGGTTGTAACGGATAATGTCGCGGTCCTTGAATGTGCCCGGTTCGCCTTCGTCGCTATTGCAGACCAGGTATTTCTGGCCCGGGAACTGGCGCGGCATGAAGCTCCATTTGAGGCCGGTAGGAAAACCGGCGCCGCCGCGTCCGCGCAGCGAAGAAGCCTTCAACTCTGCAATGACTTGCTCAGGGGTGATTTTATCGTTCAGGATACGCTTCAACGACTCGTAGCCGCCACGTTTGACGTAGTCGGCGAGATGCCAGTTCTTGCCGTCCAGGCCGGCCAGAATCAAGGGTTGGATATGACGATCATGCAAACTGGTCATTTCTTCAATTCCTCTAGCAGTGCATCGATTTTTTCGCCGGACATCCAGCTGCACATTTGCTTGTTGTTCACCAGCATGACCGGTGCGTCGCCGCAGGCGCCCATGCATTCGCCTTCAACCAGCGTGAACATGCCGTCGGCGGTAGTTTCACGGAAACCGATGCCGAGTTTTTGCTTCAGATATTCTGCAGCGCCGACACCGCCCGACAAAGCGCACGGCAAATTGGTGCAGACAGAAATCTTGTACTTGCCGGCCGGCGTGGTATTGAACATGTTGTAGAAGGTGGCGACTTCCTGCACCGCGATCGCCGGCATGCCCAGGTAATCGGCCACGTCCTGCTGCGTTTCGGGCGCCAGCCAGCCTTTTTCATCTTGCGCGATGGCGAGCGCCGCCATCACAGCAGATTGCTTCTGGTTGGCGGGATATTTCGCGACCTCGCGATCGATTTTCTTATACGACTCTTGACTTAACAGCATTTTTTTAGCCATCCGTGCGCATCGCTGCGCGGGTTACGGTTTCGAATTTCTTAACGGTCGATTTCACCGAACACGATATCTTGCGTGCCGATAATCGTGACCGCGTCGGCAATCATGTGACCCGACGCCATCTCGTTCAGACTTTGCAGATGCGGGAAACCCGGTGCACGAATCTTCATCCGGTACGGCTTGTTCGCGCCATCGGAAATCAGATAAATGCCGAACTCGCCCTTGGGATGTTCGACCGCGCTATATGCTTCGCCCGGCGGAACGTGGAAGCCTTCAGTGAACAACTTGAAATGGTGAATCAAGTCTTCCATATTGGATTTCATGTCGACCCGTGGCGGCGGTGCGATTTTGTGATTATCGATAATCACAGGACCGGCATTATTGCGCAGCCATTCGACGCATTGCTTGATGATGCGGTTGGATTGACGCATTTCCTCGACACGCACCAGATAGCGATCGTAGGAATCGCCGTTCTTGCCGACCGGAATATCGAAATCGAGCAGATCGTAGACTTCGTACGGTTGTTTCTTGCGCAGATCCCATTCGACGCCGGAACCGCGCAACATCGCGCCGGTAAAGCCCATCGCCATGGCGCGCTCGGGAGACACAACGCCGATGCCGACCAGACGCTGCTTCCAGATACGGTTATCGGTTAGCAGTGTTTCGTATTCGTCGACGTATTTCGGGAAACGGTTGGTGAAATCTTCAATGAAATCGAGCAGGGAACCCTGACGATTTTCGTTCAATGCGCGGATCGCTTTGTCGTTGCGCATGATCGATGCCTTGTATTGCGGCATCGTATCAGGCAGGTCGCGGTAGACGCCGCCCGGACGATAATAGGCCGCGTGCATGCGCGCGCCGGATACCGCTTCGTAGCAATCCATCAGATCTTCGCGTTCGCGGAAGGCATACAGCAAAATGCCCATTGCGCCGACGTCCAGGCCATGTGCGCCGATCCACATCAGGTGATTCAGCAAACGGGTGATTTCGTCGAACATGACGCGGATGTATTGCGCGCGCAGCGGTACTTCGATGCCGAGCAGCTTTTCGATCGCCATCACGTATGCGTGCTCGTTGCACATCATCGATACGTAATCGAGGCGGTCCATATACGGCACCGACTGCAGGTAAGTCTTTTGCTCGGCCAGCTTTTCAGTGGCGCGATGCAATAAACCGATGTGCGGATCGGCGCGCTGGATCACTTCGCCGTCGAGCTCCAGCACCAGGCGCAAAACGCCATGCGCGGCCGGATGCTGCGGGCCGAAGTTGAGTGTGTAATTCTTGATTTCAGCCATTATTCGATCCCGTAATTTTCTTCGCGAATGACACGCGGAACGATTTCGCGCGGCTCAATCGTTACAGGCTGATAAATGACGCGCCGCTGTTCTGCGTCGTAACGCATTTCGACGTAACCGGAAACCGGGAAATCCTTGCGGAACGGATAGCCGATAAAACCGTAATCCGTCAGCAGGCGGCGCAAGTCGTTGTGCCCTTCGAACAATATGCCGAACAAATCGAAAGCTTCGCGTTCATACCAATCGGCCGTAGACCACACTGATGTCATTGAACTCAGCAGCGGCAATTCGTCGTCCGGCGCAAATACGCGCACGCGCACGCGCCAGTTATGCGTCAGCGACAACAGATGCGAGACTGCGGCGAAACGCGGACCTTCCCAAATGCCGTCGCCATACGTCGAATAATCGACGCCGCACAAATCGATCATTTCTTCGAAACGGGTATCGGCGTGGTCGCGCAATGTGCGCATCGCGGGAAGGTAATCGGCTGCGGCGACGACGATCGTCACTTCGCCCAGCGCTACCGTCAAGGTTTTAAGATGGCTGCCCAGCGCATTACGCAATGCCGCTTCGAGCGTTTCCAGTTTTGTTGTCATACCACCCTCTTAGCGCGCAATGGTGCTGGTGCGCTTGATTTTATTCTGTAACTGAATCACGCCGTACAACAGCGCTTCGGCTGTCGGCGGGCAACCGGGAACATAGACATCCACCGGCACGATCCGATCGCAACCACGCACGACCGAATACGAGTAGTGATAGTAGCCGCCGCCATTGGCGCAGGAGCCCATCGAAATAACCCAGCGCGGCTCGGCCATCTGATCGTAGACCTTGCGCAAGGCCGGCGCCATTTTGTTGCACAGCGTGCCGGCCACAATCATCACGTCGGATTGACGCGGCGATGGACGGAACATGACGCCGAAGCGATCCAGATCGTAACGCGACGCGCCGACGTGCATCATTTCAACTGCGCAGCATGCCAGACCGAAGGTCATTGGCCACATCGAACCAGTGCGGGTCCAGTTGATTACTTTATCTAACGAAGTGGTAACAAACCCTTCGTTGAGTACGCCTTCAATTGACATAAGTTACTCCCAATCCAGGGCGCCTTTCTTCCAGATATACCAAAATCCCACCACGAATTCAGCAATGAACACCATCATCGTGACAAATCCGGACCAGCCGAGGTCGCGCATGGCAACGCCCCACGGGAAGAAAAACGCGGTTTCCAGATCAAACAAAATAAAGAGGATCGCAACGAGGTAATAGCGCACATCGAATTTCATGCGCGCATCTTCGAATGCTTCGAAGCCGCACTCGTATGGCGATGTTTTTTGAGGATCGGGCCGATGCGGCCCCAAGAGACGCCCCATCAATTGGGGAGCGATACCGACGGCAATGCCGATCAGAATAAACAGCAGGACAGGAAAATAATTTTCGAGGTTCACAATAAGTTGTAGTCAGCTAGATAGTTTTGGGAATGATTCTCAATATCATACAGAAACTTCCTCGATAAAAAGCCAGCTCAGGAAAACACCCCTTGCTGGCTTTCGTATGTATCTTTCGTATGCATCTTTTGTATACTTGGTGCCGACGGCGAGACTCGAACTCGCACAGCTTTCGCCACTACCCCCTCAAGATAGCGTGTCTACCAATTTCACCACGTCGGCTTGAGACTGCTATTTTAACCTGCTTACCCCTCTTGTTCAATGCGCAATCTGATCAAAAGGAGGCCAACAAGATGAAATTATTTCGGAATCTGATTCGACTGTCCTTGCGTATCCGATGCCGGTGCTGCAGGTGCTGCCGCCGGCGCCGATTCGGTGTTTGCCGGCGTCGTGGCCGGCGGTGCGATCAGCGTCGCCGGCGACAGGCGATCCATCACGCCACCGGATATTGTCGAACGCTGATTACCCATATATGCCAACGCGAGAGTCGCGCAAAAAAATACCGCGGCAGCGACGCCAGTCGATTTGGACAGAAAATTGGAAGAGCCGGTAGCGCCGAACAAACTGCCCGATGCGCCGGAACCGAATGCGGCGCCCATATCGGCGCCTTTACCATGCTGTAATAAAACGAGGCCGATGATCGTCAGCGCGGATAACACCTGAATGACGATGACGGCGGTAAAAATAGTGTTCATTTAATTTAATACTTTCCAATTTTTGGTGATTCTAATGCAATTCGGAAAAAGCCGTTGCTTATGCGCAGACCTGAATGTGAGCCTATGCCTGAACCTGGGCCTGGACTGCCGCGCCGGCGCGAACGATCGCCAGGAAATCCGCCGCTTTCAATGCAGCACCGCCAATCAGGCCGCCATCGATATCCGGCATCGCGAGTAATTCTTTCGCGTTGTCCGGCTTCATGCTGCCGCCGTACAGAATTTGCACCTTGATACCGGCGCTCGCATTGACGGCGGTCAGTTTGCTACGTAAAAACGCATGCACATCTTGCGCCATTTGCGGTGTCGCCGTTTTGCCGGTGCCGATTGCCCAGACCGGTTCATAAGCTACAACCATGCGCAATATTTCGTCTTCGGACAAGCGTGCCAGCACAGCATCCAATTGACGGCCGACCACTGCTTCGGTCCGGCCTGCATCACGCTCTGCCGATGTTTCGCCGACGCATACCAGCGGCACCAGGCCGGCCTGCAAAGCGATCGATGTTTTTTGCGCAACCGCTTCATCGGATTCAGCATGATAAGCACGCCGCTCGGAATGCCCCACGATCACGTATTGCGCATCGAATTCCAGCAGCATCGACGCAGCGATTTCACCGGTATAAGCACCTGCGGCGTACATCGACATATCCTGCGCACCCCATGCCACCGGCGAGCCGGACAATGCCGCTTGCGCCTGCGCCAGATAAGGTGCCGGCACACATACTGCGACATCGCAACCGGTTGCCGCGAGCTGCGTCAGCGAGGCACTGATATCCGCCAGCAACGCCGCATTAACGGCCAGGCTGCCGTTCATTTTCCAGTTACCGACTACAAGTGTACGACGCATATATGCCAAGGTTTTTCAATAACCACGCATTCTAGCTCGCCGGGGCAAGCAGCGTCAAACCTGCATAGGGGAGATTCGTCATGAAACACCCCGATTTCGGGGATTTACCATGATTTACATGGCATTGCGCATGCCGCGATGCCGGGATCGCATGTTCGAAGCGAATACGAAGCGTGTTTGGAATCGGTTTGACGCCCGATTCGACGCTATTCGTTCGACGGCCGCCGCTCCGCGCTTTGCTCGCGGCCGGTCACAATGCGGGCATTCCGCTGAAAGGTCATATAAGCCCAGGCCCAATCGGTCATGACCATCAAGCGATTGCGGAATCCGATCAAAAAATAAACGTGCACCAACAGCCAGAACAGCCACGCCGGATAACCCGAAAACTTGAAGCGGCCGATCATGACCACTGCCGCCTTGCGGCCGATCGTGGCCAGCGATCCCATATCCCTGTAGCGAAACTGTGCCGTCGTTTGAGCCCCGATCAGCGCCAGGATATTTTGCGCCGCCAGCACGCCCATCTGCTTTGCTGCCGGCGACACGCCGGGTACCGGTTGTCCGTCCGATTGCACCGCGGCCAGATCGCCGATGACGAATACTTCGGAATGCTCTGCGATCGACAAGTCTTGCCGCACTACCACCCTGCCCGCGCGATCCAGTTTGGTGCCGAGAGCCCGGCCCAGCGGCGACGCAGCGACGCCGGCAGACCATATCACGGTGGCAGTCACCAAGCGCTGCTCGCCATGTGCATCGATATAACTGACACCCTCCGCATCGATTGTCGTTACCCGGCTGCCGGTGCGAACATCCACACCCAGCCGCACCAGTTGCAAGCGCGCCTTTTCGGATAGGTCCGCGGGATAAACGGACAGCACGCGATCGGCGCCTTCGAGCAGTACCACGCGCGTCAGACGCGGATCGATGCGGCGGAATTCGCCTTCTAGCGTATGCCGTGCAATTTCAATTAAAGTACCGGCCATTTCGACCCCGGTAGGACCGGCGCCGACAATGGCAAAGGTCAGTAATGCCGCCTGCTTGACGGGATCGGATTGCCGTTCTGCGTTTTCAAACGCCATCAAAATTCTGCGGCGAATCGTGAACGCATCTTCCAGCGTTTTCAGGCCGGGCGCGAATTCGGCCCAGTTGTCGTTGCCGAAATAGCTATGCGTGGAACCGGTGGCGACAATCAGATAGTCGTAACGCAGTTCGCTCGCATCGTCCAGCTTGACGATTTTGCGCGCGGTATCGATGTCGATCGCGGTCGCCATCAGGCTGGTCAGATTTTTTTGCTTCGCCAGGATATGGCGGATCGGCGCGCTGATTGCCGGCGCCGACAGGCCGGCGGTCGCTACCTGGTACAACAAGGGTTGAAACAGGTGATGATTGCTGCGATCGATCATGGTGATGCGCACATTCGCATTGGCCAACCGGCGGGCAGCGAACAAACCGCCGAAACCGCATCCGAGAATGATTACGTGTGGCTGTGGCATGGAGAGCGTCCTTTTATGATAAGCATCGCATAGTCAGCGCTTAAGACTATCGAATACCATCGAACGTTGCAATTGCAGCCGCGCAAAGATAATTACCGCACGGCATGGATAACCATAAAAAAACCGCCCGTGCATTGCACACGGGCGGTTTTGGCCGAAATATTCGGTTCAGGGCGATCTGCTATCTGTTGCTACGCCCTTTGCCTTTCGGCTTCATTTCAACTTCGCTTACGGCTGTGCTGCATCCAGCGTGACAGAACCGGAATCTTCAAGCGCTGCCTTCATCGACAATTTCAAACGGCCGCGGTCGTCTGTTTCCAAGACTTTGACGCGCACCAGTTGGCCTTCTTTCAGGAAATCGGCGACCGCATTGACGCGTTCGTTGGCGATTTGGCTGATATGCAACAGACCATCCTTGCCCGGCAACACTTGGACAATCGCGCCGAAATCCAGCAGCTTCAGCACAGTGCCTTCGTAGATCTTGCCGACTTCGACTGAAGCGGTCAGTTCTTCGATGCGACGCTTGGCTTCCTGGCCGGCAGCGGCATCGACCGATGCAATGGTGACCACGCCTTCGTCGCTGATATCGATCTGCGTACCGGTTTCTTCGGTCAGCGCGCGGATCACGGCGCCGCCCTTGCCGATCACATCACGGATTTTTTCCGGATTGATCTTGACGGTAATCAGACGCGGCGCGAAGTCGGACAACTCGGCTTTGCCATGCGGTACGGCTTCCTGCATCTTGCCCAGAATATGGATGCGGCCTTCTTTGGCCTGCGCCAATGCGACCTGCATGATTTCCTTGGTGATGCCCTGGATTTTGATATCCATCTGCAACGCAGTGATACCGTTTGCAGTACCGGCTACCTTGAAGTCCATATCGCCCAGGTGATCTTCATCGCCCAGAATGTCGGTCAGAACGGCGAATTTGCTGCCTTCCTTGATCAGGCCCATCGCGATACCGGCCACATGCGCCTGCATCGGTACGCCGGCGTCCAGCAATGCCAGGCAACCGCCGCAAACCGAAGCCATCGACGAGGAACCGTTCGATTCGGTAATTTCAGATACCAGGCGAACCGAGTAGCTGAATTCTTCCTTCGGTGGCAATGCCGCCAGCAAGGCGCGCTTGGCGAGACGGCCGTGACCGATTTCGCGGCGTTTCGGTGTACCGACACGACCGGTCTCGCCGGTTGCGAACGGAGGCATGTTGTAATGCAGCATGAACGGATCGGTGAATTCGCCCATCAAGGCGTCGATTTTTTGTTCGTCGCGTGCCGTACCCAGCGTTGCGATGACCAGTGCTTGCGTTTCGCCGCGTGTGAACAGTGCCGAGCCGTGGGTGCGCGGCAGGACGCCGGTACGGATCGAAATCGGACGCACGGTACGGGTATCGCGGCCATCGATGCGCGGTTCGCCGTCCAGAATTTGCGAACGAACGATTTTGGCTTCCATGTCGAACAGAATATTGCCGACTTCGGCAGCATCTGCGGGGACAGGATCGGCAGCCAGTGCGGCGTTGACATCGCTGGTAACCGTTTTCAGCTTGGTCGTACGCACTTGCTTGTCTTTGGTTTGATACGCTTCACGCAACGGGCCCTCGGCCAAAGCGGCGATACGCGCGATCAGCGCTTCATTCTTCGGCGCCGGATTCCATTGCACTTCAGGCTTGCCGCCATCACGCACCAGATCGTGGATCGCATTGATCACAGCCTTCATCTGATCGTGACCGAACACAACCGCGCCCAGCATGACTTCTTCCGACAATTGCTTGGCTTCCGACTCAACCATCATCACGGCTGCTTCGGTACCGGCAACCACCAGATCGAGTTCGGATGTCTTCAATTGCGTGGCGGTCGGGTTCAGCACATATTGACCGTCGATATAACCGACGCGCGCGGCACCGATCGGGCCGTTGAAAGGCAAACCGGCAACCGACAAGGCAGCCGATGCGCCGATCATGGCGGCGATATCCGGATCGATTTCAGGATTGACCGACAGCACGTGCACAATGATTTGCACTTCGTTCAGATAACCTTCAGGGAACAGCGGACGAATCGGACGATCGATCAGACGGGATGTCAGTGTTTCTTTTTCGGAAGGTTTACCTTCGCGTTTGAAGAAACCGCCCGGAATGCGGCCGGCTGCATACGTTTTTTCAATGTAGTCGACTGTCAGAGGGAAAAAATCCTGGCCTGGTTTAGCGTCCTTGCGCGCCACGACTGTTGCCAGCACAACGGTATCTTCGATGGATACCAGCACTGCACCGGAAGCCTGGCGAGCGATTTCGCCGGTTTCCAGAGTGACTTGATGCTGACCGTATTGGAATGATTTCGTAATTTTATTAAACAAGGTGTTTCCTTTCTATTTTGCCGACAGATTTTCAGGGGCTGTCGTTCACCTCACCGCAAATGATTGTTGCAAAACGACAATCACCTTAAAACCTGCACGGCGTACGATTGCATCCGTGCAGCCTTACCAAAGCTGCAAACAAAAATGCCCACATCAGGAAACTGATGCGGGCATTTCGGCTATAAATTTCGCGACCGGAGTGAAAACGGTGACAAATTATTTACGCAAGCCGAGTTTTTCGATCAAAGAACGATAGCGGGTCGCGTCTTTACTTTTCAGATAAGACAGCAAACTTTTCCGGCGATTAACCATCATAATCAAACCGCGACGGGAATGGTGATCCTTGGCGTGAGCCTTGAAGTGACCATTCAGGTCGTTGATACGCGCAGTCAGCAGAGCGACCTGCACTTCTGGAGAACCGGTATCGTTTTGGGCGCGGGCATTATCGGTGATAATGGCTGCTTTTGCATCTTTTAGGATAGACATAATAATTAAGACCTTAACAGGCGGTAAGCAGAGTAAAACAGGGTGCGTTATCTGAAGCGTGAAGCGAACCCGAATACCCCGGCAGACCGTGAATAAAACGTGAATGAAAATAAAAAATGGTCAAATGACCAGCGCGGAGTATATAGCAAAGCGGATAAAACATCTACTCCGATCAGGCCAAAGCCCCTATCTACCCTGACTTTTAAGGAGATTTTCATGAAATATCATGCCAAAAACCTCATTTTTGCGGGTGTACTGGGTTTATCCGGCTGCGCGATGTTCGGTCCGTCTCCGGCGCCCGGCGATACCATAGAGCAAGTGGAAGCGAAACGCGGCCAGCCCAGCGCCATTTATCAGGATGGTAACGACAGGCTGCTATCTTACTCCCCTGGTTATTGGGGTCAATATGCCTATATGGCCCGTATCGGTCCCGACGGCCTGCTGAAATCCTACGAGCAGGTTTGGACCAATGAAAAATTTGCATTGATCAAGCCGAATACCTCCACCGTAAACGACGTGCTGCGTATAGTCGGCACGCCAACCAAGATCGGCGGCTACGCCCGTTCGCCTTATATCGCCTGGAGTTACGGTTACAAGGAAGCCGGTGTGTGGAACTCGATGATGACGATTTACATCGACAACAACGGTCTTGTACGAGGGCTTGAAAACGGTCCGGACTATCGTTACGACCACAATGGTTTTGGTTTGAACATGTAAGACGCCGGCATCGTAGGGACGTCGGTCAATATCCGGGAGCGACATCATGAAACATCTTCATAAAAACGTCATTTTTGCCGGCGTGCTGGCGCTTTCAGGTTGCACCACGCTATTCGGACCGGCGCCTGCCGTTGGCGACACCGAAGCGCAAGTAGAATCGAAACGCGGACAGCCCAGCGCCATCTATCACGACGGTGCCGACACATTGCTGTCGTACGCACCCGGCTATTGGGGCCAATATTCCTTTATGGCGCGTTTCGGGCCCGACGGCCGCCTGAAATCATATGAACAGGTCTGGACCGATGAAAAATTCGCCATGCTCAAACCGAATGTCTCTACCAAAGAGGATGTGCTGCGCACAGTCGGCACCCCCTCTTTGGTCACCCGCTACTCCCGCGTTCCCTATATAGCCTGGAATTACGGCTTTAAGGAAGCCAATGCATGGGACTCCATGATGACGATTTATCTGGATGACAAAGGTATAGTGCGCGGATTGGAAAACGGCCAGGATTATCGTTACGACCACGGCAATAAAGACGATGGCACCTGAGCAGCAATGCCGTTCAGCCGGCCCGCTTTTGGGCACGCTTCCGGGCCGGCTTCAGGGTAGCTGCCGTAGCATTCGATGCGCCAGATCGCCCAGAAACCGCAAGGCGCCATCCACTTCTTCGGTATAGGTCTGGCCGCAACTCAGGCGCAGAAAATGATCGAACCGGTTCGAATTGGTGAACATGACGCCCGGCGCGATACGGATACCTCGCTGCAACGCCGCTTCGAATATCGCTTGCGACGATATGGGCCCGGGCAGTTCAAGCCAAAGCACGATGCCGCCATCCGGCGTCGTCAAACGGGTTCCCGGCGGAAAGTACGAGGCAATGGCTTCGGCCATTTTTTCGCGCTGCCCGTGCAGGTAATCTCTTAGCCCGCGCAGATGGCGATCGTACGCGCCATCCATTATAAAATCGGCCGCCGCAATTTGCGTCAGCACTTCGTTGGCGCGTGTTTGCGAATACTTCAGCATTTCAACCCGTGCCTGCCACTTGCCGCCCGTCAGCCAGCCCAGCCGCATGCCGGGAGCAAGTATCTTGCTGAGTGAAGCACAGTAGATGACATTACCGGTACCGTCGCGGGCTTTCAATGCAGTCAGCGGCACACCGTTATCGGCCAGCTCGGTATAGGTATCGTCTTCGATCAGCGCAATATCATGCTGTTCGCATAAAGCCACCAGGCCCGTCTTATTGGCTTCCGGCATGATGCAGCCCAACGGATTTTGCAGATTCGGCACCACCAGCACTGCTTTTACGTTGTCGTAAGTGCGTAGCGCCAATTCCAGCGCTTCAATGGAACTGCCGGTGGTCGGACTGGTCGGTATTTCCAGCGCCCGCATGCCCAGGCTTTCCAGCGCCTGCAGTACGCCGTAGAAAGTCGGCGATTCAACCGCAATGGTGTCGCCCGCCTGCGCCACGGCACGCAAGGCCAGATTGATCGCTTCGATACAGCCCTGCGTCACCACCACCTGATCGGGCGTGACATGGATGCCGGTACGCAATGCGCGCCGCGCCACAGCATTGCGAAAACTGCTGTGCCCGTTATAGGGCAGCACCGAGGTCAAGATAGTCGGATCGCGGCGCAATGCTCTTATCGACGCATCCTTGAGTGCGTTTACCGCATACAGTTCAGGCGCACAGTTGCAACTGCTCAGATCGATCCGGATCGGCTGCTGCCGCCCTTGCGCAATGATCGTCGACAACCTTTCATGCATGCCGAAATATTGCGCCGGGTCGTGCGCGGTCAGCGTTGCCGGTTCGGTTACGGGATCGATAGCAGTGCGCTTGGGTTGACTTACAAAGTAACCCGAGCGGGCCCGCGCTTCGAGCCAGCCGCCCTGCTCCAGATGGCGCCAGGCCTGCAGCGCGGTGGATAAGCTGACTTCATGCTGGCGCATCAGATGCCGCACCGACGGCATGCGATCGCCGGGAAGCAGCGTGCCCGCCTGAATGACCGCCAGATAATGATCGGCCAGGCGGCGGTAAAGCGGTTGCACGGGCGACAGCGCGCGTGATGGCCCGGCGGACAGCTTCGTTGCCGTGAATGAAGATGAAGCGGATGAGGATGAAGGCTGCGTGTGCATAACTCGATCATGGCCTGACTACATGAACTGCAACAGATACAGAACAGTGGAAAAGCAACAGTAACAGATGATTTAAAAAGCTGCTGTTACGCATGCAGTAGTGCCGGGTTGTACCTGTTTTGACTAAGGATGGCCGGCTACTCTTTAGCTATTGCAAACAAGAGGGAGTCATCATGTCGCCGCGTACTCACGAACAGCAACAGATAATCGGAAATCGGGAAGGCTTGATATGGACCAGAAAAGGCAGTTTGCTGCTGGTCAACAGCGGCAGCATGCTGGTGGCGCGCGCCGCCGGCCCGGAACGCTTGTTTACAGACGGCATTTTGCTGCATGAGGGCGAGTGTTATACGGTCGAACGCAGCGGCTGGCTTTGCGTGCGCAACGGAAAAGGCGCCGGCTCGGGCCAAGTGACGGCGCTGCTGCGCATCGAACCGATAACACGCAGTAACTTCCTGCGCCGCCTTATCGGCAGATTTCGCACCAAATCGGCGGCATGCTCATCGCCGCTGGCAAACTGAACCTGCGCCGACGCCCGGCAAGCTTGGCAAGTTCTACACAGAACCGGGGTCGTGGTCCTTGTTGTCTTCAAGCGTCGCAGCAGGCGTCACCGGCTCTGTTTTGCTGCCGGGTTGCACCAGCGCCACCGGTTTGCCTTTAAACCAGCGCCAGCCGTAAATCACATAACCGGACACGCCATACAGTACGAACAAGCCAAACAATACGCTCGACGGGTCGCTGGAAATGGCAACCAGCGCCACCACCACCAGCAATGATGCAATGAAAGGCATCGGCTTGCGGAAATTGATGTCCTTGAAGCTGTAGAACGGCACGTTGCTGACCATTGTGACCCCGGCATAAAGGGTAATCACCCAGGACAACCAATTCAGATCGGCGCCGGCAAAGCGCAGGTCGTCCATCAGCCAGACAAAACCCGCAACCATTGCTGCTGCGGCCGGGCTTGGCAAGCCTTGGAAATACCGTTTGTCGACTACCGCGATATTGGTATTGAAGCGCGCCAGACGCAGCGCGCCGCCGACGCAATATACAAATGCGGCCAGCCAGCCCAGTTTGCCCATGCCGCGCAAGGACCATTCGTAAATGACCAGCGCCGGCGCGGCGCCGAACGACACCATGTCCGACAAGCTGTCGTACTGCGCACCGAATTCGCTTTGGGTATTGGTCATGCGTGCCACGCGCCCGTCCAGGCTGTCGAGCACCATCGCGACAAAAATGGCAATCGAGGCGTTGTCGAACTTCAGATTCATCGCCATCACAATGGCGTAAAAACCGCAAAACAAGGCCCCGGTAGTGAACGCGTTCGGCAATAGATAAATACCGCGCCCGCGCCTTTTGGGACGCGTTGCATTACCTGACATTTCCAGATGTTCGCGGCCTAGCGTATCGTCTGCGCCGTTTTTCGCGCGCAATAATTTGGGGAAAGATGGGCCGCCGCTCTTGCCGCGACGCCGTCGAAAACTTGCCATAGTGACTCCGTTTCAATTGCCTGTTCCACCGCAAGCGCGGCGAAGCCCGCACATTCTAGTCGAGCGCCGTACAAATGTAACGTAAAGCTCTATCTGAATTTCAGT
Source organism: Herbaspirillum sp. (assembly GCA_036500325.1). Classification (GTDB taxonomy): domain Bacteria; phylum Pseudomonadota; class Gammaproteobacteria; order Burkholderiales; family Burkholderiaceae_D; genus Herbaspirillum. Next base: position 18,022 of record DASYCG010000011.1, on the reverse strand, counting down.
TTGCCTACAGCGCGCATATTAAGCGTGGTCTCGCCAGGTTCGAAACTGGGTTCGGCCACGGCGTCCTGCGATGGCGCGGCGGCGCGCATCATCATCGCCTTGGGCATCGCCTCGTTGGCCGCGTAGTTGCCGGAACCTTCGAAATCCAGTGTATCGAGTAGAACATCGGCCGGATTGCGCCCCATCGCGTGCGCAATGGAGGCGATCCGTTCAGTCAGATTTTTATAGGTTGCGTCAATCAATGCGGCATCCGATTGTTTTGCCGCGGCCGGACTGAGGCTGAAATTCAAGCCGTTCAATGCCATCAGACCTTGGGCCGCAGCGATGGTTTGCGGCAACCCGCGTAGATTGCCTGTCGTCAGATCGAGGTATTGACCGACGCGCCATGCAATCGGCTGACGTGGCTTGGCTGCGCCGCTATTGGTGGCGTGGGGCTGATCTTCGGGGTAGACCGCGTAGGTGTAATAGCCGCGTGTTCTGAGTTTCGCCTGTGGATCCTGCCGGCGCAGCAAGGCGATGCCCTGGTTCATTTTCTGATTGACGCGCGAGGCCGCTGCGGATTTATCTTTGTCCTGTTCTTCCACCTGCAAGGTAGCTTGCGCCTGATCGTTGGGCTGCACTACTTCGCCGAATGCCGGAACGATGATTTGCGTCGGCGAGGATGCGGATGCAGTCTGCGCAGTTGCAGGTGCAGCAGCGGCAAAGAGGGCAACTGCAGCGAGTGCGGCGGCAGCGATGGTGGCGGCAATGCGTGGATGTCGGCGTAATGTCATTTCTTCTTCCCCAAATAAAAAAGAGCGTACCGAGAGAGTACGCCCTTTTGTGAACATAACCGGGGTTGGAGGCCGTCCCGGTTATTTAGTTCTGTCAGCTGAAACCTTCTTAGTTCTTCGCTTGATCGACGAGTTTGTTGGCTTTGATCCATGGCATCATGCCACGCAATTTTTCGCCGACTTGTTCGATTTGATGTTCAGCTGTAATGCGGCGACGTGAAATCAACGTCGGTGCGCCGGCCTTGTTTTCCAGGATGAAGCTCTTCGCATATTCACCGGTCTGGATATCAGTCAGGATTTGCTTCATCACTTTTTTGGTTTCTGCAGTGACGACACGCGGGCCGCTGACATATTCGCCGTATTCGGCATTGTTCGAAATCGAATAATTCATGTTGGCGATACCGCCTTCATAGATCAGATCGACGATCAGCTTCAGTTCGTGCAAGCATTCGAAATATGCCATTTCCGGCGCATAGCCGGCTTCGACCAATGTTTCAAAACCGGCTTTGATCAATTCGACCGCACCGCCGCACAATACTGCCTGTTCGCCGAACAAGTCGGTTTCGGTTTCTTCACGGAAGTTGGTTTCGATGATACCGGCACGTCCGCCGCCGTTCGCGGTTGCGTACGACAATGCGATGTCGCGCGCCGAACCGGACACATCCTGATGAATCGCGATCAGATGCGGTACGCCGCCGCCTTGCTTGTATGTCGAACGGACAGTATGGCCCGGTGCTTTCGGCGCGATCATGATCACGTCCAGATCGGCGCGCGGCACAACTTGACCGTAATGCACATTGAAACCGTGGGCAAACGCCAGCGTTGCGCCTTGCTTTGCATGCGGTGCAACGTTTTCCGAGTACACCTGAGCGATATTTTCATCCGGCAGCAAGATCATGATGACATCGGCTGCTTTGACCGCATCGTTGACTTCAGCGACGTTCAGACCGGCATTCTTTGCCTTGTCCCAAGATGCGCCGCCTTTGCGCAGGCCGACTGTGACCTTGCAGCCGGAGTCGTTCAGGTTTTGCGCATGCGCATGACCTTGCGAGCCGTAACCGATGATGGTCACATTTTTGTTTTTGATCAGGGACAGGTCGCTGTCTTTGTCGTAGAAAACTTTCATTATTACTCCTCGGTAAATTTCTGTTAAATCGTAAGGTCTTGAATCTTGAATCAAATCATTTCATCGCCGAAATGCTATCGGCTGTTGTTTGTTGCTGCGTGTCCTCTGCTTGCGTCACACCTTCAGAATGCGCTCTCCGCGGCCGATGCCCGAACTGCCGGTGCGTACCGTTTCCAGAATCGCCACCCGATCGATCGAATCGATAAAAGCATCCAGCTTGCCCTTGTTGCCGGTCAATTCGATCGTATAGGTTTTCTCTGTTACATCGATGATGCGGCCGCGGAAGATATCCGTCGTACGCTTCATTTCTTCGCGCTCCTTGCCGACTGCGCGCACTTTGATGAGCATCAGCTCGCGTTCGATATGCGCGCCTTCGGTCAGATCGACCACTTTCACCACTTCGATGAGGCGGTTCAAGTGTTTGGTGATCTGTTCGATCACGTCATCCGAACCGCTGGTCACAATGGTCATGCGCGACAAAGTCGGGTCTTCGGTAGGCGCCACCGTCAGGGTTTCGATGTTATAGCCGCGGGCCGAAAACAATCCAACCACGCGGGACAAGGCACCGGCTTCGTTTTCCAGCAAAAGGGAGACAATATGTCGCATTACAGATCCTCCGAGCCAAGCAGCATTTCAGTCAGACCCCTGCCGGCTTTCACCATTGGCCAGACGTTTTCGGTTTGATCGGTAATGAAATTCATGAACACCAAACGATCCTTCATGCCGAACGCTTCTTTCAAAGCGCCGTCGACGTCGGCAGGATTCTCGATTTTCATACCGACATGGCCATAGGCTTCCACCAGTTTGGTGAAATCGGGCATGGATTCGGAATACGAATGCGAATACCGTCCGCCGTAATCGATCTGCTGCCACTGCCTGACCATTCCGAGATAGCTGTTGTTAAGTAAAATAATTTTCGGCGTCAGATTGTACTGTTTGCAAGTCGCCAATTCCTGGATGCACATCTGTATCGATCCGTCGCCGGTAATGCAGGCTACCGTTGCATCCGGATTCGCCATCTGCACGCCCATTGCGTATGGCAAGCCGACGCCCATCGTGCCGAGGCCGCCTGAGTTGATCCAGCGGCGTGGTTTATTGAAACGATAATATTGCGCGGCCCACATCTGATGCTGTCCGACATCCGATGTAATAAAGGCATCGCCCTTGGTCAGCGTGCAGATTTTTTCGATCACCGATTGCGGCTTGATCAGCGTGTCCGAGAGTGCATACTTCAGGCAGTTCTTTTCGCGCCACTGATTGATTTGCTGCCACCAATTGGCCAACGCCGCGGCATCCGGCTTTTCGCCGACGCCTTCCAGTTGCGCCAGCAATTCCTGCAGCACATCCTTGACGTTGCCGACGATCGGAATATCGACCTTGACGCGCTTTGAAATCGATGACGGGTCGATGTCGATATGAATGATTTTGCGCGCCACCGACGAGAAGTTCTTCGGATTGCCGATCACCCGGTCGTCGAAGCGTGCGCCGATAGCGATCAACACGTCGCAGTGCTGCATCGCCATATTGGCTTCGTAGGTGCCGTGCATGCCGGGCATGCCGACGAATTTGTCGCTTTCCGCGCGATAGCCGCCGAGGCCCATCAGCGTGTTGGTGCAAGGAAAGCCCAATGCATCGACCAGGCGGTTCAGTTCCGGTGCCGCGTTGGCCAGAATCACGCCGCCGCCGGTGTAGATCATCGGCCGTTCTGCGTTCAGCAAGAGTTGCAGCGCCTTGCGAATCTGCCCCGAATGGCCTTTATCGACCGGCTTATACGAACGCATTTCCACCGTTTTCGGATACTCGAAAACGTGCGTATGCATTGTGATGTCTTTTGGAATGTCGACCAGAACCGGGCCGGGACGGCCGGTGGTCGCGATATGGAACGCCTTTTTGATCGTCGTTGCCAGATCCTTGATGTCCTTGACCAGGAAGTTGTGCTTCACGCAAGGCCGCGTGATGCCGACGGTGTCGCATTCCTGGAATGCATCCTGGCCGATGGCGGCCGATGGCACTTGCCCCGAGATCACAACCATTGGAATCGAATCCATATAGGCTGTGGCCAGACCGGTGACGGCATTCGTCACACCGGGACCGGAAGTGACCAGCGCTACGCCGACCTTGGTCGAGCTGCGCGAATAGGCATCGGCGGCATGCACCGCGGCCTGCTCATGGCGTACCAGGATGTGTTGAAATTTGTCTTGCTTGTAGATGGCGTCATAGATGTACAGAACGGCGCCGCCGGGATAGCCGAAAACGTGCTCCACGCCCTCTTCGGCCAAAGAGCGAACGAGTATTTCTGCACCGGTAATCGGCGCATTGGATGGGGATGTCATAGTACATGTCCTTTCAAGGTCCATTGGAGATTGATCGGATGCTCTTTCCTGGCGAATTTTCGCAATGGCAATATATTCCGGCATTCCTTTTTTGTGCTTTCACGCTGCTCCTGACCACATCGCTCGGATGGGTTCAAAACATCGCTTATGGCACTCGTTCAGCCGAGTGAACATTGCAAAGCGTCGAAATTCTCGCGCTTGTGGCACGGGTTAGAACAAACAGCTTCGTTTCTTGCAAAGCACGTCTTCATATCGTCGGCGGGTTACGCCATCTTTATGAAGACCATAGGTGCACCTCAGGATTCTGAGGCGGAACGCTACGTTAATGCGTCGCATCATTTTGGTCAAGTCAAATTCTCTCTGTTTAGAAGAAAACCCCCTCAAAACGCGGCAAAATGCGTGAAAAATGCATAAGCCCTCGCGTAAAACCCACGTTTTTGTTAACATGCGGACAGTCAAATCTCAGGCAAAGCCGCGCCAAAGGTCCTCAGAGACCCCAACGGCCGGCAAGCACCCACAATAAATGAATCGATGCGCGACGGTGCATGGCAACTGATAAAGAACTTTCCGACTTCCTCGAGAACATCGAACGCCGCGCATTCAAGCAAGCTGTTTACGCAGTACGCAAGGATGAAGCTGCACTCGATATCGTCCAGGACGCAATGATCAAGCTCGCCGAAAAATACGGCGACAAGGACGTTGCCGAACTGCCGCCACTGTTTCAACGCATCCTTCAAAATACGATCCACGACTATTTTCGCCGCGAAAAAGTACGCAATACCTGGGTCAGTCTTTTTTCCAGCATCGGCCATGATCAGGAAAAACAGGAAGATTACGATCCGCTCGAACACTATCAGCCGGAACCCGGAAGCGTAGCGGCCGAATCCGGTTCGGATAAGGTGGAACGTGCGCAGACTTTAACCGCCATAGATCAGGAAATACAAAAATTACCGGCGCGTCAACGGGAAGCGTTCCTCATGCGTTATTGGCAGGACCTGGATGTTGCCGAAACCGCGGCTGCGATGGGTTGCTCCGAAGGTAGCGTGAAAACGCATTGCTCAAGAGCAACGCATGCACTGGCACAGGCACTCCGAGCTAAAGGAATTACATTATGAACAAACAATGGGAAACGAGGGATACGCAATTTGCCTATAAGGTACGGCATGCGCTTGACCGTAATCTGGACAAGCTGCCCGAATCGACCACGCAGCGCCTGGCTGCTGCCCGCGCGCTGGCGATATCCCGCAAAAAACCGTCTGCGCCATTGACACAAATACAATACGCTCCGCGCCTTGGCGGGAGCGGGGCCGGCGGTGGAACAATGCCGTTTCCGTCGAGCGACCGCAAGTGGTTTGCCTGGCTCGGCCGGCTCGGTGTCGCCCTGCCGATTCTGCTCGGCATCGTGCTGTTTGTCGGCATGTACCAAACCGAAGAACGTAACCGGATCGATGAATTGGCGGATATAGACAGTGCCATTCTTGCCGACGAACTGCCTATTTCTGCTTATCTGGATCACGGATTCAAAGCCTATTTAGCAAAACAGGATCAATAAATTCATGCCGAGCATCCGTTTCAAACTGGCTTACGCCGGCGGCTTATTAGGTAGCCTGCTGATTATCGGCGGCGCCTTGATATGTCAGCACTGCGGCGCTGCAGCCCCGACGGATGAACGCAAGCCCCCGGTTTCTTCAACCGCACCGACAGCACCGGCCATGCTGCCCAAAAAACCCGTCGCAGGAAATGGACCGAGCTGGCAGGCCTTGACCACGGCGCAGCAATTGGCTCTGGTTCCGCTGGCAGGCGAATGGGACACCATGGACAGGCTGCGCAAGGAAAAATGGATCGCCATCGGCAATCGCTATGCCCGCATGAGTCCGGCGGAACAGGCCCGTATCCAGACCCGTATGCGCGATTGGGTTAAATTAACCCCTGAAGAGCGTCGCTCCGTAAGGCAAAATTACGCCAGTACCAAAAAACTGGATGCCGATCAAAAATCGGTGCAATGGCAGCAATACCTGCAACTCAGCGATGAGCAAAAAGAACAACTGGCGAAGCAAAAACTGCCGCCGGTGCCGCCCACCGCAGTCTCGCGCGCAAGAACCAGATCGAAGGCGCTGTTGCCGATCGCTCCGGCAAAAGCGCCGGTCGCAACGCTCGGTACCGTGACCTCGCCGGCAGTGCTTCCTGCGCCAACTGCACCGGCTGCGCCATCGGCCTCGCCTGCGGCGCCTAGCGCAACTGCTGCACCTGCATCACCCGCGGCTCCACCGGTTGCGGCGCCTGCCGCTGCGGCAACTCAACCAAAATAAATAAAACAAACGCATGTCCGATATCAAGGTCGATACTTTCGACAACGCTCCACTCAAGCGCCGTCTGTTCAGCATGTTGTACGAAGCCATGCTGTTATTTGGCGTGCTGTTCATTTCTGCGTGGTTATTTTCCACGTTGCTGCAGCAACGCAGCGCGATCTATTTACGGCACGGCCTTGAACTTTGGCTATTCGTTGTGCTGACTTGCTACTTCGTCTGGTTCTGGACCCATGGCGGCCAGACGCTGGCGATGAAAACCTGGCGCATCCGGCTGGTCACCCGCGACGGCGGCCCCATCGGGATGTGGCGTGCAGTGGCGCGGTTTCTGCTCGCATGGCTCTGGTTCATTCCCGGCCTTGCGCTCGCATGGCTAGTGCATGCCCAGGCATGGTTGCTGGTAGTGATTCCCGCGCTTAACTTTGTGCTCTGGATGTCGGCCATCTATCTGGATCCGCAGCGCCAGTTTCTGCATGACCGGCTTGCAGGCACCCGGATCATCAGCCTGAACTGACGCTCCCGCGTTTCCCGTGCTTTGCGGTCTTTCGGGGTCTTTATTGCTCTTTTGTGCTCTTTAGTTTTTATCACGCGCTTGTAACACTAGGCCCGTGACACTCAAGTACAATCATTTTCTTATGATTGCTCGCATCGCAAAAACAGTTCTACTGGTCCAGCTCGGTATCATCGCTGCGCTGTTTGTCGCCATCCAGAAATTCTGGCTCACCGATAACTGGCTGCTTTCGTTGCTGATCGCCACTGCAGTGGTGGTCCTGGTACGCGCCATTATCACTGCCAATACATTCATGCTCAGCCTGCCCTATGAAGGCGGCGGCAGCCATACCAGGCGTCTGGAACCGCTGGAGAATTGCGCCCTTTTCGCCCAGGAATTCTGCGCATCCCTGCTTTGTTCATCGGTCGGCCTGCCGTTCCGGCAATTCGACAAACACACATTTTCCGATACCACCGCATTGCCGGTTTTATTGATTCACGGCTATGGCTGCAACAGCGGTTACTGGCACTGGATGAGCCAGGCGCTGCAAAAAGCGCGCATTACGCATTACGCGCTCGATATGGAACCTGTCCTGAGCAGCATCGACAGTTATGTCTCGCTGATAGAAACCGCCGTCCAACGGGTACGGGCCGAGACCGGCAGCGACAAAATTGTCATCGTCGCACACAGCATGGGCGGACTGGCGGCGCGCGCTTATCTGCGCGACATCGGCGGCGCCGGCATCAGCAAAATCGTTACATTGGGCACCCCGCATCACGGCACCACGCTGGCCAATTTCGGCATCGGCATCAACTGCGGCGAAATGAACTGGGTCGGCCGTGCCGAAGAAGGCCTGGACAGCCGCTGGCTGCATCAGTTGGAAGCATCCGAAGACAAACAATTACGTTCATTAATCGTCTCCATCTATTCGCATCACGACAACATCGTCTCGCCGCAACGATCGTCGCATCTGCCGCATGCGCGCAACATTGCCGTCGATGCCATCGGCCATGTTGCGCTGGCATTTTCGCCGGATATCCAGGCCCGCGTGATTGAAGAAATCAATAAGGCCAGTAATGAAAAAAGCCCGCTGACCTCTCCGGCAGCGGGCTTGCAGCATTTTCCAGGACAACAGCGCTCGATATAATTGAATTCGTCCGATTTTGCCCGGCCTGATTCGACTTACTTCTTGGAAGCGTCCTGGATATCCTCGCCGGCTTTTTCGACTTTTTCCCCGGCACGCTCGCCCAAGGTCTTGTCTTTCGGCGCAGTACCCAAAGCTTCATCGATTTTCTGACCGGCTTTTTCAGCAGGGCCAGGTTCCGGCTTGCAGGCCGCTACCGACAACATCAATGCACCGATTGTCAGCATGGCAATGACTGATTTACATGTTTTCATTTTACTCCCTGTTAAGAATGATAAGTACCCCCATATGGCAATCTTGAATCGCAGAAGTTCAGACCCGGCTCAAGAAACCGTTTCAGATACAGCGCAGACATCGCTCAAATGCTGCACATTCACCGGCAAATCCGCGCAGCTGCCGGCACAGCGGTAAAATGTCCGATCACGCGATTTCCGGCGTTGTTTTCCACATTGTTACCCCCAGATAGGTAAATTAATGGCCCTTTATCAATTTGAGCAGCACACCCCCGTCGTCGACGCTTCTGCCTACGTCGCCGATTCCGCCGATGTGATCGGGCAGGTCCGCATCGAGGCCAATGCCAGTGTCTGGTTCAATGCCACCGTGCGTGGCGACAACGATCAGATCACTATCGGCGCCAACAGCAACGTACAGGACGGCGCCATGCTGCATGCCGATCCGGGCTATCCGCTGACGCTCGGCAGCAATGTCACCGTCGGGCATCAGGCCATGTTGCACGGTTGCACTGTGGAAGAAGGCGCATTGATCGGGATTCAGGCCGTGGTGTTGAACGGCGCCGTTATCGGCAAAAACTGTCTGGTCGGCGCCGGCGCCCTGGTGACCGAGGGCAAGCGGTTTCCGGATAACTCACTGATTTTGGGATCGCCGGCAAAAGTCGTCCGCACCTTGTCGCCGGAAGATATCGCAAAGATGCAAGCTACGGTCGATGGCTACGTCGCCAAGATACCGTTATTTAAAACCAGTTTAAAGAAAATCGCATGATGAATAATCCATCGAATACGACAGAGGCAGCCAACATCGGCGGCACCGCAGATACACTGCAAAAATTCATGGTCGAAAACGCGCCCGTGCGCGGCGAATTCGTCGAAATTTCCGCAACCTGGCAGCAGGTTCAGGCCCGCAGCGACTATCCCGCAGCAGTGAAGACATTGCTGGGCGAAATGTTGTCGGCTGCCGCTTTACTGTCTGCCAACCTCAAATTCAACGGCGTCATCGTAATGCAAATTCATGGTGACGGGCCGGTGCGGCTGTTAGTGGTCGAATGCGATTCCGATCTGCGTTTGCGCGCCACGGCCAAGATGGTTGAAGGCGCGGAAATTGTCGACGGCGCGAATCTGCAGCAACTGGTCAATGTCGAAGGCAACGGCCGCTTCGCGATCGTGCTCGATCCAAAGGATAAAATGCCCGGCCAACAGGCCTATCAGGGCATCGTGCCGCTGGATGGCGACAGCGTGGCAACGGTCATCGAAAATTATATGCACCGCTCCGAGCAACTCGACACCAAGCTCTGGCTGGCTGCGGACGGCGAAGTGGCGCGCGGCCTGCTGCTGCAGAAATTACCGACCGAGGGCGGTATCGATGCACCGGCGGACGACCTCGAAACATGGAACCGCTTGTCCATGCTCGGTTCCACGCTCCAGACGAAGGAATTGCTCAGCACGAATATCGAAACGCTGATGCAACGGCTGTTCTGGGAAGAGACAATTCGCGTCTTCCCGCCTCGGCATCCGCAATTTCATTGTTCCTGCACGCGGGAAAAAGTCGGCAACATGCTCAAGATATTGGGCCGCGAGGAAATCGATTCCGCTCTGGATGAACTTGGCCATCTGGCAGTCCATTGCGATTTCTGCGGCGAAGCATACGACTTCGACAAAGTCGATTGCGCGCAGTTGTTCGTCAGCGATGCCCCGGCGGAAACGACTATTCCGGCGCCTAGCACGCGGCAATAAATTATGGAGTCCCTTATGAGGCCAGGAATTGCTGAGTAAGTGTAGCTGAGGGCTCAAGCTATGGATGAGAAGCGGAGCCGTACGAAAGTACGGTGAGCATCGCAATCCGTAGATTAGGCCGTTGGCTACGTTTAATCAGCGCTTCCTGGTTGCCAGGATTTGTCTGGCGATACCGCGCAGAATATTCACTTCTTCCGTTTCCAGCTGTGTCCGCGAAAACAGGCGCTTGAGCCGCGGCATCAATTTACGCGGATTATCCGGGCTCAAAAAATCAATCGCCGTCAGCGCCTGCTCCAGATGCGCAAACATCCCGTCGATCTGCGCCAGGCTGGCGGCCTCGCCCTGAAATCCGATAACGCTGCCCTGCTGATCCAGCCCCTGGCGTTCGTCCAGTCCATCCGGCAGCGCCGCCAAACGGCATTCATAGGACAACACCTGTATCGCCTGCGCCAAATTAAGCGATGAATAATCCGGGTCGGCCGGAATATTGATCAATACATTGCATTTTTCGACAATGGCGTTCGGCAAGCCGTAGCGCTCACTGCCGAATACCAAGGCCGCGCGCAGATCGGTGTCCGCAGCCAGTTGCAAGGCCAGCTTGCGCGGCGCAACGACCGGCGGCGAAAATTCACGCAGGCGGGCGCTGACGGCCGCAGCATAATTGCAACCTTCGAGCGCCTCATCGATCGTCTCCACGATGCGCGTGGCTTGCAGGACATCTTGCGCACCGCTGGCAAAAGCGATCGCCTGATCCTGCTGCAAAGCGTCGGCAAAACGCGGTTTGACCAGCACCATATCCGAGAAACCCATGTTTTTCAGCGCGCGCGCCGCGGCCCCTATATTGCCGGAGCTGCTGGTATCAACCAGCACGAAGCGCAGGCGCCGGAAAAGAGAATTATCGAGAGAATGGAGGTTTTGGGGCTGGTTCATTTAAAATAGCGGCATTACGCGGTCTGTAAATACCGCATCGCTCATTAATTCATCTTTGGTGTTTGTGTACGTTCTGCCTGATTTCGCCCGTCTTTCGCCTGCACCGGCGTCTTCATCGGCGTCGGGCCAGGAACGGCATGCAGCGCCATTTTAACGGAACCGTTCGGAATAACTATGCATCCAATGCTCAATACGGCAATTAAAGCCGCGCGCCGCGGCGCTACTGTCATCAATCGGGGCTCATTCGACCTCGATCTGCTCAAAATCGAAAAAAAACAACACAACGATTTCGTCACGGAAATCGACCGGGCAGCGGAGCAAGCCATTATTGAGGTATTGCTGAGCGCTTATCCGGGCCATGCCGTGCTGGCGGAAGAATCCGGCGCATCAAGTAATCTGCACGATCAAAATAAAAACGAAAACGAAAATATCTGGATCATCGATCCACTCGACGGCACCACCAATTTCATCCACGGTTTCCCGCAGTATTGCGTTTCCATCGCGCTGCAACAGCGCGGTCAAATTACCCAGGCCGTGGTGTACGACCCTACCCGCAACGACTTGTTTACCGCCACCAAAGGCGCCGGCGCCTATCTGAATGAAAAACGCATTCGCGTCGGCAAGCGCGACAGAATCGCCGATGCATTGATAGGCACCGGCTTCCCGTTCCGCAGCGAAGCAGGCACCGCAGACGCGGCAGCATTGGAGCAATACATCGACATGTTCCGCATCATGACCACACGCTGCGCCGGCCTGCGCCGGCCGGGAGCGGCTGCGCTGGATCTGGCTTACGTCGCTGCCGGCCGTCTGGACGGCTTCTTTGAAAAAGGCCTGAAACCGTGGGATATCGCAGCCGGTTCCCTGCTGGTCAGCGAAGCAGGCGGCATCATCGGTAATTTCAACGGCGATGGCGATTATCTGCACAATGGCGCAGTGATTGCCGGCAGTCCGAAGATATTCGCCCAGACCGTGGCGCTGCTTTCGCCGTTCGCCAACACGCCTTCGGCCAAATAACGACGACGCAATCATTACGATCCTAATTACGATTCAATACGCGCCCCCGGCTTTCGACTTCAACTTTCTCGATACGTCTTATTGTCATGCCATTTCTGATACGCGACGGCGTCCGCCTGCACTACCAGGTTACCGGCGAAGGGCCGCCGCTGGTGCTGCATCACGGTTTTGCCGGCAGTTGGGCTATCTGGCGGCATTTCGGTTTTGTGCAGCAACTCAGCTCGCATTATCGCTTGATCATGCCGGATGCGCGCGGACACGGCTTGAGCGGCAAGCCGCACGATTACCGCGCCTATTCGATGAGCGAACGTATCGACGACGTGCTGGCGATCCTGGACGAACTGCAAATCGAACGTACGCATTTTTTCGGTTACTCGATGGGCGGGCTGGTTGCCTATGGGCTGGCACGGCGAGTACAGCATCGGCTGCAGTCCCTGATCATCGGTGCGGCGCATCCTTATCTGGATCGTAGTTGGGAAGTATTCGCGGGGGTGGACGGCGGCAATCCGGACGCCTTCATCGCGGCATTGGAGTCCGCCGTCAGCGAACGCTTGTCGGATGAAGTCAAAACTGCGGTGCTGAGTAACGACCTGTGGGCGCTGAGCGCCGCGGCAAAACGCAAACGCCCCGCGATGGATCACATTCTGCCCGCCATCGAAGTTCCGTGCCTGCTCTATTGCGGCGATGCGGACGCCCGTCACGCTGCGGTGCAACGCTGCGCCGCAGCACTGCCCGACAGCCGCTTTGTGTCGCTGCCGGGCCTGGGACACTTTGCCGGCATGATGCGCAGCGATATGGTGATACCGCATGTGCTGGCATTTCTCAACGAGCAGAGCCGCCATTAAAGCGGCCACAATATTTTAGCAAGATGCATTTCCGCAATGCACCAACTGCCCCATACGCTGCTATACTTCGCCCGTGCGGCAAATTCACCAGTCAAATGCCGCTGTCTTCCGACCTTCCAACCCTCGTTTGCCTGCGACTGGCGCCGTTTCCGGCGACAGGCCGATATTTCTCTATTGAGTTTTCATGTCATTTTCCGCACTCGGCTTGTCCGATGAAATCGTTCGCGCCGTAACCGAACAAGGCTATACCTCCCCTACGCCGATTCAGGCACAGGCAATTCCTGCCGTGCTGGCCGGCGGCGATCTGCTGGCAGGCGCTCAGACCGGCACCGGCAAAACTGCCGGCTTTACCTTGCCGCTCTTGCAACGATTGTCTACCGTCGTGGCCGCCAAGATCAACGGCCATACGCCCATCCGCGCACTGATCCTGACACCGACCCGCGAACTGGCGGCACAAGTCGAGGAAAGCGTTCGCACCTACGGCAAATATCTGAAATTGACCTCAACCGTCATCTTCGGCGGCGTCGGCATCAATCCGCAGATCAAACTGCTCAAAAATGGTATCGACACCTTGGTCGCAACACCCGGCCGCCTGCTCGATCACATGCAACAAGGCACCGTCGATCTGCGCCATGTCGAGATCCTGATTCTCGATGAAGCCGACCGCATGCTGGATATGGGTTTCATCCGCGATATCCGTAAAGTATTGGCCGTGCTGCCGAAAAAGCGTCAGAACCTGTTGTTTTCGGCTACCTTCTCGGACGAAATCAAGGCGCTCGCCGACGGCCTGCTGAACGCACCGGCCATGATCGAAGTGGCGCGCCGCAATTCGACGGTTGAAATCATCGCCCAGAAAATTCATCCGGTCGATCGCGACAAAAAACATCCACTGCTGGCGCATCTGATCAAGACCAACAATTGGTCCCAGGTACTGGTTTTTACCCGTACCAAACACGGCGCCAACAAGCTGGTGGAGCAACTGGAAAAAGACGGTATCAGCGGCATGGCGATCCATGGCAACAAGAGCCAATCGGCGCGCACCCGCGCCTTGTCGGAATTCAAGGAAGGCAGCCTGCAGGTATTGGTCGCTACCGACATTGCGGCGCGCGGGATCGATATCGATCAATTGCCGCACGTTGTCAACTATGACCTGCCGAACATTCCGGAAGATTATGTCCATAGAATCGGCCGTACCGGCCGTGCCGGCGCTACCGGCGAAGCGATTTCACTGGTCTGCGTCGACGAAAAAGACATGCTGAAAGACATCGAAAAACTGATCAAGCGCGAATTGCCGCGCGAAGTCATTGCCGGTTTCGAACCGGATCCAAACGCCCGTCCGCAACCGATCCAGTTGCGCAGCGGCGGCGGCGGCGGCGGCCGTCACCAACCGGGCCGCTCGGGCGGTGGCGGTGGCGGTCAGGGCCAAGGCCGCGGCGCGCCTGCCGCGCGCCCTAACGCAGGGCCGGCAAAAGCCTTTGGCGGCGGTACCGCGGCACGTCCTGCGGCACCCCGGCGCTCAGGTGGGCGCGGGCGCTAAACAGGCCTGCAACCCTTTGGCGCCCTCAAAAAAGCCCGGTTAACACCGGGCTTTTTTTATTGCGAATCATTTCACTTAATCATCACGAACGCATAATAAATGATTTATAATTAATAACAATCATTATCATTTGGAGTGTATTCAGTGATCAGTCTGAAAAAAATTAGTTTGGCGACCATCCTTTCCATTAGCGCTATCGGTGCTGCTCAAGCCGCCGAATATCCCATCGGAAAGCCGCAAAAGCCAGCCGGCACCGGCCTGGAGGTCGCAGCCGTCTATCTACAGCCGATCACCATGGAACCGGAAGGCATGATGCGCAAAGCATCGGAATCCGATATCCACCTGGAAGCCGACATCCACTCCATCGCCAACAATCCCAACGGCTTCGCCGAGGGCGACTGGATTCCCAATCTGGTCATTAAATTCGAACTGAAGAAAGCCGGCTCCGCCAAGGTAATCAGCGGCGAAATGATGCCGATGGTTGCCAGCGACGGCCCCCACTACGGTGATAACGTCAAACTGGACGGCCCAGGCAAATACACTTTGAAGATGACCATTTCCCCACCATCCGCCAATGAACACGCGCACTTCGGCCGTCACGTCGATAAAGAAACCGGCGTCAAGGAATGGTGGAAGCCGTTTGAAGCCAGTTACGACTTTACGTTCGCCGGCATCGGCAAAAAAGGCGGCTATTAATCGTTATGCCTTCTCGCAAAAAGCAAATAGTCATCGGATGCGCGCTGCTGGTCTTGAATACAGTGTCGTACGCGTCCGATTTACTCACTTTCCAGCTTGAACTCAACGACGGCAAATTGAATCCGGCCCGCATCGAAGTGCCGGCCGGCCGAAAAATCAAGATCGAAGTTCATAACACGGGCAAAACGCCGGTCGAATTTGAAAGCGTGCAATTGCGCAAGGAAAAAGTTCTGGCGCCAGGTGCCTCTTCGTTTGTGGTGATCGCGCCGATGCAGCCGGGAGAATACAAATTCTTCGACGATTTTCATATGGATACTGCACAGGGCGTCATCGTTGCCAAGTAAATCGTTTGGTATTTGATCGGCATTTTGTCCGATATCTGAATTGAAGAACGAACTGCGGAGCGAACTGCAGAGCGAACTGAATAGTATTAGGAGCAAGTAATGGGTCAGGTTTTATTCATCGTCTGGCGTGAAAGCGTGGAAGCACTGCTGGTCGTCGGCATTTTATATACTTGGCTGAAAAACGGCGGTCAGGCTGCGCGCAGCGGACTGCCGTATTTATGGAGCGGCGTCGCCTTCGGTATTCTGCTGGCCGTCGGGCTGGGCGCTGCCCTGGTTGGTTTCAGCGAATTCCTGTCCGGTAATGCGCAAACCTATTTTCAGATCGCGATGGTATTGATTGCGGCTGTGCTGATCGTGCAAATGGTGTTCTGGATGCGCAAGCATGGCCGCACGCTCAAGTCCGATCTGGAAACCTCTCTTGAAAACAATGTCGCTACCGGCCGCTGGTGGGGCGTATTTCTTCTGACGGCCCTGGCAATCGCGCGCGAAGGCAGTGAAACCGCCGTATTTCTATACGGGATCGGGCTCAGCCAGCAAGGTGAAAGCAGCGGCGCACTAATGCTGGCTGCTGTGCTCGGCCTGGCTCTGGCTTTCCTGACGTTTTATGTATTGCAACTGGGCGGCAAGATTTTTTCCTGGCGGCGTTTTTTCCATGTGACGGAGATCCTTCTCTTGTTCCTGGCTGCCGGCCTGCTGCTGACCGGCCTGGAAAAGCTGATCGACGTGCTGGTCGAAAATATCGATTGGCTGACCAATGCCGATTTCACATCGACATTGACCGCGCCGGTCTGGAACAGCACATGGCTGCTGGATGACACATCCACCCTCGGCGGACTGGTGGCCATGCTGACCGGTTATCGGGCACAACCGGCATTGATGAGCGTGATTATCTACATTGCCTATTGGTTATTCATTTACATGGCGCTGCGTCGTCCTCGCGCACCGCAGGCGCGGCAGGTCAATCGTTCAACAACAACCAACACACCATGATCAATCAGGCTTCATCCGACGTCATGACTGTAACAACTCCGACGCCGCTCGCGCGCGCCGGCGACTGGATGCGTCGCAACGCCGGCTGGATCCGCAATCTGCAATGGTGCATTGTTCTGGTCTACGGCATTTTGCTGATCGTTCCGGTATTCCTGCCGCTGCCGGATGAAACCGCGCATCTTTGGAGCAACATGACATTGGCCGCGCAGTTCGCCTTCTGGGGCATCTGGTGGCCATTCGTATTGTTAAGCATGGTTGCGCTGGGCCGGGTCTGGTGCGGCGTGCTGTGTCCTGAAGGCGCACTGACGGAATTTGCCAGTAAATATGGCATCAATCGAGCCATTCCGCATTGGCTGCGCTGGGGCGGCTGGCCGTTTGTGGCATTTGCCGTCACGACCATTTACGGTCAGATGATCAGCGTTTATCAGTATCCGAAGGCTGTGATGCTGGTGCTGGGCGGCTCGACCGTCGGCGCCATTATCATCGGTTTGCTGTACGGCCGCGAAAAGCGCGTCTGGTGCAAATACATGTGCCCGGTCAATGGGGTATTCGGCTTGCTGGCAAAGTTGGCGCCGCTGCATTACAAGGTCAATGAGGATGCCTGGCGGCATTCCTACAAGACCAAGGTGATCCCTATCAATTGCGCGCCATTGGTGCCTCTGCGCAAGATGAAAGGCGCTTCCGATTGCCATATGTGCGGGCGCTGCAGTAGTCATCGGGATGCCGTGTCGCTGAGCTGGCGGCCGCCAAAGCAGGAAATCGTCGATCTCGGCAAAACCCATAATAATCTCTGGGAAAGCGCACTGACGCTGTATGGCCTGCTCGGCATTGCAATCGGTGCGTTTCACTGGAGCGCCAGCCCGTGGTTTGTCACCATCAAGCAGGCGCTGGCGACCTGGCTGATCGACCGCGACATCATGTGGCCTTTTGCGACGAATGCCCCCTGGTTTATTTTTACCAATTACCCAGCGCAAAGCGATGTGTTCAGTTGGCTCGACGGTACGCTGGTCGTGGCTTATATCGTTACTACCGGTCTGGTGCTGGGGACTGCACTGACCCTATTGTTTGCATTGAGCAACCGCGTACTTGGCGCATGGCAGACTTCACGCTTCAATCATTTGGTGCAGTCGATCATCCCCGTGGCCGGATGCGGTGTTTTTCTCGGCTTGTCTGCGACGACAATTTCACTTCTGCGAGGCGAGCGCTGGCCTGTATCCTGGGCTAGCGATGTACGTGCTTTCATGTTGATCGGTGCAATGCTTTGGAGTGTGTGGCTGGCCTGGAATATTACCGGGCGCCATGCCGAGAGCGTCGGTCGACGCTTGCTGGCGATGGTCCCGGTGCTAGGCGCTTTAGCGTTGATTGCTTATGCCTGGTTGTTGATGTTTTGGATTTGGTGAGTTTCGCATTTTATTTTGTCGCGCCAAATACCTTGCCCAGGATTGCGCTGCCGGTTCCTATCGGATCGGCTCTGATTGCTTTTTCTTCCTCGCCAATCATTGTGTAGAGCCCATCCAGGGCGCGCTG
>DASYCG010000010.1:0-28131 GCA_036500325.1 Herbaspirillum sp. | reverse complement strand
GGTTGCCCAGGTAATTGACCAGCGAATCGTGGATGCCGCGAAAGGAGGCGCCCGGATTGAAGGCCGCGAAGGGAATGCCGTATTGCTGCAGGATGTCGACGATGAAGTCGGAGCCGTAGCGGCGGGCGGTCTTGCGGCCGGCTGGAATGGCGCCGGCGCCGGTTGATGTCGTTGATGGAGTTGATGTAGTCGTCTTGCCCGATTCGCTTGTCATGCCGTTCCTTGTTGATATTTACAAATTGCTTCGTTTTTCAATTACTGCTCAGCGCTTCCTTCACTGCTGCTTGATCAGGGTGTCGTCGAACAGCTTGCTCCATTTATCCACCTGATCCAGCACCACCACCGGGTCTACCAGTGTGATGCGCATATCCGCCGGCAGCGTGGACGGCAACTTGCTGTTGGTCGGTACATAACCGAGCGATGAAAACACTTTTTGTGCGCCGTCGGCCGCCAACATATAGTCGTAGAACAGCAATGCCGCGTTCGGATGCGGCGCGTGGCGTGCGATGCCGATGCCGTTGGCACGGGCAATCGTTGGTTTCAGAGCGAACCATTCGATCGGCGCGCCCTTGCTTTTCGCCACTTCCGGCATGTGGTGGTAAACCGTCAGCACCAGCGGTATTTCGCCGGCCGAAACCAGGTTGGTCAGCAGCGATTCGCCCTGGCGCGACGACATGCCGTTAGTAGCCACGATGTCGCGGAACAGTTTCAAGCCTTTTTCTTCGCCCATGTCCTGCACCAGCGTCGCGAACCATGGCCAGGCGCCGCTTTCGATGCTCAGCTTGCCCTTCCATTTAGGATCGGCCAGATCTTGATAAGTCTTGGGCAGATCTTCCTTTTTGACTTTGGTTGTGTTGTAGGCTTGGACATAGAGCTGCAAAATGGTCGCAGTCCATTCGTGATGCGCCGGCGCCGCTCCGGCTATCAGTTGGCCGAATACGGGCGATTTCACTTGTTGCAGGATGTTTTCCCTATGCAGCGCTTCCAGTTGCGGCGAACCGAAATGAATTGCATCGACCTCGTAACGCCCGGCGTCCGCCTCGGTCAAGGTCCGTTGCAATACCTTTTCCGTGGGCGCGCGCCAGATGGTGACCTTGATGCCGTACTTCTTTTCGAACGGACCGATCAGGGTGCGCAAATTGCTGGCGGCCAAGGTGGTATACAAGGTGAGCGCACCTTCAGCCTTGGCCGCCGCCAGGATTTTCTGGGCCCGATCGGGTCCGTCGTACATCGCCAGCGACGCATCCTTGGCTTGCGCGTGCACTTGCGTCAGCGTCGGCAGGCCGATGATCAAAATAGTCAGCGCCTGCAGCAGCCGCCGGCGCCGGCGCTGAGGAGTAAGCCACTTCGCCAGGCACTTTATCAATGCGTTCGACCGGTTCATGTTCATATTTACTCTCCGCCAGATGAAGTCAGCCATTTGCGCATATCTACGTTTTATCTGGCGCCGGGCACCACAGGTTTCGGCAGCAAAGGCGTACTGTCAGGCGACTTCGGCGCCGGTTGCGCGCTCATGTAAGCGTAAATATCTTTCAGATCGGCATCGCTCAAAACCTTCTCGGAAAACGGCGGCATCTCGCCGGTCGGATTGCGCACATAGACCGACAGCGCCACGTAAGGAATCAGATCGACCGCTACCGCCGGACCGACACCGCCCTGTCCGACCGTGCCGTGGCATAAATAGCAGCCATTTTTTTCCCATAACTCCTGGCCGTGCCGGACTTGGGCCGACGCCGGCGGCGCAGGCTTATCCGATTGCGCCATCGCCGGCGCGGCTGCAATCAAAGCACCGAATGCGAGCATGGCGCCGACTGTTTCGAGTGCCACCGCCTTAAATATGTTCATAAGCAGTTTCATAACGCTCCCTAGCGAGGTTGAGTGACGACATCGAGCAAGGCCGGCAAGCCGCTTTTGACGACGGCCAAGGCGCGGGCAATTGCGGGCCCCAACAAAGCCGGGTCTGAAATCGGTCCTTCCGCCCACATGCCCATGCCCTTGGCGACAGTGGCGTAATCGACGTGCGGCGCTTCGATCCTGGTCCCCACCCGCCATGTCAGCGGGTCGCGGTCGCGCCGCATGCCCATGCGCTGGAGGTGCATCGCCTCCTGATGCCAGGCGCGGTTGTTATGCATGATGGTCAGCATCGGAATCTTGTGATGCGCCAGCGTCCACAGCACCGAAGGCACCATCATCAGATCGCCGTCAGGCTGAATGTTGATGGCCAGACGGCCTTCGCCCTTGCAGGCCAGCGCTGCGCCGGCCGATGCCGGCAAGCCGTAGCCGACGCCGTAGCCGCCGGAACCGCCCATGAACTGCTTATACTCGGTGAAATCCCACAACTGCTGCGGCCAGTAGCTTTCGAATTGCGGCTGCGAAACCAGCGCCCATTTCTTTTCGTCCTTGATCTGCGCCCAAATCTCCTGGCACAAACGGGCGGTGCTGATCGGGCTTGAATCCCAACCGGCCATGGCGCGCTTGCGGGCGCCGTTGCGCATCGTCAGGAAGGCATCGGTCATCGGTTTTCTGCGGGCGGCGACCGCTGCATTTCCCGGGCCGCCGCCGGCGCGTTTGATCGCTTCGATCAACGACGGCAAGGTAGCTTGGGCATCGGCTGCGATCGTCACATCCGCGGCCAGATAGCGCTGCACATCGCCATAGGCCGATTTTTGATACATGTAACCGGAGCTGATCGCCAGCAATTGCACATCGGCCTTGGCCGTGCGCACCGTTGGCCGGCCGGGCACATCCGAGACGCGGTTGAGCAACCCCCATACATCGCCGACTTCCAGCGCCAGAATCACATCGGCCTCTTTGAGCAGTGCCGCCTTGCGGCCCGAGTGCTGCAGATAATGATTGGTCGGGAAATTCATCCGGCCGTATAAATCGATGACTGGTGCGTTCAGGCTTTCGGCCAGTTGCACCAGCAAGTCGACGCCTTCCTGGTTATGCACCGCGCGATCGACCACGATCACCGGATTCTTGGCTTCCAGCATGGCCTTGGCCACGCGCGCCACCGATGCCGGATCGCCTTCCGGCGGCATGACTTGGACGCGCTTCGGAATCTTCAAGGCCTTGCGATCTTCGATAGGATTTTCCTGCAGCTCGGTATCGGTCACGATCAGCACCGGTTCCATCGGCGGCGTAGTGGCCAGCGCTCTGGCGCGCATGAAGGATTCGGCGAAGTTCTGCAGCGATCCCGGCGCATCGTCCCACTTGACCATATCGCGCACCGGCGCACCCATGTCGACGGCGGTATGCGTCCACTCGACGCCCGGCATGCGCTTGGTGGCATCGGCCGTATTGCCGCACAGAATCATCAGCGGCACGCGGTCGCACCAGGCGTTATAGATTCCCATCGAAGCATGTTGCAGGCCGACAACCGCATGCACCATGCAGGCCATCGGCTTGCCGGCCATCTTGGCGTAGCCATGCGCCATGCCGGCCGCCGCTTCTTCGTGACAGCAGATGATCAGTTCAGGCGCTTTATTGCCGCCGTAATTGACGATCGATTCCTGCAATCCGCGCAATGCCGATGACGTCATGATCGCAACGTATTCGATGTCCGCAGCCCGCAGCACATCGACGATAAAATCGGAACCCGGATTGGGGACGTGGGCGCCGGCTTCTGCCGGCGCGTCAGCACCGCCCGCGGCCGAACCCATGGTTTCGGCCGCGATCATGGAAGAAGACGGTCCGGGCGCCGAGGCCGGCTTGAGGCCCGTACTCTGCACGGTGTTTTCAGCGGAACTCACCAGCGCGACCGTCCCTGCGGCAGCGCCGGCGCCGGCAACCAAGGCGCCTTTCAAAAAACCGCGTCGGCCAGATTCTTTTTCTTGCATATGCTTCTCCGTGACTGTGTTGGCGATGCCGCGTACCGACCGGCACGCAGCGGCTTGGGACAACTTAAAACGGGGTGCTGATGAGGTTGATGAAATCGATTTTGCCGAACATGCCGATACGGCAGCGTAGGCGGACGCTGGAGAGGTGTTTGAATTTGATATTGCAGGAAGTGAGGCGGATAAGCGCAAGGCGTGCCAGGCAATTGCTGCCATGCGCGCGTGCAAACCGTACCAGCCCGCGAAGGGCGCTAGTGCATTGCTTCAAAATTTTGTCTCCACCAGGTTGAGCAGTCTCGTCTCTATCGGACGATGACCGTTACATATCATATAGAAGTGTCGTTGAAGTATGCCCTCGCCGTCAAGATCAGAATCTATAACTTTTCAAATGGATTTACATAACCATTGCTATATGAATACGGCGCTCGATGTGACGCTTGCGCAGTCAGGTGTTGACGAATTTTTGCAGCAATCTTTGCAGTTCCCTGAATTCTTCCTGCGAAAAATCTTTCAGTCTTTCATTTAATACTTCCGGCGCTATTTTCGGAATTTCCCTGGTCAGGAGCAGTCCTTTTTCAGTCAGTTGCAGATGCACGATACGGCGGTCTTCGACGCTGCGCGTGCGCACCAGAAAGTCCGCCTTTTCCAATTTGTCCAGCATGCGCGTCATCAGGCCGGAATCGATTTCGAGCAGCTTGCTCAATTCAAACGGCGTGTTCACCACACCCCGTCCGACATACATGATGATGCCCATTTGCTGCGCAGTGATGTCCACTGCTTTCAGCGCCGCATCCATGTCGCGCATGATGACGTTGCGTGCCTTGCTCAGTAAAAAGCCAACGCTGTCGGCAGGCTGAAAATTCTCTTTTGTGTAGTGTCTCAATGGATTCTTTCTCGCGTCAGTGAATTCGGCAGACGCTATTAGGAATTGGCTTATGCCCGTTTTTTTACTTGCTCTACTTGTTCTAATTGTTCTAGTTGCTCTACTTGTTCTGTTTGTTTCCTTTGTTGTAAGCCAGGCGGCCGATCCTCCGGTTCATCCTCCATTGCATTGGCTGTCCAAAAACAGACATACGCCAACATGATCGAAATCACCGCCAAAGTGAACGCCAATCGTTTACCATGAAACAAGCCGGATAACCAGCTATTGAAATTGTGTACGATCACCGCACTGGTGCCGCCGTAGCGCTCCACTTCCAGGCGGTCGCCTTTGGAATCCATATCGATGATTGCATAGGTGTCATGGCCAACGATGCTGTAACCGCTCACGCGCTGTGCTTCCTCCGCGGACCAGTAGACGAAGCAAACCGTCACAAGACCCGCGCACAAGATGAAAACACCCAGACGGCGCAAGAAAATCTGGATGCTTCGATTTTTGCTGTTCATAGTTTGTGCTCAATCGCAAGGGGCATGAAATTATTTCAACTGCATTTTGATCTCGAACAAGAATGTTTGCTTTCAGTTAATCCGCGTAGTAAGCTCACGGACAGATTCAGGCCTCGCGAAAAAATAAACCGAGGTACCGTCACCTGCTGCTTGCGAATTCTAACTATTAAAAGAAAGCATACGTCATGTTACTCAATCATTCACGTTTGTTGTCCGCCCTCCTCGCCACGCTCGCCCTGGCAGTCCCTGCAAGTGTAGCTTTGGCACAGGAAATCACGCTCGGCGCGTCGGTGCAACTGACCGGCCCGGTTGCCAATACCGGCCGCTATTACCGCGATGCCTATCAACTCGCGATCGAAAAAATCAACGCGGCCGGCGGTGTAAAAATCGGCGGCCAATCGCACAAAATAGCGCTCAAACTCTACGACAACCAATCGGATGTCAACTTGAGCGTGCGTCAATATACGCAACTGGTATCGCAAGACAAAGTCAATCTGCTGCTGGGGCCATTCGCCAGTAACTTCGCACTGGCAGACTCGGCAGTTTCGGAAAAATACAAGGTGCCGATGGTGCAAGGCGGCGGTGCTTCCGATCAGATTTTTGCACGTAAATTCAAATACATTTTCGGCACTCTGGCGCCTGCCAGCAATTACTTCGGCAGCACGGTCGACATGCTGAAGCTGTTGAAACCGGCGCCGAAAACCGTGGCGCTGCTGTACGCGGACGATGCCTTCGATGTCTCCGTGGCGGAAGGCACCCGGCCGATGCTGAAGAAATCCGGTTTGAACGTCGTGATGGACGAGCGCTACAGCACCAATGCCACCGACTTCAATTCGCTGCTGTCCCAGATCAAGAGCCTGAATGTGGATGTAGTGCTGGTAGCCGGCCATGAAACGGAGATCCTGAATTTCGTGCGTCAGGCCAAGAGCCTGGCGGTTGCCCCGAAAATGTATTCGTTCACCGTCGGCGTACCGAGCGAAGATTTCCGCAAGGCGCTCGGCAAGGACGCCGATTATGCCTACGGCATGACCGCATGGCTGCCTAGCGCGACACTGAAAGACCGCTGGTTCGGCGATGCCGCTCAATTCGCCAAGGAATACCAGACCAAGTTCGGCTATGCGCCGGATTACCATGCCGCCTCCGGCGTGGCCGATGTGGAAGCACTGGTCAAGGCGATCGAAGATGCCGGCAGCGCCGATCCGCAAAAAGTGCGCGATGCCCTGGCCAAGATTAAATTCGACAGCCTGTATGGCCCGATCGCATTCAACGCGCAAGGACAGATCGAATTGCCGCAGGTCGTGATCCAGGTGCAAGGCGATACCCTTGCCGAAATCTACGGCGCGAAGGGATTCGTCAAACAACCCAAATATCCGATGCCTGCCTGGAACGCCAGATAAATTCCGCTGACAGGGAGACCGGATGAATCTGCTTGCGCAAATCCTCGTCAACGGCACGCTCCAGGGAGGTCTGTACGCTGTCATGGCGCTGGGCCTGGCTCTGGTCTGGGGCGTGCTCAATATCGTCAATCTGGCGCATGGCGCGTTCATCATGTTGGGCGCCTACGCTTCCTGGTATCTCTATACCTATCTGCATATCGATCCCTTTCTGGGCTTGCCGATCACCGCCGTCGTGATGTTCGCGCTCGGCTATGCATTGCAACGCGGCCTGCTCAATCTGATCGTGCGGGCGCCGATGTTCAATACCTTGCTGATCACCTTCGGGCTGGAAGTGGTGCTGACATATATGGCACAACTGGTGTTTTCCGCCGATTTCCGGACCATCAATCCGCCGTATGCAGGCAACAGCCTGGTGCTCGGCAGCGTGGTGTTTCCGGTAGCGCGGCTGGCCGCATTCGGCGTGGCGATCGTGCTGACGGTCGGCATGTGGCTGTTTCTATTGCATACCCGGCTCGGACGCGCGATCCGCGCCACTGCGCAAAATCTGGTAGCGGCACGGCTCTACGGCGTCGAACCGCGCCATCTCTATGCGATGACCTTCGCATTGGGGATTGCTTTGGCGGGCGCGGCCGGCACCTTGTACGGAACCGTCTCGCAAATCAATCCTTACATCGGCGCATCGCTGACGGCCAAATCGTTTGCGATCTCGATTATCGGCGGCCTGGATAATCCGCTGGGCGTGATCGTCGGCGGCCTGTTCCTCGGCATCGTCGAATCGCTGACGACTTTATATATCGGACAAACCTTCGCCGACGTGGCCAGTTTCGGCATCCTCGCGCTGGTCCTGATCGTACGGCCCGGCGGCCTGTTGGGGAAAACGGCATGAAGGCATGGCATATCGGTTTGGTGGCGGTTGCGCTGCTGGTGCTGGCCGGGGTTCCCTGGTACGGCTCGGATGTGTTGATCCAGTTCGGCATCAACGCACTGTTGCTGGCGGTGCTGGCGCAAGGCTGGAACATCATCGGCGGCTATGCCGGCTACGCCTCATTCGGCAATTCGGTGTTCTATGGATTGGGCAGTTACGGCGTCGCGATCTCGATGGTGCAATGGAATTTGCCGTTCGGCGTCGGCCTGGTGTTCGGCGTGGTGCTGGCAATTGTGTTTGCAGTGCTGCTGGGGATTCCGGTGCTGCGGCTGAAGGGGCATTATTTTGCGATCGCCACCCTCGCCTTGTCGCAAGTCATGACTGCTATCGTTTCCAACGTGCGCCTGGCCGGCCAGAATATCGGCCTGGTGCTGCCGCCGCTCAATAACGATCCGCTGTTCTATGAATTGTCGCTGGGCCTGCTGGTGATTGCGACGCTGACGATTTTCTGGCTGACGCGCAGCCGTTTCGGTTTCGGCCTGATCGCGATCCGCGAGAACGAGGAAGGCGCCGCCGTCATGGGCGTCAATACCACGCTGTATAAAGTGATCGCGTTTACGCTTTCCGGCATCTTCAGCGCGCTGGCCGGCGGCATTCATGCATACTGGATTACCTTTCTGGATCCGGAAAGCGCCTTCGATATCAGCCTCAACGTCAAAATGATCATCATGGCGGTGTTCGGCGGCCCCGGCACCGTCTTCGGACCGATCGTCGGCGCCCTTTCGCTGTCGGCCATTTCGGAATTCCTGTCGAGCGAAGTCACCAGCATCGCCGGCCTGTTCTTCGGCATCGTGATTGTCGCCGCAGTCGTGATCATGCCGCGCGGGCTGGCCGATATGATGCGGCGTTTCCGCAAAAGCGGCTGGCGCTATTTCATCGAAAACATTCGGGCGCATCGTCTATGACCGCTATTCTGGAAGTGCGCAACGTCACCCGGCGCTTTGCGGGTCTGATCGCCGTCAACGATGTCAGCTTTACGCTGGCGCCGGGCGAAATCCTCGGCTTGATCGGCCCTAACGGCGCCGGCAAGACCACCTTGATCAGCCTGATCAGCGGCACCTTGCCGCCGAGCCAGGGCGAGATTCTGTTTCAGGACAAAGTGATCACCGGCATGCCCGCTTTCCGCCGCGCGCATCTGGGCATCGGACGCACTTTTCAGATCATGCATCCGTTTCCCGGTCTGTCGGTATTGGATAACGTTGCCGTGGGCGCGCTGTTCGGGCGCGGCGGCGGCCAGGCCAAACTGGCTCTGGCGCGGGAACAGGCGCGCGAGTGCCTGGACTTTGTCGGTCTCGGCAAATTCATCGATCAGCGTGCCGACGAACTGGGTGGCCCCGGCCGCAAACGGCTGGAATTGGCCAAGGCTTTGGCGATGCAGCCCAAGATACTTTTATGCGATGAAGTCATGGCGGGGTTGAACCACGTCGAAATCGAAGAAGTCATCGATGTCATTCACAAGGTGCGTACGCAGGGGATCAGCATCCTGGTCATCGAGCACGTCATCAAAGCCATCAAAAGCCTGTCGGATCGTTTGCTGGTGCTGCATCACGGCGAAAAAATTGCCGACGGCACGCCGGATGAAGTACTGTCGAATCCGATCGTGGTGCAAGCCTATCTGGGAAAGAAACGATAATGAGCCGCGCGAACGATCGCACTCCTCTGCTGAAGATTCAGAATCTGGGCGCCGGTTATGGCGAAATGCCGGTGCTGAACAGCATTGATCTGGAAATTTTTCCAGCCGAAATGGTTGCGCTGGTCGGCAGCAACGGCGCCGGCAAGACCACGCTGCTGCGCACACTGTCGCGCATGCTGCCTTGCACCGGCAGTATTTTATTGAACGGCCGGGAACTCAACGGTTTGACGTCGGATCAGGTCTTCGGCCTCGGTCTGGTGCAAGTGCCGGAGGGCCGCCAGCTGTTCGACCGCATGACGGTGCAGGACAATTTGCTGATGGGCAGTTACCGGCGCAACGATAAGGCGGCCGTGGCGCGCGATCTGGATAAGATGTACAACATGTTTCCGCGCTTGTCGGAGCGGCGCAGCCAGTTGGCCGGCAGCATGTCCGGCGGCGAGCAGCAGATGTGCGCCATGGCGCGTGCATTGATGGCTGCGCCGGTGCTGATGATGGTCGATGAAATGAGTTTGGGATTGGCGCCGGTCGTGGTGGAGCAGCTTATGGAAGTGTTGGCTGCCATCCAGCGCGACGGCGTCACCGTGCTGCTGGTTGAGCAGGATGTGCAGTTGGCCTTGTCCGGCGCGGATCACGGCTATGTGATGGAAACCGGCAATATCGTGCGCGACGGCCCTGCCGATTTGTTGATTAACGATCCGGCTGTGCAGCAGGCTTATCTCGGGTTTTAGAATTCTATAGAATTCACTTGGGCCGGGCCGGCTCAAGTCCCGCATCCGGCACCGACAATTTCCCGCTCCGCAAATCCGCCATCGCCGCCGCAACCGCGCGCGCCACATTGCGCACTTCTTCCTGCACCGCCGCATCCCGGTCCAGCACCGCATGACTCTCCGCATACGATTCGTAATAGCCGATAAACCGGTCCAGCCGCGACATCGCACCCGCATCGATCAGACCCATCCAATCCAGCCAATCGGATAAGCCTCGCCGCACGCCTTCGATGCCGGCTACATCGCCATGCACCACCAAGCCATACACGCGGCCGGCCAGATGCTTGGGATACGGCCAGCCCTTCAATTCCAGTTCCTTGGCTTCCCTGGCGCGCTTGCCATGCGTCGTGGTCGGGTCCGGATTGCCGCCGTCGGCGCAGACCAGGCGATCGATCATCAGTTTCAAACCACTCGGCGTCTGATACCAATACACCGGGGTCATGATGATCACCGCGTGCGCCGCCACCCATTTTTCATAGATCTCCGCCATCCAGTCATTCGTCTGGCGCTCACCGTGATTCGGGTAGCAACTGCATGGCCAATGGCATAAGGGCATGGCGGTCGAGACACACCCCTTGCATGGATGAATGTGTTTGTCGTAGCTTGAAATGAGCTCGCTCAAATCCAGCAGATCGACTTCGATATCGGCGGCGGCGAGTATAGCTGCCGCTTCTTTTGCCAGGCGCCACGTCTTGGATATTTCACCCGGACAACTACCATCGTTGCGCGCGGAGCCGCAGATCAGCAACACGCGGGATTTGGTTGCCGGATTTTTCTGCAGCGCTTCGGCTGCGATCAACTTGTCGCGCGTCGCCTTCCATTCGACCGACAGATCGTAATCGGGGTCCGCGAATTCCGGCCCGGCCTTTTGCGTGATCGGGGATTTGCGTCCATCGTTATAGTTTTCCCATGCAATCTGTTCTACCTTGGCCAGCTCTTCCTTGACGGCATCGAATCTGGGATCGTAAAAGGAACGCCGGAATTCGAGATGAAATTCATCTCTTTCCAGCGGTGCGGGCGCTTGCCCTGTGCGTGGCTCATTCACAGATCTCTCCTGTTAATTGCATACGGGCATCACTCTTGAAAAACTGAGATTGAATGCAAAGCTTTCGGTTCCGCGACAGGGCGGATGAAAACACACACTAATGCGATTTGTGCGCAGGTTTTAAACACGAAACTGCTAATTTCACGCACAATCGAACGGCTCTCGCTCTGCAGAAATATAAAATAATTTTTGGGGAATCCGCGATGTCCGATCCGACCGTAACCGGTATTAACCGTACGTTGACGCCTCGGGAATCGCATGGGGATCATCCCGATCACGCCCTACATCCCAATCTTCGCCGCCGGCAACTCTGCACTGCCCTTGGCCTGTTGGGATTGCATGCGAAGCTTGGCGCAGCGCCCCTGCATGGCGCCCCTGCGACAGCGCTTCCCGCCAGCTCTGCCACGAATAAAACAAATAAATGGAATGAAGTCCAGGAAATCGTGTCCGCCGCCAGCCGCCCCGGCGTGGAATGGCTGGGACCGACGACCGGCCCGAAGGCCGCCAAAAACAAGACCATCGCGTTATGGGCCGACAATCTGCGTAACGGCGGCGTGCTCGGCGTAGCCGTCGGCGTGCGCGAAGCCGCGCGGCAGATCGGCTGGCCGACGCGCCTGTTTCATTCGGACGGTACGCAGGCCGGCATGAAGGCGTCGCTGTCCAATGCGATCGCCGGCGGGGCCAGCGGCATCATCGTGCTGGCCGGCGACCATCGCCAGATGGATCAGCATCTCAGGGAAGCCGCCGACGACGGCGCCAAGATTGTCGGCTGGCATGTCGCCGCCGCGCCCGGCTCGATTCCGGCCAGCCCGATTGCCGTCAACATATCGACCGATCCGCTCGAAGTGGCGACCGTGACCGCGCTGGCCGCATTACTGCCGACCCGCGGCAACGCAGGCGTCGTGATCTTCACCGACAATTCCATTGAGATCGCCAGGGTCAAGACCGAACAAATGGTCGCAGTGATACGCTCGGCCGGCGGCACATTGCTGGAAGTGGTCGATATTGCGCTGTCGGCCGTGCCGCAGAAGATGCCCGGCGCAACCGGTGCGTTGCTGTCCCGGCATGGCGCACGCTGGACCCATGCGCTGGCAATCAACGATATTTATTTCGATTATGCGGTGGCGCAATTGACCGGCCAGGGACTATCCGGCCGCGAGCTGACACTGCTGTCGGCCGGCGACGGCAGCGCATCGGCCATATTGCGCATCATGGCCGGATCGTTTCAAACCTCCACCGTAGCCGAGCCGCTCAATATGCAAGGCTGGCAACTGATCGATGAAATGAACCGCCAGTTCTCCGGTCTCGAACCCAGCAATTTCGTGGCGGCTACCCATCTGCTGACCCGCAACAATATCAGCTACGACGGCGGACCGCGGATGATGTTCGATCCGGATAACGGCTATCGCGACAGCTATCGCCATATCTGGAGTGCAGCATGAGGAAGAGGACATGACCGTACTGGCGCGCAATGTCGGCATTCTGCTGTTCAATTCGAAGTGGCTGCATTCGCTGCGGCGGCAATTCGCCTTTGTGCTGGCCTTGCTGGCGATCCTGGTTGCGGCTTACGGCGTGACGGCGATCTACGCATTGAATCAGTCCCGCTCCGCCACTCGCCAATTGGCTGAACAGCAATTGGTCCGCTTGCAGGCGTCGCATGATTTGATCTGGCAAATTCTTTCGGCAGCCGGGCTGGCGGACACGCTGGCAAAAACCAATTCACCTGAAGAAGCCGGCCTGCGCTACGCCGACCTGGCCATCCAGCTCAAGAAAATCGAAGGATTGGTCGACCAGCTCAGCGGCGGCGACAACGATCTGAATGTGCTCGATCTGCAATATTCGAACCAGTTATTCAGCGCAACCGCAAGCGCCGTGGTACAACAGCGCGGCATGCTGCTGGCGGCGCATCAGAGCTTCGAACAGGCCTATCGCCAGAGCTACGAAATATTCAACAGCAATCCGGTCGGCCCCAACGTCAATGCCCGCCTGATCATGGAAGTGCTGCAAACGTCCAGCAATGCATCGACCGTGCGCCAACTGCGCACCGCGCTCGGCAATCTGCCCAATATCATGCTGCCCTGGTCGGACGATGGCGACGATCCTTTCGCATTGCGGCTAACCGAACTGGATCGGCAATCGACCATCGATCTGTTGCAAAACGCCTTGCATCAGCACGTGCTCAACATCATGGCGTCGGCGCGTGAACAGTCCGATTATTTCGCCCGCGATTACCGCAATGCCGTACTCGATCTTGCGGTAGCGATCAAACACCGCCAGGAATGGGTGATCGCCATGCTGAGCGTCAGCCTGCTGCTGCTCTGGATGATCGCTTACCAGTTCATCGGCCGCCATGTGCTGGGCCGCATGCGCATCGTCAGCCAATACCTGCGCTTCGACCGTTTGCAGGCAAGCCAGGAAAGCCGTCCGCAAGTGCCGGTCGACGGCAGCGACGAAATTGCCGACATGGCGCGCGCGCTGGAACGTTTTCTGGAAGACCGCGAACAACTGCAGGTAGCGCGCAAACTGCTGGAAGAAAGCCAGACACGCCTGCGCGCCATCATCGAACACGCGGCAGACTGCTTCGTCATCTTGCAGGAAGGTGTGATCCAGCATTTGAATCCGGCCGCCACGGCGCTGCTCGGCTGGCAACTGGGCGAGCCGCCGCAACTCGATCTGGCAAGTGTGACCGGCCGCATGGGATTGAAGCATCAGGTCGACACCGTGGCCTATGCCCAGGACGGCCGCGCGATTCCGGTCGAGGTGTCGGTCAGCGAAGTTGCGTTGCTGACCGGCGCCACCATGATTCTGGTGATTCGCGACGCCACCATCCGCCGCGAGACCCAGCGGCAACTGACTTACGCCAAGGATGCAGCCGAAGCGGCGCGCGCGGCGCAGGCGGCATTTCTATCGAATATGAGTCATGAATTCCGCACGCCTTTGAATGCCATTCTCGGCTATACCCAGATTCTGGGCCGCGATACACATCTGTCCGAACTGTGCCGGCGCGGTATCGAAACGATCGAACAAAGCGGGCAACATCTGCTGGCGCTGGTGAACGATATTCTGGATCTGGCGCGGATCGAGGCGAACCGGCTGGACCTGAATGTATCGCAATTCGATCTGGGCAATTTTCTGCGCGTGATCGCCGATATCGTAGCGGTCAGGATCGAGCAGAAGGGCCTCGTATTCTGCCGCGACTGGGCGTCCGATCTGCCGACCATTCACACCGATGAAAAACGTTTGCGCCAGGTATTGCTCAATCTGCTCGGCAACGCCGTGAAGTTCACGCACAGCGGGCGCATCCGCTTGCATGTCGAATTGCTGGAGGCCGATAAGGAAAACGGCGTATTGCGCTTCGCAATCGAAGATAGCGGCGTCGGTATCGCAGAAGCCGATCTGTCGCATGTCTTCGAGCGCTTTACCCAGGTCGGCGATATTCAGTCGCGCGCCGGCGGCACCGGACTGGGATTGGCGATTTGCGGACAACTGTTGAGCTTGATGGGCAGCCGACTGCAAGTGCGCAGCCACATCGGCGACGGCAGCGTGTTCTGGTTCGATCTGCCGGTGGTGTTCGGTGTCGCCGGCGCCGCCCCGCAAGAGACGCCGCCGGCATTGTTGCCTCAAACCTTCACGGTGATCGATACGATTGCCGTCACCGCGCCTCCCGAAGACGATCTAACGGCATTGCTGGCCATGGCCCAGATCGGCGATCTGATGCAGATCGGCCAGTACGCATCGGCGTTGACCGAGCGTGATGCGCAATACCGGGCTTTTGCCGAGCCCTTGATCAAAATGGCGGCTGAACTGCGCTCCAAAGCGGCGTTGCAATACATCAAACAATTTATCGAGCGGGGCTCCTATGTCTGACGCGCCAAAAGCCACCATTCTGGTGATCGACGACACGCCCGCCAACATTCAGGTGGTCATGGAATTATTGAACGTCGAGGGCTTTCGCGTGCTGGTGGCCGAGGACGGCGAAGACGGCTTGGAAAGCGCACGCGCCGGCAGGCCCGATCTGATTTTGCTGGATGCAATGATGCCCGGCATCGACGGTTATGAAACCTGCCGCCGCTTGAAAGCCGATCCCAGGACACGCGATATTCCCGTCATCTTTCTGACCGCCCTTTCGCAAACCGACCAGAAACTGGCCGGCTTCGATGCCGGCGGCGCCGATTACGTGACCAAACCGTTGCAGCATAAGGAGCTGCTGGCGCGCATTCGCACCCAGCTCGAAAATGCCGCGGCGCGCAAGATACTGCGCGACCATAATGCGACGCTTGAAATGGAAGTGGCGCGCCGCA
Organism: Herbaspirillum sp.; assembly: GCA_036500325.1. GTDB lineage: Bacteria > Pseudomonadota > Gammaproteobacteria > Burkholderiales > Burkholderiaceae_D > Herbaspirillum. Next base: position 12,841 of record DASYCG010000010.1, on the reverse strand, counting down.
CGCAGGAGCTGTCATCGATGCAGGACGTGATTATCCAGGCGATGGCGTCGCTGGCGGAGACACGCGATAACGAGACCGGCAATCATATTCGCCGCACCCAACAATATGTGAAGGCGTTGGCGCTGGCGCTGCGAAATCACGCGCGCTTCGCCGATGCGCTGAGCGGCAATGCAATCGAGCTGCTCTACAAATCAGCGCCGCTGCACGACATTGGCAAAGTCGGCATCCCGGATGCGATTCTGCTGAAACCGGGCAAACTGACTTTCGACGAATTCGAAATCATGAAAACCCACACCACGCTGGGCCGCGATACGCTGCGCGCCGCCGAACGCATGCTCGATACCGAGAATTCGTTCTTGCGCTTTGCTTGCGAAATCGCTTATTCGCATCAGGAAAAATGGGACGGCTCCGGCTATCCGGAAGGGCTGATCGGCGATGCCATTCCGATGTCGGCGCGTTTGATGGCGGTGGCGGATGTCTACGACGCCTTGATTTCGAAGCGCGTCTATAAACCCGCCTTCAGCCATGAACAGGCCGCCGCGCAATTGCGCAAGGGGCGCGGCACGCATTTCGATGCCGATATTGTGGATGCGTTTGATGCAATCGAGGATGAATTCAGGGAGATCGCTTCGCGTTATCAGGATTAGAAAATTTAAACGTAGCTGCTTAAAAGAGCGGCTCCCTGCCGGTATCGGCCTTCCGTGAGAAAATCTGCCCTCAAGAAATCCGAAGGCCAGAATCATAATGAATGTGAAACATCCCATCTTTGCCGTGCTCTGCCCGGTGCTCGCGGTATTCATCTGGGGCGCCAACACCGTCGTCAACAAACTTGCCGCCAATGTAATCGATCCGGCGGCGATTTCGTTTTATCGCTGGCTGCTGGCAGGCCTGTTGCTGGGCGTGTGTTTCGGCAGACCGGTGTGGCGGCAACGCCGTCAGATTCTGCCTCTGCTGCCCAAGCTGTTTGTGCTCGGCATGCTGGGCATGGTGCTGTACCAATGCCTGGCGTATATTGCGGCGCAAACGACAACCGCGACCAACATGGGCATCGTGGTGTCGCTGGTGCCTTTGCTGGCGGTGGGATTGAGTGTGCTGTTGCTCGGCGAGGCGGCTACGATTGGCGGCGTGGCGGGCGGTGTTTTGTCGCTGCTTGGATTGATATTTTTATTGAGCCACGGCCATCCGGCGACGTTGATATCGCACGGCCCGGTGCTCGGCGATTGCCTGATGCTGCTGGCCAGCCTGGCCTATGCCGGTTATAGCGTGCTGCTTAAACGCTGGGCCATTCCGCTGCTGAATTGGCATTCGCTGGTGGTGCAGATCTGGACCGTGCTGCCGGTGTTGTTCGTCTATTACCTCAGTCAATCCGCCCCGCCGCTGACAATGGCCGGTCTGCCGTTGGTGTTGTATGCCGGCATTCCGGCTTCGGTGATTGCACCGTTTCTGTGGATGTACGGGATCAGTAAATTAGGACCGGGCCGCACTACCGCGCTGATGAATCTGCTGCCTGTGTTTACCGTTTTGATCGCGGTGCTGTTTTTGGGCGAAGCGCTGCAGGCCTATCACATGATCGGCGGCGGTGTGACTTTGCTGGGGGTGGCGTTGGCGCAGTATTTGAAGCGGCCGCTGGGGCGGTGCGCCGTCATTACTTAAAACTGCCTGATCTAACGGCCTGCCGCCATCTGAGCGGAAAATTTGACCTTATCGGTCGTCTCGGAAGCAATCACCATGCGGTACGTTCCTGCGATCAGATGAAATTGCACCGCCTTGAAGATGCCGGCGCAACGCAGACCGTGATTGAACGTCAGCGGTTCAAGCGGTTTTTTGTCCTTGCCGATGACGTCGATCCAGACCGCTGAATCGGCGGCAATCCAGTAATCGCCGCCGCGCGAAATGGTCCAGGAATATTCATCGAAATACGTCACGTCTCTTTTTGCTTTGATGGCCGGCGTTCCTAAACGCACTGCGGCTTTTGCATAAGGCTGTAAAGTTGCCTGCGTTGGCGCAAAGCTGTCTTTGAAATGGGTGGTTTGCGGCAGCGGGCTGTTCCATCTCTGCTGCATGTCGGTGATTACCGGGTTATCGCTGGCGCAATCTTCGGCGCCGAACGCAAAGACAGGGATCGCACAGAACATCAGCATGCCCAGCGAGTTCAGCAGGCGTCCGATCAACTTTTTCATTGCGGGATTGCTATGCATGTTTTCCATTCAAAACCAATATGCATGCGAGAATATAGCGCCAATTTTAGTTGTGTCAATAAATGTTTGATTTAAGTTTTCAAATGATCGCAAATTCGCGTTGACGACCCGTTATATCGCGGTATATATTTCGCTGCTTAGTCAACCATGGAGCTTTCTATGTATCCAATCCGCCGCAAGTTCGTTTTAGCTGCCGCAAGTCTGGCCTGCCTGACCGCATTCTCTACCACTGTATCCGCCGCCGACCTCGTTGTGTCCGCGGCTTCCAGCCTGACCGATGCGTTCAAGAGCGTAGCGCAATCGTATGAAGCCAGAAATCCAGGCACGAAAGTCGTGCTCAATTTCGGCGCTTCGGATGTATTGATGCAGCAGATCGTCAACGGCGCACCGGCCGATGTGTTTGCCTCTGCCGACCAGACGGCAATGGATAAAGCGGTTGCCGAAAAGGTCATCAATCCATCCACGCGCAAGGATTTCGCCGCGAATCAGATCGTGATGATCGTGCCTGCGGACAGCAAATTGAATCTCACGTCGCTGAAGGATCTGTCCAAGCCGGAAGTGGCCCGTATTGCTTACGGCAATCCTGCTTCGGTGCCTGTCGGCCGTTATACGAAATCTGCGCTGGAAGCTGCCGGCCAGTGGGATACAGTCTCCGCCAAAGGCGTGCTGGCCCAGAACGTGCGCCAGGCGCTGGATTATGTTTCCCGCGGTGAAGTGGAAGCCGGTTTTGTATTTGCGACCGATGCCGCCATCATGGCCGACAAGGTTAAAGTAGCGGTGCGCGTGCCTGCGACTACCCCGGTCACTTATCCGATCGCCGTTACTTCCGGCACGAAGCAAGCGACTCAGGCAGCAAGCTTTCTGGCCTATGTTGCATCGCCTGCAGGTCAGGAAATACTCGCCAAATACGGCTTCCTGAAACCTTGAGCAGCAGGGTTAAATATCAAGTATTAAGCTTTCAATGAAGAACGGCCCGTGACAATCGTCCGGGCCGTTCTTCATTCAGCAGGCAGTTTTAAAACAATCAAGCAGTCGCCACGGCAACAATAACGTTGGATGCCTTGAACAGCGCGCTTGCGGTGCCGCCGACTGCCAGGCCCAGCGACTTGGCGCTTTCATTGGTAATGATCGAAGCAATCGCCCCGCCCTTCGGCAAATCGATCACCACTTCCGTATTGACCGCGCCCGGCAAGACTTTGCTGATAGTGCCGCTCAGGCGATTGCGCGTCGAGAACTTGACGCCTTCATCGTCCGCAACAAGAATAATCGACGACGCTTTGATCAGCGCGAACGCTGCAACACCGGCTTTCAAGCCGAGATTTTTGGTGCTTTCATGCGTAATGATGGCGACAATTTTCTGTCCGCCCAATACATCCAGTTCGATTTCGTCATTGACCGCGCCCGTGGTGACTTTGGATACGGTTCCGGGAAATTGATTGCGTGCACTTGTTTTCATCTTTTATCTCCATGGTGCCGATGCAAAACCGGCGGTAAAAGGTCGTTGATAATAATACGTCAACAGGAGCGCCCCACGCGTGAATACTGCTTAAAGCCCGGCAGTGAGAACTAGGAAACCGCTTCAAGATCGGGGCGCGTGCGCCGGCTGGAAAATCTGGTGCTCCGCAGACTCGACAGCCAACCGTTCCAGAAACGTGTCGAGAACGCCTGAAAAGCCGGGCCGTGCTGCCTGGTCGTCAGCCGGAGTTGCGGCAGGCTGACGTTGCGCGTGTGCGATATTTCATGCGCGTGCCCTATCAGCCATTGCTCGATCGTCCCGACTTCGAATTCCGGATGAAATTGCAGCGCCAGACAATTCCGCCCCCAGGAAAATGCCTGATTAACATATCGATCGCTGGCCGCGAGATGTTTGGCGCCTTCCGGCAAATCGAAGGTATCGCCATGCCAATGCAGCACCTGTGGATGGTTGCGCAGCAGTTCGTCGAAATAAGGAAGTTCGGCAGTATCGGCGCCTCTTTCAAGCGGACTCCAGCCGATCTCCTTGCCGGCAGCGCCCGGATAGACCCTGGCGTTGAGTGCCGCCGCCATTAACTGCGCGCCGAGACAGATCCCCAGCGTCGGCAGATCTTCTATCAGCCGCGCCCGCAACCATGCAATTTCGGTGCGGAGAAACGGGTAATGATCCAGATCGTAAGCGGAAATCGGGCCGCCAAGCACAATCACCAGATCGGCATCGAGCGGCGACATTTCGGAAAGCGGCGTAACGCCTATCTCGACGTAATCGATTGCAAACCCATGCGATCTTAAAATCGGCTCCAGACACCCTAAATCTTCGAACGCTACATGGCGCAAAGCTAATGCGGTTTTCATACGGTTCTCGAATTTCGTTGAATTTTCACGCTATATATTACTGTATACAACGAAAAGATACTCGTAAATTAACGATGTACCGAAACGGGGACGCCCATTCTTAGCGTTCTCCAGCAAAGAGTTCGACAAACCGTCAAAATACGCAGTCTTCAACATGCCTCACGCCAATCTTTCTTCATGAATAAAACTGCGAACCACCCGCGCTTCTTGTTGTTGTTTATTTGTATGCTTGCTTCCGCAGGCCAATTGGCAATCGATATCTATGTCCCTGCACTGCCGGCGATGGCGCATTTTTTCCAAACCTCGCCGCTAGCGATTCAATCGAGCGTGACGATCTATCTGGTGGCTTATGCATTCGGACAACTGGTCTTCGGGCCTCTGGCGGATGCCTACGGCCGCAAAAAAATGCTTGTTTTGGGACTTGCCGTGTTTACATGCGGCTGCCTGCTTTCTCTGGCGACCAATAATCTGGAAACCTTTGTCCTGGCGCGCTGCCTGCAAGGCTTCGGCATAGCGGCTACCAATCTGCTCACCAAAGCGATCATCACCGATACATTCTCGGGTCAGGAACTGATGCATGCATTTACTTACGTCGCCACTGCATGGGGATTGGCGCCGATCCTGGCGCCCGTCATTGGCGCACATCTGCAAACATTGTTCGGCTGGCGTTCCTGTTTGACTTTTCTGCTTATCTATTCATTCGCGCTGTGGATTTTGCTCTGGCGTTTCCGGGAGACGCTAAAGCATCCGGTACATCTGAATCCGAAAACGCTGATCAAGAACGGGCGCATGGTGCTCACGAGCCCTGTTTTCCAAAGTTGTTTTCTGGCGCAAGGTCTTTGCTACAGCATTCTCCTGGTGTTCAACATCGTCGGGCCATTCATGGTGCAAAATACCCTGCAAAAGCCGCCGACCTATTTCGGCTACCTGGCGCTGGCAATCGGATTCACGTATTTTCTCGGCGGTATTTCCAACCGGGTCCAGCATCCCCGTTTGCCGACGCCGGAACGCCGCCTTCGCATCGGCGCACGTATCATGACAGGCGCGGCAATTGCCATGTTGATTCTTTCGGTGACAGTCGGCTTGCGCGTGTGGACGTTGATGAGCCCCGTTCTCGTCATGGGGTTTTGCGCCGGCGCCATGTATCCCACCTTGATGGCCAAGGGGAATTCAATTTTCCCGCATATTGCAGGGCTGACGAGCGCCATTCTTGGATTCGCCCTGTTACTCGTTTCATCGGTCATGATGGGGCTGGCCGGATTTGTGCCGTTTCACAGCCTTACCCCCATGGCAATCTTCTTGATTATCGTTGGCCTTACCGTCATGAGTACGGTCAGCAAATTTCTGCATCATTTCGAGCTACAGGCTGGCGCGTTCCCAGCCTGATCGCCTGCGCTTCGCCTACTTAACGGCCACCCGATTCGTAGGTATAGAGGTTGATCTTGTCCCACAGGGCGCAGTCATTGCGCCTGTTGAACGTATAGCGCTGCTTGCCATAGCCATCGGCCATGACCGATTTCGGCGATTTGAGGATCATGACATTGTCCGCCGCGCTCGAATAAGGCTTCCAGGGCCCCGCCTTGGCGCCGTTGGGATTGCCGGTCCAGGCGAAATTTGTCCAGTAGCGCACCATCTCGTCCGACAGCTTTTCCTGCGCCTTGGTCAGCGCATGCGCCGTGCCTTGGCCGCCCTTGAACAGCGGGAATATGTAAAGCAGCTCGGACGTGTGGAAGGCCCGCGTCGGGTAGCTTGCCTGTGGCAAGTAGCTTGGCGTATCTTCCTGATCGAACAGATAGGCATGGACCGGCACGTATTGCGACCAGATACGATCGAAATTCCGTGCAGTGCAGGCCTTGTTGCCCTGCGCTATGGCGATCTCGTGCAGGCTGGGGCTGGCATAGGACGACGCCGGATATGACGCCATGATGTCGTCGGTATGGGCCTTGCCGATGGATGCCGCAAAGGCGTGGACATCGTCCTCGTTGATCGGCGTGCGCGACCCGCCCTGCAGTTCCGGCAGGAAGAACGATTGCTCGTCGGCTACCAGTCCGGTCATGATGGTCGCATGATTGAAGCTGCCATCCTTGAACGATTCATAGGGTGGCTTGGTGATCGTCTTGCCATCCTGGATGTAGTAGCTCGCCGGCGCCGGTCCCAGTTTGATGATCTGCTCCGGCGTGAGCTTGCGCAGGCAGGCGGCGACGTCGCCGGTGGTGCATCCGGCCTTGTCGGCGAATTTCTTGCCCGCCGCTTCCGCTTCCGGCATCGGTGTCGCGATGATATGCGTGCCGCTTTCGTTGATGATGCGCTGGAACAGCCCGGCCGCAGTCGGCGAGACGAGATTGGCCATCACCGCCGTGGCGCCGCCGGACTGGCCGAAGATCGTCACATTGTTGCGGTCGCCGCCGAACAGCCCGGCATTCATCTGCACCCATTTCAGCGCGAATTGCAAATCCATCAGCCCGTAATTGCCGACATCATGCCCCTCGGCCTCGATCGCCGGATGGGCGAAGAAGCCCAGCGTGCCGACGCGGAAATTCACCGTCACGACGATGACATTGCCTTGGCGGGCGAGCTTGCTGCCATCGTAGTCGTTGCTCTCGCCCGCAACCAGGCCGCCGCCATAAAACCAGACCATGACCGGCCGCGGCTTCTGCTTCAGCTTCGTATCGGCCGCGTAATTATTCGGCGTGTAGATGTTGAGGTAGAGGCAATCCTCGTTCGCGCTTGGCTTGGCGAATTGACCGGACTGGTTCTGCGTGCAGGTGCCGCCGAAGCTGGTCGTCTGCAACACATCGGTCCACGACGCATGCGGCTGCGGCGGCTGCCAGCGCAGAGTGCCGAGCGGCGGGGCCGCATAGGGAATTCCGAGGAATTCGGTGACGCCGGATTTGTGGAAGCCCTGTACCGGTCCTTGCGTGGTCTGGACCGTCAGGTCGGCTGCATCCTTCGCCTGCGCCGGCACGATCGCCAGGCCGATCACGACTGCAATGGCCGCCATGTGCATGATGCCGGCGCTTAATATTCGAGTTATACGCATTTTTTCTCCATATATTTTATGTAATGTCGCATTGAAAACAAATTTCTCTCAGGCTTTTTTTTGTGCGGACACTAACAATATTATTAAAAGAGAGGCCGTTTAGTGCCTTTACATTTTTTAACCCTTGGGCAAATAAATGCAAGCCATATCAGGCACGAGATGCACGCACTTTTTTACAATTAGCCGACGTACAGCGGAGAAAGGGTGAATGATGAGAACGATGACTTATAAGGATTACGCAGCCCGTATTGAATACAGCGACGAGGACGCATGCTTTATCGGGCATATCGCGGGTATTTTTGCTTTTGCGCAAGCGGTGATATTCTCGCGGGTCAACTTGCACCGAAAAGCGTCATGGGTAAAGAGAACGAACAAAAAACGAACAGACAAGCGTCGATCCTGTTGATGGTCCTGCTCTTGTTTTCGACGCAGGCCGGCACCGATATCTACCTGTCCGGCCTGCCGCTGATTGCAAGGGAATTCGGTCAGACCATGAAAGTCACCAACCTGACGATCTCGGTCTACAACTATGGACAGGCATTTTTCGTTTTGTTCATTGGCGTGGTCAGCGATTTGTACGGCCGCCGCTCTACCCTGCTGACCTGCCTGATGCTGCATATCCTCGCGTCGATCTGGATCGCGGTCTGCTCGTCGATCGGCGTCATGATCGCAATGCGCGTGGTCCAGGGCCTCGGCACCGCCGCCGCCTACATCGTGCTGCGCCTGATCATCAAGGATACGATGGACAAGAAGGCCCAGATCCACGCCACCGGTTTATTGCTTATTGGCCTGGTGCTGTCGCCGATCCTGGCGCCGATGGTCGGCGCGTGGATCACCAGCCTGTCGACCTGGCGCAACTGTTTCTGGGCGATCGCCGTCCTCGAAATCCCCCTGTTCATATGGGGCTGGATCACCATCGGCGAAACCAATCACCGGCAACAACAATTCAGGGCCGCATTCAGCCTGAAAAAGCATTTCCTGCACTACTTCCTGATCCTCAAGGACGGCTACTTCCTCGGCCTGGCGTTGATCCTCGGCGGTGCGTTCGCGGCGTTCTATGCGTTTCTCAGCATTTCAAGTTATCTGTACATCGACCAGTTCGGGATCAAAGGCACCAACTATGCGTATGTATTCATTGCCGTTGCGCTTTCGTACCTGCTGGGTAACCGGTTGATGAGCCAGTTGAACGCAAGGGATTTGCGTCCTTTGCAGATTGTCGGAATCGGGGTTTATACGTCAGCGTTCGGCGCTTTGCTCATGTTTGCGGAAATGTTTACGCATAACGCCGTGGTGATTATCGTGCTGGTCTCGGTTGGGATTTGCCTGCTGCGACTGGCGACGGCGCTGATCAATCCGCCACTGCAAGTGGTGGTGACCAATCACTTCCAGGAGCATGGCTCACATGGGCTGGGGTTGCTGACTTGTTTCCAGTATCTGTTCGCTGCAGCAGGGACGACAGTGGTGTCGGGACTGCCGTTTGAACCTAGTGTGAATTTGATGAGTAGTACGTTGATTTTTGTTTTGTTGTCGGGGTTGGGGTATTGGTTTTCGGTCAGGAAGGCGGAGACTTAGACGCTGTCGCTATTTAGCATTTGCCCGGCCCGCGCAGTGCTGGAATCAGCCGTTCGAAATATATCCAAGCCAAGCGTACGGAAATCCTGTGGCGGCATGCCGTAAGCACGGCGAAAGGCACGGGTGAAATCGGAGGGACTGCCGAATCCCAAACCGTATGCAATTTCCAGGATCGGGATTTGCCGCATACCGACCAATTCCTCCGCGGCTACGCGCAGACGGCAATTGCGGATGTAGTTGCCGAGACCGCCTTCACTTTCAAACAGGCGATACAAGGTCGGCCGGGTCAAAGGAAATTTTCGCAGGATAGACTCCGGCGATAAATCCTTCTGATGCAGAGTGGCCTGGATATAGTCCCGGATTTGCCACCGCATGGCGATTTGGGCGGCTGCCCTGGCGCTGTCGCTCATACGCATCTGCTTGCCGAACGCAGCAAGAATCAATTGGGCGCAATTTCTTATCGCATTCTCCGCCTCGGCTTCCGGCATATTGGGGAGCTCGTTGCATAAGCTCATCAAATGATCGGGGATAAGGCGCGTCAGGGGCGATGTGTAAGCGATTAGGCGGCCATGAATCGATTCGGCGTCGGGTATTTCCGCCTCTACCATCGCGCGTGGCAGGAAGAAGGCCAGCACGCGGGCGGGCGTAGGGCGCATCATGCGCATCGGCTGTCCCATATCCAACGCCAGGATGCCAGGCATGAATTGTGCCGATTTGCGCTGCTGGAACGAACCTGTCACGGTCTCGATAATGCCTTCCAGCGCCACATGAAAAACGAAGTCCCTGACGCAATCTCTCGATATCCTCGCGTTGGTGCGCGCCTGTGACAACGGATCGGTGCGGCTATCAAGATAGATCATGTCGTTCAGGACATAGCTGTCGATTTCACCTTTGAAGCCTCTGGTTCTTTGTGCGCGGGATACCGGTGAATCGAGAATCCGGCCGACATAATCGCTCCAGGCCGGCGCCTGCAACGAAACCGGCTCGTCGGCGACAGTAAAGTGCTGCCTGACAAAGAGCGATTTGGTGCTATCGGCGCCGGCAACCAGCCTATGGGAATACCGTTGCTGCTGGTTAGCTATAACTTGGCTGACTATTTTGGAATAACTCTTAACCATGTTCGGTATTCGCCTTGAATTTGCATTGAGCCATGTGTAATAAATATATGCTGCAATGGACTTTCTTGACGAATGTAATTGCCCTAAGACAATAGCATGATTTATTTTCAAAGACAGCCACTACCGCATGAATATACGCACAAGCAATCGACGCGCATCGTCAAACCGAAACCGCATGATATTCCGGCCAGGATACAAATCCAGATCGAAACGGCTTACGCCTGGTACCACCAGCAGTCCGGGGAAGTCAGTTTGGCGCATAAAAAGAAGGCGATGCACTTTCATGTCATCGCCTTCTTTTTATGCGCTACTTCATTACACCAAGCATTCTTCTTTACGCCTTGCCGGTCGCTTTAAAGTTCGCAGCATCTTCCGAACCACCGGTAGCATTCCCTTTGCTATAAGAATGCGCGCCGACGCCGGCCAGCTTGCCGTCCTGAACGATCAGATATTCATCGCGGATTGGGCGATTTTCAAAATAGCACTCCAGGATTTCCCGGGTACCCGCCGCATAGCGTGTCTGCGCCGACAGGCTGGTGCCGGAGATATGCGGCGTCATACCGTGATGCGGCATGGTCCGCCATGGATGATCGTTCGGCGCCGGTTGCGGGAACCATACATCGCCGGCGTAACCAGCCAGTCGCCCGCTTTCCAGCGCACTCACGATGGCGTCGCGGTCGCACAGCTTGCCGCGGGCAGTATTGATCAGATAGGCGCCGCGCTTGAAGTTTTTCAGCGATTTCTCATTGATCATATGTTCCGTCTCGGGATGCAGCGGGCAATTCAACGTAACGACATCGCACACCTTGGTCAGGCTATCGAGCGTGCTGTGGTAAGTCAGGTTCAGTTCTTTTTCAACCGCTTCCGGCAAACGGTGACGATCCATGTAATGCAGCTTGACGTCGAACGGTTTCATCAGGCGCAGTACGCGCAATCCGATGCGGCCAGCAGCCACAGTACCGATATTCATCGCTTCCACGTCATAGGACCGCGCCACGCAGTCGGCGATATTCCAACCGCCGTTGACCACCCAGTTATAGGAAGGAATGTAATTGCGCACCTGCGCCAAAATCATCATCACCACATGTTCGGCCACGCTGTGGCTGTTGCAGTAAGTAACTTCGGCTACGGTCACGTTGCGTTCCATCGCAGCCTGCAGATCGGTATGATCCGAGCCGATGCCGGCGGTGACGATCATCTTCAGTTTTTTGGCTTTGGCAATACGCTCGGCAGTCATGTAAGCAGGCCAGAACGGTTGCGAGATGACGATTTCGGCGTCGTGCAATTCGCGGTCGAGCACGCTGTCGCTGCCATCTTTGCTGGAGGTCACGATCAGTTGATGCCCTTGCGATTCCAGGTATTTGCGCAGGCCCAGTTCGCCCGAAACGCTGCCCAGCAATGCGCCCGGCTTGAAATCGATGCTCTTCGGCGTCGGCAGCGTCTGGCCATCCGGATAACGTTCCGGCTGCGGCAAGTCGTCGCGCGCATAGCTTGTGGGGTAGCCGGTTACCGGATCGTCGTACAAAACGCAGATAATTTTTGCCATATTTGAATCTCCTAATTGATTGAATTGCAGGGTTTGCTTCTGCAACCGCCCTGTGCCTGAAATCGGCATTCTTGTTGCCTGCTGCCGGTATCGGTATCGATATGGGCAGCGAAGGCGTGAAGAGGATTCTGAACAGTTCGAATTAAAATTCCCAATACCGATGAACAATGGATTGATAGCTCCGGGTTATCAACGATCTGCAAACCCGGTCAAGCGGCGATCAAACTATCGAATCGCGCTTGCAGCGGCACCTTCAACGCCATCTCCAGCGCCGCGGCCGTCAATGGCGGATACGGGTCTTGTTGGCGGATAACGAAACCGATTTCACGCGACAGGCAAGGCGCGATCGGCACCGCCGTGGGGATGGCCCCTATGCGCAAGGTGCCCGACAAATTCTTGTGCGCGCTCACGGTTTCCTGGCGCATGGCGTCGTAACTGGACAGCAATTGCTGCGCCCAACCCACTACTCGCTCACCTTCCGCCGTCAGGCCCTCATAATTTCTGCCGCGCCGGACCAGGCTCAATTCCAATTCTTTTTCCAGATTGCGGATGGCGGTGGAGAGCGCAGGCTGCGACACGTGGCACAATTCCGCGGCGCGTGAGAAATGCCCTATCTCGGCAAGGGTGACCAGATATTTAAGCTGTCTTATGAACATTGGAAATCGGTATTTTTTGCATGTAAAAGGCGGGAAAAATTTGCTGTCCGGTGCGGGGTTTGCACCTCGTTATGCATTTTAAGATATAACGAGGCATGCGGTCGACGTGAAAAGCAGGTAACACTGAGAAACAATAAGAAACAAATAAGAAACAGAAGGACACGAGCGGGAAACGCATCCGAACTAAAATCGCGTATCGAGCGGCTTTGGCGCAATTTCGAGGATCGAACAGTGTGTAAAAACGGCAAAGGAAACGTAAAGAGGAGTGACTGTTGGTAAGCCTCTCGGGAACCTTGGGCTTATCGAGCTATCATCATCACGGTACGCATGCGATGATGGCGCACTTTGGCGCAAGGTCGTATGAAAACCATAGGGTCGTCAAT
>DASYCG010000009.1:0-33193 GCA_036500325.1 Herbaspirillum sp. | reverse complement strand
GACCTCAAGGAGGATTGCCAACTCAGGTTCAATTGGCAGTTTGTCGCCTACCTTCCAGACATGGCTACGAATACGCTCGCGCAGGATGTCGGCGGCCGAATCGACGAGCGATACGCGCGCAGCAGGGCTGGTTAAATCGCTAACTGGAGACATGATAATTCATCCATTTGATAATTGATTGATTGATTGATTGATTGATTGATTGATTGATTGATTGATTGATTGATTGATTAATTCATTGAATGAATTATAACGAGGTCCAGGCTTGCGTCAAGTACTCGATCCGTCGCTGATGTGCTGTAGAAGCTGAGAGGGAAGACTAACGAGATGGATGCAGAAGTACCCCACCTCGCCTCAAGTCATCCTTGCCGGGCACGCAGATGCGGTCAAGTTTTGGTCGGGCATGAGGGAGCGGGAAGAAAAAAGGCCTCCATCACTGGAGGCCTCATATTCATTGATGTTCTGTTGGTGGGGCGTGTGTGGCTCGAACACACGACCTACGGATTAAGAGTCCGCTGCTCTACCAACTGAGCTAACGCCCCAACAGGGGTCGAATTATAGCGGCACTTCCCGGTTTTCGCCAGCTTTTCTCCAGAATTTTTCTACCTTTTCTATTCCCCGCCCTAACCTCCAGTCAAATCGGTGCCCGCCGACGCGATTCGACAGGATCGGCTACACTTTCTTTTTGCCTTCGATGGGAAATTGTATGGCTGCCGCTATGAAAATTGATTTTGTTTCCGACGTCTCCTGCCCTTGGTGCGTGGTCGGCTTGCGCTCGTTGCAAGAGGCGATCGCACAGGTCGGCGACAAGGTGCGGGTCGACCTGCACTTCCAGCCCTTCGAACTGAATCCGCAAATGGCCCCGGGCGGCCAGGATATCGTCGAGCACATCGCGGAAAAATACGGCTCGACGCCGGCACAGGTCGCCGCCAACGGCGAAGCGATCCGGGCGCGCGGCGCGGCGCTGGGCTTTACCTTCAATATGGACAAGCGCAGCCGCATCTATAACACCTTCGACGCGCATCGCCTGCTGCATTGGGCCGAACTGGAAGGCAAGCAGCTTGCATTGAAGACAGCGCTGTTTGAAGCCTACTTCACGGACGGACTGAATCCGTCCGATCACGAAGTGCTGGTGGCCATGGCGCTCAAAGCCGGACTGGAGGCGGACCAGGCGCGCAAGGTGCTGGAATCCGGCGCCTTTGCCGAGGAAGTGCGCGCACAGGAACAGTTCTATCAGCAGCAAGGCATCCGCGCCGTGCCTGCCGTCATCATCAACGAGCGCCATCTGATCTCCGGCGGCCAACCGGTGGAAGTATTCGAGCAGGCGCTGCGCCAGATCGCGGAAACCGAAACGGCTTGAGGCTTCCCGGTTTCCGGCCTAGCGGGCCTGGGCCGCGGCGCGCCCTTGCTGTACAGTGGCGGCTTTATCGAAAAGCAAGGAAGCATCATGAGTGAGATCGATCGCCGTATCCTGAAGACCATCAACGAGCAAAAGGGACAGATCACCGCCCTTACCTGCTTGATCAACGGCCTGTTTCACTCCTTGCCGCGCGATTTCTGCGCCAAGGCGCTGCAGGAGTTCGACACCGAAACCGAGCTGGCGCGCGAAATGTTCCGGCTGACCGACGCCAATGACGTGGTCAAGGCCAGCTTCGAGGCGCATGTGAAGGCCTTGAACGACCTGCGCCAGGACAAGCCGGCCTCGCATTAAACACTATCCGGGTTCTGCTCCAGCGCCAGCATGGTTTCCAGCAGCCAGCCGCCGGCCGGCCCCAGCGTGCGCTGACGCGACCAGACCGCGTCGACCCGGACATGGCGCGGCCAGCCCCGCGCCTTCAGCGGCGTCAGCCTATCGTTGGCAAAGCGCGTCACCATCCATTTCGGCAAGGCCGCCCAGCCGAATCCCATCGTGGTCATTTCCATCATCATCAGATAACCCGGCGCCGACCAGCCGCGCTCTTCGGCCGGACGCGGCTGGCTGGCGGCAATCGCGGCGCCGAGGCTGATTTGCCGGTGCGCGGCCAATTGCTCCGCCGTGATCGTGCCGACATGGCCGGCCAGCGCATGCGTATTGGCGACATATAGACCGATTTCAGAGCGCTCCGAAATCAGGGCCGAGCCGATATCGGGCGGATATTCGGCTTGCGCCTGCAACAAGCCGATCTGCGCCCTGCCGTTCTGGATCAGCGCCAGCACGTCGGCCCCCTCAGCAATCACGCATTCGAAGGCCAGATCCGGATAACGCTGTTCGAACGCCTGCATGATCTCTTCGTAATGCACCGAGTAATAGGTATCGGACAGCACCAGCGTCAGGCGCGACTCGAGGCCTTCGACCAGTTGCAGCGCGGCGCGATCGAGCCGGTCGGTGGCGGCCAGGATGTCCCGCACGCGCCCCAGCAACAGGCGGCCGTGTTCGGTCAGTCCGGGCTTGCGGCTGCTGCGGTCAAACAGGATCACGCCCAGGTCCGCTTCCAGATTGGCGATGGCGCCGCTGACCGTGGATTGGCTCTTGCCCAGCTTGCGGGCAGCGGCCGAAAAAGATCCCAGCATCGCCGCCTCGACAAAGGCAACCAGGGCTTCAGGGGAATGTTGCGCCATCTATCGATATTTCCGTTAATAACTGGTTATTGATTATCACAAATAACGATCATAATGCCTCATCTTTTTTGACTTCAGGATGAATTCATCATGAAAAACAACAATGCCGCGCTGCAAAAGTCGGTTGCGGAACGCTTTTTCCATGCCGTCATGTTCGAACTGATCGCCATCGGCCTGAGCGCCGCGGCGCTGTTTTGGCTGATGGGCCGCCCGCTCTCGGAGGCCGGCGGACTGGCGATTGCGATGTCGTCGATTGCGATGCTGTGGAATATGATTTTCAACGCGCTGTTCGATCGCGCGCAGATGCGCATGGGCTTCCAGCGTACCGTCCCGGTGCGAATACTGCATGCATTGCTGTTCGAACTGGGCCTGACGATCGCCATCGTGCCGCTGGCGGCATGGGTACTGGAAATCAGCCTGTTGAAGGCGCTGATCCTGGATATCGGCGTATTGATCTTCTTCCTGTTCTATGCATTCGTATTCAACTGGTGCTACGACGCCATTCGCGCCAGGCTGGTCGGCAGGAGCCGCCTGCGCGCGAGCGCTTCGGCTTCGTGCCCGCAATAAGCTTGGGCCGGCCGTAAACGCAAGCAAGCTGTAAACGCAAAACGGGGGCAGACCACTACGGTCTGCCCCCGTTTTGCGTTTACAGCTTGCTTGTCCCCGATTTGTTCGTCCGGCCTATGCGTTCGGCTGCCGCCTCTGCTTGATAAAACCGATCACGGCCGGCAACAGCGAAATCACGACGATGACCAGGATCAACAGGCTCAGGTTTTTCTTGACCAGGGGATGGCTGCCGAACAGATAGCCGGCATAGGAAAAACTGCCGACCCAGGCGATGGCGCCGATCACGTTATACGACAGGAAGCGCGCATAGCGCATGGAACCGACGCCGGCCACGAACGGTGCAAAGGTGCGGATGATCGGCGCGAAGCGCGCGATGATCACGGTTTTGCCGCCATGGCGTTCGTAGAATGCGTGGGTGCGGTTCAGATGTTCGCGCTTGAAGATGCGCGAGTCGGGCCGGTCGAATACCTTCAGGCCGACCACGCGGCCGATCTGGTAATTCAGCGAATCGCCCAGAATCGCCGCAACAATCAGCGTGAACACCATCAAGTGGATATTGAAGGCGCCGGTAGCGGCGATGGCGCCGGTCACGAACAGCATGGAATCGCCTGGCAGGAACGGCATGACAACCAGGCCGGTCTCGCAGAATATAATCAGGAACAGAATCAGGAACAGCCATGGACCGTATGCGGCGGCCATTTGTGCCAGGTGCACGTCGATATGCAGGATGAAATCGATCAAGAACGTTATATATTCCATAAGGTCGGTCGCAGATGTCAAAACGGCATTCTACCGTGGCCGCCACGACATCCACTTTTTGTTGCGAAGGATTCGGCCCCGAACCAAGAATTATTTTTAAACAAAAGTAACAAAGACTGACAACATCCATCGACGATGAACAATCACTGGAGGAGACATCATGAATACCGAAC
Organism: Herbaspirillum sp.; assembly: GCA_036500325.1. Lineage (GTDB taxonomy): Bacteria > Pseudomonadota > Gammaproteobacteria > Burkholderiales > Burkholderiaceae_D > Herbaspirillum. Next base: position 29,096 of record DASYCG010000009.1, on the reverse strand, counting down.
TCAGCCTGCTTGCCTGGACCCTGGTATTGGCGCTGGTGCAGATTCTGCTGACGGCCGCCGCGCGCACCAGGGAAACCGGCAATGCTTATAACGTCGGCCCGCGCGACCATGAAGGCCCGCCGGTGGGCATCGTCACGGGACGGCTGCAACGGGCGCAGAAGAATCTGTTCGAAACACTGCCCTTGTTTGCCGCAGCTGTCCTGATCGCCCATATCGCGGATCGTGAAAACGCCTTGACCTTATGGGGCGCATGGATTTATTTCCTGGCGCGAATCGCTTATGTGCCGCTGTATGCGGCCGGCGTGCCGGTGCTGCGAACGCTGGTCTGGACCGCCTCCCTGGTCGGGCTGTGCATGGTTTTCTATGCGATCGTGGCCGCGCAGTGAATATTTCCCTTTCAAAGAATATCGCAGGGTTTAATTTCGGTCCGCCGTGAGAGTAAAATGGCCGATCTGCCGCAATCCCACAGGCTCGATGAAAGGTTGGAATGTCCGCTGCAGCACCCGATGAGATCAAACAGGCCGCCGTTACCGCGGCAGCCGCCCTTGCCGCCGACCAGGCGCTGGCGAAGCACACACCGATGATGCAGCAATACCTGGGCATCAAGGCAAATTATCCCGACACGCTGGTGTTCTACCGCATGGGCGATTTCTACGAACTGTTTTTCGACGACGCCGAGAAAGCCTCGCGCCTGCTCGGCATCACGCTCACCCAGCGCGGCGCCTCCAACGGCAATCCGATCCGCATGGCCGGCGTGCCGTTTCATTCGCTGGATCCCTACCTGAGCAAATTGATCAAGCTGGGCGAATCGGTCGCGCTGTGCGAACAGATCGGCGATCCCGCGACCAGCAAGGGGCCTGTGGAACGCAAGGTGGTGCGCGTGATCACGCCCGGCACGCTGACCGATTCCGACCTGCTGCCGGAAAAATCGGAGCGCGCCCTGCTCGCGCTGTACGCGGTCGAACAACGCAAGAGCGCGACGCTGGGCCTGGCCTGGCTGTCGATGGCCAGCGGCGCGTTGCGGGTCATGGAATTGAACGCCAATGCCGCCGATTTCGACAGCCGCCTGAAACAGGAGCTGGAACGCATCGCCCCGGCCGAACTGCTGGTCGGCGAAAGCATGGCGGCGCGGGTCGCAACGCTGTTCAGCGGCAAGGCCAGCACGGTGCCGGACTGGCACTTCGACATCGCCAAGGGCGGCAAGGCCTTGTGCGATCAATTGTCGGTGGCGACGCTGAACGGCTTCGGCGCCGAAAGCCTGGGCGCCGCGATCGGCGCGGCCGGCGCCTTGCTGCGTTATGCAGAATCGACCCAGGGCAAAGGCCTGCAGCATGTGCGGGCACTGACGGTCGAATCGGAAAACGAATTCATCGGACTGGACGCCGCCACCCGCCGCAATCTGGAACTCACCGAAACCCTGCGCAGCCAGGACGGCGCCGGCGGCAACGCGCCGACGCTGTTTTCCCTGCTCGACCATTGCCGCACCGCGATGGGTTCCAGGTTGCTGCGGCACTGGCTGCATCACGCGCGGCGCGACCAGGGCATTGCGCGCGCCCGGCATGCCGCCGTCAACGCCCTGATGCGCACCGACGCCTGCTCGGGCCTGTCCGGCACGCTGGCCGCGGTGCCCGATATCGAACGCATCACCACGCGTATCGCCCTGCTGTCGGCGCGTCCGCGCGACCTGGCCGGGCTGCGCGCCGGGCTGCAACAGCTGGGATCGCTGCGGGCCTATGTCGAACTGTGCGGACGCGACGCCGATGCGCCGTTGCTCGGCGAACTGCACGGCGCACTCGCTACGCCGCACGACTGTCTGGATCTGCTGGAACGCGCGGTGATGCTGGAGCCGGCCGCGATGGCGCGCGACGGCGGCGTGATCGCGCGCGGCTACGATGCAGAACTCGACGAATTGCGCGGCCTGTCCGAGAACGCCGGGCAATTCCTGCTGGATCTGGAAACGCGCGAACGCGCCCGCACCGGCATCGCCAATCTGCGCGTCGAATACAACAAGGTGCACGGTTTCTACATCGAAGTCACGCACGGCCAGACCAACAAGGTGCCGGACGACTATCGGCGCCGCCAGACGCTCAAGAACGCCGAGCGCTACATCACGCCGGAATTGAAGGCCTTCGAAGACAAGGCCCTGTCGGCGCAGGAACGCGCGCTGTCGCGCGAAAAATACCTGTACGAACAATTGCTGCTGGGGCTGGCGCCGCAGATCGGCACGCTGCAGGCAATCTCCCATGCGCTCGCGCAACTCGATACCCTGGTCGCGCTGGCCGACCATGCGGCGCGCCACAACTGGTGCGCGCCGCTGCTGGTGCCGCAATCGACCATCGCGATCGAACAGGGCCGCCATCCGGTCGTGGAAAAACAGATCGAGCGCTTCATCGCCAACGATTGCTGTTTCGATGCCGAACAGCGCCTGCTGCTGATCACCGGCCCGAACATGGGCGGTAAATCGACCTACATGCGGCAGGTCGCCCTGATTACACTGCTGGCGTATATCGGCAGTTTCGTGCCGGCGCAAAGCGCGACCATCGGCCCGATCGACCGCATCTTCACCCGCATCGGCGCCGCCGACGACCTGGCCGGCGGCCGCTCCACCTTCATGGTCGAGATGACCGAATCGGCGGCAATCCTCAACAGCGCCACCGAGCGCTCGCTGGTGCTGATGGACGAAGTCGGCCGCGGCACTTCGACCTTCGACGGCCTGGCGCTGGCCTGGGCCATCGCCAAATACCTGATCGACAACAGCCGCAGCTTCACGCTGTTCGCCACGCATTATTTCGAGCTGACGCAATTGCCCGAAATCCATCCGACGGCCTGCAACGTGCATCTGTCGGCCATCGAACACAAGGACAGCATCGTGTTCCTGCATGCCGTGCAGCCGGGCCCGGCGTCGCAAAGCTACGGCTTGCAGGTCGCGCAACTGGCGGGTGTGCCGCCGGTGGTGATCCGCGCCGCGCGCAAGCACCTGGCGCTGCTGGAAGCGCAGTCGGTCAATACCACGCCGCAATTCGATCTGTTCAACGCGCCGCCGGCATTCGTCGACGAGCGGCCGACGCCGGCGGCAGCCGTTCCGGATGCCGGCACCTTGCAACTGCTGCAAAGCCTGGACGCGATCGATCCGGACCGGCTGACGCCGCGCGAGGCGCTCGATGCGCTGTATCGCCTGAAACAACTCAATGAGGACAGGCACGAAGAATCTTGAAAATGCGATCGCACATGCGCCTTGAAACCTGGCTGAAGATGCTGCTGGCCGCCGTCGGCGCCGCCTGCTTCAGCCTGCCGGCGCCGGCCGCCGAATTCAGTTTCGGCGTGATCGGCCAGGCATTCATCGCCAACAAGGCCAACGCCGCCGCCGCGGAAGGCGCGCTGCGCGGCGCGCTCGCCGAAAGCGACGCCGACAACCTGGCATTCGTGGTCGTCAACGGCATCAAGACCGCCGCCGAACCCTGCAGCGACCAGTTGTATACGGAGCGCCGCGGCATACTGGATGCGGCCCAGAACGGCGTGATCATGTCGCTCGCGGCCAACGACTGGGTGACCTGCAAGAACAGGGACGGCAAATCCGCCGCGATCGAGCGGCTGAACCAGATCCGCGAACTGTTCTACGACGGCGAGATGACCTTCGGCGCCAGCAAGCTGGATCTGATACGGCAGTCGGCGACGCCGAAATTTCGCGAGTATGCGGAAAATGCGCGCTGGGAATTCGGCGAAATCTTATTCGCCACAGTTAATCTTCCCGCCAATAACAATCACTATCGCAGCGACGGCGGCCGCAACGGCGAATACGAAGATCGCCTGATCGCCAATCGCAACTGGCTGCAACGTCTGTTTGCGATCGCGAAAAATAAGAAACTGGCGGGCATCGTGTTGTTCTGCGACGGCGATCCCTTGTCGCCGCTGCTGCAACGCGCGCCGGAGCTGCGCGGGCAACCCGACGGCTTCAACGAGGTGCGGCAGTTGTTGACAACGCTGTCTGCAAAATATGCGGGACACGTATTGCTGGTGCACAGCCAGCGCATCGGCGCCCCGCGCCGCGATATCGTCTGGAGCGGCAAGCTGGGCACGCTTGCCAGCGACGCCAACTGGTCCAAGATCGATGTCGATACGGCGCGTCCGGCCGTGTTCAGCGTCGGCCGACACATCAACGCCATGCAGATGTCGCGCAAGTAAAAACGGATCGCGATGTTGCCATCGCGATCCGCCTGATTGCTGTTGCTGCTTTTAATTCTTTTCGATCAATGCACCGGATGGCTGCGGAAGTGATCGCCGTCGTTATGGTCGTCGTCGCCATGATCGTGGCCGTGGCCATGCGCGCCGTGCACGTGCTGGTGTTCGATCTCTTCCTTGGTCGCTTCGCGCACTTCTGCAACGCTCAGCGCAAAACGCAACGCCATGCCGGCCAGCGGATGATTGCCATCGAGGACGACCTTGTCGTCGGCGATGTCGGTCACGGTGAAGATGGTGGTTTCATCTTCGTTGTCGTCCGGCGTGCCTTCGAACTGCATGCCAACTTCCAGCGGCGTCGGCAGGTTGCTGCGCGACTCGATCTTGACCAGTGCGGCGTCGTATTCGCCGAAAGCGTCGCCCGGCTCGACCTGGATCACGGTTTCGTAGCCGGCGTCCTTGCCTTCCAGCGCCTCTTCGATCTTCGGCAGGGTGTTCTCGTAACCGCCATGCAGATACACCATCGGTTCGTGGCTTTCTTCGATCAGATTATCCTGCGCATCCGATAATTTGTAGCGCACCGTCACAACGGTATCTTTGACAATCTTCATTGGTTAATCCTTTCGAAATATTAATGAGCGGCATTATACCCGCTACCGGACCGGCTTGAGGATCGGCTTGCGCGCCGACTTGAGGACTGGTTTCATACCGGTGACTTTATACGAGGTCTGTATATGAAGCCAGCAGCCGCAGCACATATAATGCACGCATGAAAAAATTAACCGAATTCGACAGCGTGCTCGGCGAGCTGACGCCGGCCCAGTTCCTGCGCGATTACTGGCACAAGAAACCGCTGCTGATCCGTCAGGCCCTGCCGGGTTTCAAGGCTCTGCTTTCCTCATCGGAACTGTTCGCGCTGGCCGCGCGCGAGGATGTGGAGTCGCGCCTGGTCGGCAAGGACGGGACGCAATGGAAAATGCAGAACGGCCCGTTCGAGCGCATGCCGGCCGGCAAGCAGAAGGAATGGACGTTGCTGGTGCAAGGCGTGAATCTGCATGACGATACCGCCGATGCCTTGTTGCGCCGTTTCCGCTTCATTCCCGATGCGCGCCTGGACGACCTGATGATCAGCTACGCCAGCGACGGCGGCGGCGTCGGCCCCCATTTCGATTCCTACGATGTGTTCCTGCTGCAGGCAGAAGGACAGCGGCGCTGGCAAATCGGCGCGCAGGAAGACCTGGCGCTGGTCGACGGCGCGCCGCTGAAGATCCTGCGCAATTTCACGCCGAGCGAGACCTTTGTGCTCGAGCCGGGCGACATGCTGTACCTGCCGCCCCATTATGCGCACGACGGCATAGCGGTCGGCGCCTGCATGACGTATTCGATCGGCTTCAGGGCGCCGGCCTATCAGGAATTGGGCGAAGCCTTCCTCGACTTCATGGTCGAAACCATCGATCTGCCGGGCCGCTACGCCGACCCCGATCTGACACCCGCGGCGGCGGCGGCGGAGATCAGCAAAATCATGCTGAGGCGGGTGGTCGACGAGCTGAACAAGGTGCGCTTCACAGAAGAAGACATCGGCATCTTTCTCGGCGAGTACCTCTCGGAGCCGAAAGCCAGCGTGTTTTTCGATCCGCCCGCGAAAGAATTTTCGCCCGCGGCTTTCGGGCGCGCTATCGCCAAGCAGGGCATTGCCCTGTCGCGCAAGACGCAGATGCTGTATCGCGGCCGAACCATTTTCATCAACGGCGAATCGTTCGATGCAAGCGGCGCCGATAAAACGCTGCTGATGGCCCTGGCAAACGCGCGCAGGCTCGACGGCGTCGCGCTGCAGACGGCGTCGGACGATTTGCGCGAGTCGCTTTATCTTTGGTATCAAGATGGATGGCTGCGGCTGAATTGAGGCGGGACCGAGGTGCGATCGGCTTGCGATCAACCGGCAATTGGCGGCGCATGCACGAAAAAAACAGGCGAATATTGCCAGAACGCCATCCAATTTATTGTAAAAAATAATACTTTTGTAGCGCGGATCACAATTAGTACTACAATTTTTTACTACTAAACAATATCTTAATGTGTTATTGGAGGATATTCATTATAATATGCGGCTAGAAAGCTTTCGTCATACGTGGCGTTCCTCCAGGTTCGAAACAAGTCACGAAATCGTTCTGTCCAGCAATAGTTGCCAGTAATTATCAGTTGCATTTTATATTATTAAATCGAAGGAATACTCATGAAAAAAACGCTGTTGATCGCATCCCTGTTGGCCGTTGTCACTCTGGCTGCTTGCGGTAAAAAAGAAGAAGCCGTTCCTGTTACTCCAGCAGTGGTCGAAACACCAGCACCTGCTGCTGCTCCAGCTGCCGATGCTCCAGCCGCTGACGCTCCTGCTGCTGCTCCAGCCGCCGATGCTCCAGCCGCTCCTGCTGCTGACGCTCCTGCTGCTCCAGCTAAGTAATCTTAGATTTAATCTAAAGTTATTTGTAAAAAAGCCAACCTTCGGGTTGGCTTTTTCTTGTCCGGAACATTTCGACATCCTTGTCGATTACATTTCTATCCAGTCGAATCCCTGCTCCTGACAGGCGATCATGACCGCCGCGGCACATCCGGCCAATGCCGCCGTCAACGCGCTGCGCGCCAGTTCCGGCGTATTGTTGCTGCTGCTCAGATGCGCTCCCACCACCGTTTTCAGACGCACCTTATCCAGCAATGCCAGGATTTCACCCGAGACCTGATTCGACAAATGGCCGTAGGCCCCGCCGATACGCCGTTTCAGCGAAGCCGGGTAAGACGAGTCGGCCAGCATCTGCCGATCGTGATTGCATTCGAGCATCAGCGCATCGCATCCGTCCAGGGCGCTGATCAGGTGCGCCGTGGCCTGGCCCGCATCGGTCAGCACGCCGAGGCGCGCCTTGCCGTCGGTGGCGACGAATTGCACCGGCTCGCGCGCATCGTGCGGCACGGTATAAGGCAATAGCGATAATTCCTGGATGGCAAACGCCGCGCCGTCGCGGCAGAAATTCAGTTCGACGCCATCGCAGGCATTGCGGTCGCGCACCGCCTGATAGGTGCCGAAACTGAGCCATACCGGAATGCGATGCCGCCGCGCGAACTTGAAGACGCCGCCCACATGATCCTGGTGCTCATGCGTGACCAGGATCGCATTGATATCGCTCGGCCGCATGCCGCGGGTGGCAAGGCGGCGTTCGGTTTCCTTCAGGCCGAAGCCGCAATCGAGCATCACCGTGGTGCCGTGCGCGCCGGCGGCCGCCGCCATGGACGAGGAAGAAATCAACAGCGCATTGCCTTCGCTGCCGCTGCCGAGACTAGCAAATTTCATTTGATTATTGTGCCGATAAAATAAAGCCGCCCTGATCCTTCACGGAACAGAGCGGCCATCATCAAGACATCCCTTCGGGATTATTTAAGCTGGTCGTTCAACAGGGCAAGGATGCGATCCGCCGTCTTGGAGAGCTCAGGCTGGCCAGCGTTGTTGAGGACGCTGATATGCGTGCCCGTGCCGTTGGTTTCCTTGACCAGGATGCGATAGCGCTGCGCGGTCTTGTCCTTGTCCTTCGAGCTGGACGAGGAGAACAGCTTGCTGAAGAAGCCCGGCTTGTCCTTGTTCTGCGCATCGCTTTCCTGGTCGACGTAGCGCACGAAATACATGCCCTGGTTGCGGTCGCGGTCTTCGACGGTGAAGCCGACGCGATCCAGCGCCAGGCCGACACGGCGCCACGCGCGGTCGAAGCTTTCGTCAACCTGGACGAACGAACCGCCGGCATCCTTTTGCAGCTTGGCGCGCGGCTTCAGGCTGTCCGGCGCGCTGGCGACAGCGACCTTCGCCTTGGTTTCTTCCACGCCCAGGCGCACCATCAGGCGCGACAGGAATTCGGCTTCCAGGCTAGGGTCCGGGGCGCGGGCGGTCCAGACCGAGGTCGACTTGTCCGAACCGGTCAACACTTCTTCAGCGCCGCGATGGCTGATGAACACTTCGGTCGTGCCGTCGGCGCCGCGTTCCAGGCGGGTGCGGAATTTATCGCGTTCGCCGGTCGAATACAGCGAATCGAACACCTTGCCCAAGGTATTGCGGATGAAATCCTGCGGGATCTTGGCACGGTTTTCGGCCCAGTCGGTTTCCATCACGCCGGTGCTCGGCGAATCGATATCGATCAGGAAGCCGGAATCCTGCCAGAATTCCTTGATGCGCGGCCACAGCACTTCCGGCGTCGCCTTGATCACCAGCCAGCGTTGGGAACCGTCGCGCACGATGCGGATATCGCCTTCGGACTTCGGCGCCACCACCTGGGCTTCGGCCGGATCCGGCTTGGTGCTCTGCGCCAGCGTGTAGCTGGAGGCAGTCGCCACGCCGGTGCTGTTGGTCTCCGGAACCTCATAGCGATTGTCGCGCGACAGTTGGGTCAGGTCCGGCGGAATCGACAGATTCGGCGTGGTGACCTTGCCGGCGCTCTTGTAGTCGACCGTGTCGTTGTCCAGCATGGAATTGATGGAGCTGCACCCCGCCAGGCCCGCCACCATCAGCGCGAACAGCACCGCTTTCCTGGGCGCCGTGCGTAGGTTAGGGAAAGTCATCGAAGAGTTTTTGCGAATAGTCATGTGCTTACAGGATGAGTAGCAAACAGGTTCAGGGAAAAGCACTTGCGGGCTTGGCGTTATAAAAATAATGTTTCATGGCGATACTGCATATCCGGCTGGATTCAGTATCGCGGCTCGAATCGCAGTCTCCAACAATAGCGATTCGATAATGATTTGCGCGCTATTGTAATACACCCGACTCGCGCATCGCCGCCCGCACCGCTTCATGGTACTCGGCGCCCAGCGGCGCCAGCGGCAAACGCATGCCCGGTCCCATCAGGCCAAGCTCGGCCATGGCCCACTTGACCGGCACCGGATTCGGTTCCACGAACAATTTATTGTGCAGCGGCAGCATCTTGTTATGGATCGCAATCGCCTTGGCGGCGTCGCCGGCCATGGCGGCCGCGCACAGTTCATGCATGGCGCGCGGCGCGATGTTGGCGGTGACCGAGATATTGCCCTTGCCGCCGCACAGCATCAATGCGACCGCGCTGGGATCGTCGCCCGAATAGACCGAGAAGCCCTGCGGCGCAAGGCGCATGATGTCGGTGCCGCGACCGATGTTGCCGCTGGCTTCCTTGACGCCGACGATGCCCGGCACCTGCGCCAGGCGCAGCATGGTGTCGATGCCGATTTCGGTAATGGTGCGGCCGGGCACGTTATACAGGATCATCGGCAGGTCGACGGTTTCGGCGATCTTCTTGAAATGCAGGTACAGGCCCTGCTGCGTCGGACGGTTGTAGTACGGCACTACCTGCAGCGACGCGTCGGCGCCCACGCTTTTCGCGTAGGCGGTCAATTCGATGGCTTCGTCGGTGCAATTGCCGCCGGTGCCGGCGATGACGGGAATGCGTTTGGCGACGTGTTCGACTGCAACCTTGATCAGCTCGGAATGTTCCCGCACGGAAACGGTCGGCGATTCGCCGGTGGTGCCCACGATTACGATGCCGTCGGTGCCTTCGGCGATATGCCAGTCGATCAGTTTGCGCAGGCCTGGCAAATCGAGACTGCCGTCGGCGTGCATGGGTGTGACGATTGCGACAATGCTGCCCTGGATAATCATAAATTCGTGCAAAAAAGAGATAAACGCTGATTGTAGCGGATAGATACCTCAGCGGGCGTAAAAAGCGTGTACATTGTTACGCCTGCAATGGTCCCCGCCGCGACCTGCACCGCACCCGGTCCGGGCGTCACTGCAACAGCGCCAGCAATGGCCAGATAATCGCCTGCAGCACCTTGCCGGTCACCATGATTACCGGCGTCATCCACCAATTGTTGATGATTTGCAGCATGACCAGCGCCATCACGATAAAAAAACCGTAGGGTTCGACCTGGGCCAGCTTGTAGGCATATTTATGCGGCAGCAGGCTGATCAGGATGCGGCCGCCGTCGAGCGGCGGAATCGGAAACAGATTGAAGGCGAAGATGACCAGATTGGTCCGCACGCCGGCTTGCGCCATCATGTGAAAAAACGGCTCCCGCACGTTCATGAGCTGCAGTGCGATCGCCAGCAGGATCCAGATCAGCGCCATGATGAAGTTGGCCCCCGGGCCGGCTAGCGAGACCCAGGCCATGTCGCGCTTGGGCTTGCGCAGCTGGCCGAAATTGACCGGCACCGGCTTCGCATAGCCGAACAGGAACAGCCCGTTGGTCGCAATGTACAGGATGATCGGGATCAGGATGGTGCCGAACGGATCGATGTGCTTGACGGGATTGAGGCTCATGCGGCCCTGGGAATACGCCGTGGTGTCGCCGAAGAATTTGGCGGCATAGGCATGCGCCGCTTCGTGCAGCGTAATGGCGAACAGGACCGGCAGTGCATAGACCGCGACGGTCTGGATAAGATCATTCATGGGGACGGATTCTAGCAGAGACAGGACATGCCGAGGCTAAAACCCGAAGGCCTGCGCCGCGCCCCTTCCCTGGCGGATCAGCCTGGCCTCGTCGCCGCTCAGATCGATCACGGTGGTCGGTTCCAGGCTGCACGGTCCGCTGTCGATCACCAGTTCGATGCGGCGCTCCAGCGCATCGCGGATATCCTCGGCCGCGGTCAAAGGCAATTGCTCGCCCGGCAGGATCAGCGTGGCGCCGATCACCGGCGCCGCCAGCTCTTCCAGCAAGGCCTGCGCGATCGCGTTTTCCGGCACCCTCAGGCCAATGGTCTTGCGCGAGGGATGGCTGAGCCGGCGCGGCACTTCTTTAGTAGCTTCCAGCACAAACGTGTACGGACCGGGCGTGGCCGCCTTCAGCAGCCGGTACTGGCGGTTGTCGACCTTGGCGTATTGCGCGATTTCGCCGAGGTCGCGGCACAGCAATGTCAGGTGATGCTTGTCGTCGATGCCGCGGATGCGGCGCAGGCGTTCCACGGCGTCCTTGTTGTCCAGCTGGCAGACCAGCGCGTAGCAGGAATCCGTCGGCAGCGCGACCAGGCCGCCGTCGCGCAGTATCTGGGCCGCCTGCCTGACCAGGCGCAGTTGCGGATTATCGGGATGTATCTGAAAAAACTGACTCATGTAAAAGGTCCATGAAAAAAGGCGGCGGGTCGATAGCCCCGCCGCCCGATGCGTGGCCGGATAAATCGATCAGGCGGCGCCGCCGCGCAATGCCGCGATGCGCTGCTCGATCGGCGGATGGCTGGAAAACAGCGCCATGAAGCCGGGCTTGTCGTTGATGCCGAGCGCCGCCATCGACTCCGGCAGGCTTTGCGCCTGCACCCCGCCCAGGCGCGCCAGGGCGTTGATCATCGGTTGCGGCGTACCGAGCAGCTTGGCGGCGCCGGCGTCGGCGCGGAATTCTCGATGGCGCGAGAACCAGGCCACGATGATCGAGGCGCCGATGCCGAACACGATCTGCGACACCATCACCGCCACGAAATAACCCATGCCGGTGCCGCTGTTGTTATCGTTGCGCGACAGCGAACGGTCCACCGCGTAGCCGACCACGCGCGACAGGAACACCACGAAGGTATTGACCACGCCCTGGATCAGCGTCATGGTCACCATGTCGCCATTGGCCACGTGCGAGACTTCATGCGCCAGCACCGCTTCGACCTCGTCCTTGGTCATGCTCTGCAGCAGGCCGGTCGATACCGCTACCAGCGCCGAGTTCTTGAAGGCGCCGGTGGCGAAAGCGTTCGGCTCGCCGTCGTAGACCGCGACTTCCGGCATGGCGATGCCGGCGCGCTGGGCCAATTTGCCGACCACGTCCAGCAACCAGAATTCGGTCGAATTCGAAGGCGCTTCAATCGTGCGCGCCCCGGTCGACCACTTTGCCATCGGTTTGCTGATGAGCAGGGAAATGATCGAACCGGTAAAGCCCACTACCACCGAAAACACCATCAGCATCGGTATGTTCAGGCCGGCGCCGGTCAGGAAGCGATCGACGCCCAGCAACGAGAGCACGATACTCAATACCACCATCACGGCGATATTGGTCGCCAGGAACAGGAAAATCCGTTTCATTTACCACTCCCTAATAAATCCATCGATCAAAACTAAAGACAACACTTTGAAAGCGGGTATTAAATCAGGATAGAGTATTGGATTACAAGACCTGGTTTTACAAAAGCAACGTTTGCTTACAAATCCCAGTCATGCCAGACCGGTTTGATGCCCTGCGGCAGCGGCGGCAAGGCGCCTAAATCGATGCGCGATTCACCGGGGCTATGGAAATCGGAACCGCGCGAACCCATGAAACCGTAGCGCCGCGCGACCTTGGCGTACTCTTCGTATTGCTGCGGTGTGTGGCTGCCGGTGACGACTTCGATGGCATTGCCGCCAAGCTGCTTGAATTCGTCGAACAATTCGCCGAAGGCCAGCAGCGAAAATTTATAGCGCCCCGGATGCGCGATCACCGGTACGCCGCCGGCGCCGGCGATCCACGAGACCGCCTGTCCCAGCGTGGCCCAGCGATGCGGAACATAGCCGGGCTTGCCTTCGACCAGATAGCGGCGGAACACTTCATTGCTGTCGGCGCAAACGCCGATCTCGACCAGGTAGCGGGCGAAATGGGTGCGCGACATCAGGTCCGGATTGCCGACGTGGCGCAGCGCGCCTTCGAACGCATCAGGAATGCCGATGGCTTCCAGCTGCGCCGCGATATCGCGCCCGCGCTGCTCGCGTCCGTTGCGCGTGGCCGCCAGCCCTTTGACCAGCGCGGGATCGGTTTCATCGATGCGCAAGCCGACGATGTGCACGGTTTCGCCGGCCCATGTAATCGAGATCTCGACACCCGCGATATGGCGCAAGCCCAGCGCCTGCGCCGCTTCGCGCGCGGCGCCGATGCCGCTGATTTCATCGTGATCGGTCAGCGCCCACACATCGACGCCATTGGCCTTGGCGCGCGCAGCCACCGCCGCCGGCGCCAGGGTGCCGTCGGAGATATTGGAATGGCAGTGAAGATCCACATTGAGCATGAAACGATGCCCTTCGCATCAGGTGTCGATTGAATACCGGTTGCATATCGGATGCATATCGGTCGAGTTCGCTTGAGCCGGCATGCAAGCACATATTGTACGCCGCATGGCGAACCGCCGCAGTCCGTCAGCAAGCCAGGAAGGTTTCGATCTCCCGCGCCAGCAATTCCGGCTGGTCGTGGTGCACCATATGCCCGGCGTCCTGCAGGCATACGCTGCGCACATCGGCGATATGGGCGCGCCGGCGGTCGAATTCGGCGCGCGCCTGCGCCTTGCTGCCGTAGGTATTGCCCACGCGCGGCTCGGCGCCTTCCACCCACAGCACCGGCGCGCCGATGCGCTGCCAGCAGGCCAGCATTTCAGCCGCGCGAAACAAGATCGGATTGCTGTTCCTGTGCAGAGGATCGCCCAGGATTTCCCAGCGGCCCTGGGCGTTTTGCGCCGCCCAATGCGGCGCCAGAAAAGCCGCCCGCGCGTCGCTGAGCCGCGGATTGTTTTTTTGCAGCCGCCGCACCACGTCGCTCAGCGCCGCGTAATCGCGCATCGGGGACGGGGTGCGCAATTGATCCAGCCAGTTCGCATAATGCGCCGGCGCATCGCCTGACGGCCGATCGGCCACGCCGAAGCCTTCGAGATTGATCAGGCGGGCGATCCGCTCATGCCGAATGCCGGCATACATGGTTGCCACGTTGCCGCCCATGCTGTGGCCCAGCAGACGTACCGGTTCCCGCGGCGAATAATGCGCGAGGATCGCGTCCAGGTCGGCCAGGTAGTCGGAAAACCAGTAGCCGTCGCGGCCGCTGCGCTCGCTCAGTCCGAAGCCGCGCCAGTCCGGCGCGATCACATGCCAGTCCTGGCGCAGGTTGTCGACCACGAACTGGAACGATGCCGACACGTCCATCCATCCGTGCAGCATGAACAGGCGCGGCGCCGCGGGATCGCCCCATTGCCGGATATGCAGCCGCAATCCGCGGATCGACAGGAATTCGGAACGAGCCGGCTTGTGCGCGGCTGCCATCGCTCCAGGTGGCATGGCGGGTAGATTCATCGCCATATTGTAATGCCGCGGGGGAAACGCTTGCAGGCCAGCGCGAATAATCGTTTCGATCCGTTATGATATAAAGAAACCCATACTTTCCTTCCCGGCCCTGTCCAACATGATCAAATCCATTTGCGTTTATTGCGGTTCCTCTCCGGGCGCATCCCCGGCCTACGCGGAAGGTGCGCGCATGCTGGCGCGCGCCATGGTCGAACGCGATATTTCACTGGTGTACGGCGGCGGCAATGTCGGGCTGATGGGCGTGATCGCGACCGAAGCGCTGCGCTTCGGTGGCAAGGTCACCGGCATCATTCCCACCGCCCTGATGGAAAAGGAACTCGGCCATCATGGCCTGACGCAATTGCACGTCGTCGCCAATATGCACGATCGCAAGGCGATGATGGCGGACCTCGCCGACGGTTTCATCGCCATGCCCGGCGGCATGGGCACCATGGAGGAATTGTTCGAAGTGCTGACATGGGCGCAATTGGGCTTTCATGCCAAGCCGATCGGCCTGCTCAATGTCGGCGGCTTCTACGACAGCCTGATTGCATTCGTGCGCCAGATGGTCACGGAACGCTTCCTCACCGCCGAGCAGTCGCAACTGATGATGAGTGACAGCGCCCCCGACGCATTGCTGGAACGCTTCATGCAGTTCAAGCCGACCTACACCAGCAAGTGGCTGGATCGCGCCGCGGCCAGGAATTTGCTGCCGTAAAAAAACAATAGGCGGCCGAAGCCGCCTATCGATCCACCGGATATTACATGGAATATCGCATCGGATTTTACCGCATGCCCTAATTCAGCGCCTGACGGAAATCCTCGACCAGGTCCGCGGTGTCTTCAATCCCGAGCGATATCCGGATCAGCGATTCGGCGATGCCCATCTCGGCGCGGCGTTCGCGGCCCATTTCGTAAAAAATCGTATGGGCAACGGGAATTACCAGCGTGCGCGTGTCGCCCAGATTGCTGGCCGGAACAGCCACTTGCAGGCGATTCAGGTAATCGAAGCAATCGATGCCGTCCTGCAACTCGAAACTCAACAAGCCGCCGTAGCCGCTGAACAGCTCGGTCGCGATGCCATGTTGCGGATGCGACTTCAGGCCGGGGTAATACACCGCCGCCACGCGCTCATCGGCTTCCAGCATGTGCGCCAGCGCCAATGCGCTAACGCATTGGCGTTCCACGCGCAAGGCCAGGGTTTCGCTGCCGACGGCGATGTGATGCGCAGCCTCCGGGCCCAGCGAAGCGCCGAAATCCCGCAGCGCCTTGGCGCGTATCTGGGTAATGCCCCATTGGGTCGGCGCGCCGCGCTGATAGGTCGGCGCAATGTGCGGATAACGCATCCAGTCGTACAGGCCGGTATCGGTCAAGGCGCCGCCGAGCGCGATGCCGTGGCCGCCGATGGCCTTGGTCAGGGAGTTGACCACCAGGCCGGCGCCAACCGATTTCGGACGGAACAGATACGGCGAGGTCATGGTGTTGTCCACCACATACAGGATGCCGCGGCGCGCGCACAGTTCGCCGATCGCCTTCAGGTCGGCGATCTGGGTGCGCGGATTGGCGATGGTCTCGACGAATACCATGCGCGTGGCCGGCGTCAGGGCGGCTTCGACCAGCGCCACGTCGGTGGTGTCGACCATGGCGACAGTCGCGCCCTGGGCGGCAACCGTCTGCCACAGGCTATTGGTATTGCCGAACAGGAAAGCGGTCGATACCACGTGGTCGCCGGCGCGGATCAGGCCTTGCACGATGGCGCCGATGGCGGCCATGCCGGTCGCAAAGCATAGCGTCGTCAGGCCCTCTTCCATGCGCGTGATCTTGTCTTCCAGCGCGCTGACGGTCGGATTGCCCTGGCGGCCATAGCGATAGCCGGCTTCCTTGCCCTGGAACACCGCTGCCAGCTGGCGCGCGTCCTTGTAGCCGAACGCCACCGAGGTATGGACCGGCTTGTGTAGCGAGCCGTGTTCGATCGCCTTCTGCCGGTCGCTGTGCAGGATGGTGGTGGTGAAGCCGTAAGGTTTTTTATCGCTCATTTACTTCTTGTCTCTCGAATATCGGATTGTCGATATCAATCGGCGCGCGCCAGGTTGAGGTTGAGTTGCGACCGCACCAGGTCATCGATCTGCGGTTTCGGATTGCAGCGGGCGAATTCCAGCCGATCCAGGTAATCGCGGGTAATGTCGCCGGTCACGTAGATGCCGTCGAAGCAGGATGCCTCGAAATTCTTGATGTTCGGATTGCAATCGTAAATCGAGGCCTTCAGCGCATCCAGGTCCTGGTACACCAGCGCATCGGCGGTAATTTCATCGCAGATCTGCTCCTCTGTGCGGCCATAGGCGATCAGTTCCTGGCGGGTCGGCATGTCGATGCCGTAGACGTTCGGAAACTGCACCGGCGGCGCGGCCGAGGCGAAGATCACGCGCTTGGCGCCGGCCTCGCGCGCCATCTGCACGATTTCCCGGCTGGTGGTGCCGCGCACGATCGAATCGTCGACCAGCAGTACGTTCTTGCCCTTGAATTCGGAGCCGATCGCATTGAGCTTCTGGCGCACCGACTTCTTGCGGATGGCCTGGCCCGGCATCAGGAAGGTGCGGCCGATATAGCGATTCTTGATAAATCCTTCGCGGTATTCGATGCCCAGCTTGAGCGCCAGTTGAATGGCGGCGGGACGCGAGGAATCCGGAATCGGCATCACGACGTCGATTTCGCCATGCTTGAATTCGCGGCGGATCTTGTCGGCCAGATATTCGCCCATCTTGAGGCGCGAGGCGTACACCGAAACGCCGTCGATGACCGAATCGGGACGCGCCAGATAGACATATTCGAATGCGCAAGGATTGAGCGTCGGATTTTCGGCGCATTGCTGGTTGTACAGCTTGCCCTCCAGGTCGACGAAAATCGCTTCGCCCGGCATCACGTCGCGCAGGAAGTGAAAGCCCAGGCCTTCGAGCGCCACCGATTCGCTGGCCAGCATGTATTCGGCGCCGGCCTCGGTTTCGTTGAAGCCGAGGCACATCGGGCGGATGCCGTAGGGATCGCGGAAACCAAGCAGGCCGTAGCCCGCGATTTGCGCCACCACGGCATAGGAACCGCGCACCCGCTTGTGCACCATCGAGACTGCCTTGAACAGCGCAGCAGGATCCAGCGAATAGCCGGAAGTCGCTTCCTGCAATTCGTGCGCCAGGATATTGACCAGCACTTCTGTATCGGACGATGTATTGATATGCCGGCGATCGATGTGGAACAGTTCTTTTTTCAGCTCGTCGGCATTGGTGAGGTTGCCGTTATGCGCCAGCGTGATGCCGAACGGCGCATTGACGTAGAACGGTTGCGCTTCTTCTTCGCTGGAGGAACTGCCGGCAGTCGGATAGCGCACATGGCCGATGCCGGTATTGCCCAGCAGCGAACGCATGTTGCGGGTGCGGAACACGTCGCGCACCAGGCCGTTGCCCTTGAACATGCTGAAACCGTTGCCTGAATTGGTCGCAATGCCTGCGGAATCTTGTCCGCGATGCTGCAATAACAGCAACGAATCGTAAAGCATTTGGTTGACGGGCTGGTGGGATACGATGCCGACTATGCCACACATGGTGGACTCCTAAACAAGATAAGGCCGAAGATAAAAGCAAATCAAAACGCGTGAAACAATGCTGAACCGGTCAATGCCGAACCGGGGTCAAAACCGTACGTATTGCACAAACTGTCCGGGCAGATAAGGCATGATAGTGGTTGCCAGGGTCTCCGCCAAAGGACAAAGTAGTGCATTTTTCCAAAAAGGCTGCTGCGGGATCGATGTCGTGCCGCATAACAACACTATCGCCAGCACAATGATGGTGCCGCGCGCGAAACCGAACAGGCCGCCAAGTCCGCGATCGGCCAGCGACAGGCCGCTGGCCTTGACCAGGCCGTCCAGCGCCCGGCTCAGCAGGCCCATCAGCAGGCGCGTGCCGAGGAACAGCGCGATAAAGGCAACGATCAGTCGCGTCGAATGGCCCGGAATCATGTCCGGCAGCATGGTAGACAGGCTCTCGCCATACAGGTTGGCCACCACCAGCGAAACGATCCAGCTGGCCAGCGACAGGATTTCCTTGACCAGCCCGCGCAGGGTGCTGATGATCACCGAACACGCCAGCACGAACAACACCAGGTAATCGAAAATCGTCAAAATCGGCTCACCATGCCTTTACCATCCATACTGATTCATTCACCTGCCGCATCAAACTATCAAGTGGCGCCCAACCATCGGAATATCAAGTCGGCACCAGCGTCGCATTCAAACCGAGCTTGACGATCTTGGCGCGCGCCTTGTCGGCCTCTTCGCGGCTGGCGAAGGGACCGACGCGGATGCGCGTGCGATCGCCATCCTTGGTCGCCACTTTCTGGGTATAGGAACTGATGCCGGCCGCGCTCAGCTTGCCGCGCAATTCATCGATCTTTTCCTGGGTCGCCAAGGCCGCGACCTGGATCACGAATTTGCCGCCGGGCGTGGCAGCGCCGGATTTATCGTTGGCCTTGGCCGGCTTGGCGCTTGACTTGCCTTGCAGGATGGCCAGGGCGCGCTGCTCTTCGCTCGGCTTGGCGGCCTTCTCGGCGGCGGCTTTCTCGGCAGCCGCACGCTTGGCATCGGCGGCTTTCTGCGCTTTTTCGGCCTTTTCGGCCTTTTCCGCTTTCTCCGCTTTTTCCTTGGCCAGGGCGGCCGATTTGTCCGCCGGCTTTTCAGGCTGCTTCTCGGCAATCTTGTCGGCAATCTTCTCGGCCGGCTGCGGCGCCTCAACCGGTTTCGGCAAGGCCGCCGGGGTCTCGGCCACCTTCTCGGCCGCCTTCTCGGCCGCCTTCTCCGGCGCCTTTTCAGTTGCCTTTTCAGGCGCCATCGCCGCCGCCGGCCTGCTGTCGACCAGCTCTTCCTTGCTGTCCAGGGCGCTGGCATCCGGCTGCCTGCTGCCCGCTGCCGGTTCGGCCGGCGCCTTCGCATCGCGCGATGGAATCTGGACCGATATGTCTTCGTTCAGGGGTTTCGGCTCGGGGTCGAGAATCATCGGCAATACGATGACCACCGCCAGCACCAGCACCACCGCGCCGATCAGGCGCCGCCGCGCACGCTTTTTCTCCGGCAGCATCGGATCGGCGTCGTCTTTGTTGCTGGAATTATTGACGCTGCTACGTTTCGTGCGGGTGCGCGCGTTCGTGAAAGGTTCGTCGGATTGCGAACGATATTCGCTCTTGCCGGGTGCGGCGTCTTGCTTGTTTTTATTGAGGAACGAGAACAAGCCCATGCGTATAGAGATCGAAAATTGTTAGTGAAATCCGGACTTGCGCGCTTCCATTACGGCGGCGACAGTCAGGAACGATCCGAAAACCACAATTCTATCATTCTCGCCGGCCCGCCGAAGCGCATTTGCATACGCTTCGCCCGGATTGGCGAACAGTTCTATCGTCCGTTCGGCATTCGATGCGAATTCCGGCACCACGCCCGCTTCCAGCAGCTTGTCTTTCAATTGCTGGGCGCTGGCCGCGCGCGGCAGCGGCAGGTCGGTCACGCACCAGTGATCCACATGCGCCTTCATATGTGCCAGGATGCCGTCGATATCCTTGTCGGCCATGGCGCCGAACACGGCGTAAGTATACGGATGAAAGCCCATATTGCCGAGGTTTTGCGCCAGCGCGGCGGCCGCATGCGGATTATGCGCGACATCCAGCACCACCAGCGGCTGGCCCGGCATGACCTGGAAACGCGCCGGCAGATCCACCATCACCAGCCCGGTGCGCACTTCCTGGGCGCCGACCGGCAATTCATGGCGCAGCGCTTCCAGCGCCGCCAGCGCCGCCGAGGCGTTGAGCAGCTGATTGGCGCCGCGCAGGCTCGGATAGCCCAGCGAATTGCGGCGCTGTCCGCGGCCGCCGTAGCTCCATTGCTGCTTGTCGCCGGTATAGTTGAAATCGCGCCCCATCAGCCACAGGTCGGCGCCGATGGCGTCGGCGTGGTCGATCAGCGATTGCGGCGGCATCGGATCGCTGCAGATCGCGGTCTTGCCGGCGCGGAAGATGCCGGCCTTCTCGAAGCCGATGGCTTCGCGCGTGTCGCCCAGGTAGGCGCTGTGGTCGATGTCAATGCTGGTCACGATGGCCACATCGGCGTCGATGATATTGACCGCATCCAGCCGACCGCCGAGGCCGACTTCCAGGATGACCACGTCCAGGCTGGCGTCGGCCAGCAATTTGATGATGGCCAGCGTGGTGAATTCGAAATACGTCAGCGACACGTCGGCGGCGATGCGCGCCGCCTCCACCGCGTGGAATACCGCAATCAACGCGGCGTCGTCGACCGGCACGCCGCCGATGCGGGCGCGTTCATTGAAATGCAGGAAATGCGGCTTGATGTACAGGCCGACCTTGTAGCCGGCGCGCATCAGGATCGACTCCAGCATGGCGCAGGTCGAACCCTTGCCGTTGGTGCCGGCCACGCTGATGACCGGGCCGCGGAAGTTGATCTCCAGTTGCCGGCGCGTCTTGACGACGCGTTCCAGCCCCATGTCGATGGCCTGCGGATGACGCGCTTCCAGCAGCGCCAGCCAATCGGCCAGCGTGGCGTCCGGTCCCAAAGTTGTTTGTTGCATTGCCTGACCCAATAACCAAAATAAGCAATAACCCGGTATCTATATCCATACGGTACCGATAATGCCAATAAAAAAGCCCGAACATTTCCGTTCGGGCTTCTTGCCGAACGCCGCTTCGGCTGTTTAAGCCAGCGATTCGACCGACTGATTCTGCAGCAGCGCCAGGAGATGCGCGATTTCGGTGCGCATTTCGCGGCGGTCGACAATCATGTCGACAGCGCCCTTCTGCACCAGGAATTCCGAACGCTGGAAGCCTTCCGGCAGTTTCTCGCGAACGGTGTTTTCGATCACGCGCGGGCCGGCGAAGCCGATCAGCGCTTTCGGTTCGGCGATCACGACGTCGCCCATGAACGCGAACGAAGCCGAAACCCCGCCCATGGTCGGATCGGTCAGCACGCTGATGAACGGCAGTTTCTTTTCGGACAGCTTGGTCAGCATGGCCGTGGTCTTGGCCATCTGCATCAGCGACAGCAGGCCTTCCTGCATCCGCGCGCCGCCCGTTGCGGTAATGCAGATGAAAGGCGTTTTCTGTTCCAGCGCGGTCTGCGCGCCGCGCACGAAGCGCTCGCCGACCACCGAACCCATCGAGCCGCCCATGAATTCGAATTCGAAGGCCGCCACTACCACCGGCAGGGTCATGATGGAGCCGCCCATGACCACCATGGCGTCGGTTTCGCCGGTGGCTTCCATAGCCAGCTTCAGGCGATCCGGGTATTTCTTGCTGTCCTTGAACTTGAGGGTGTCGATCGGCAGGGTTTCCTGGCCGATTTCATAGCGGCCGCCTTCGTCAAGCAGGCGATCGAGCCGGACCCGGGCGCGAATGCGCATGTGGTGGCTGCATTTCGGGCAAACGTGCTGGTTGGATTCCAGATCGGTACGATACAGAACGGCTTCGCAGGATGGGCATTTGACCCAAAGTCCTTCCGGAATCGATTTCCGGCTGGCGGCATCGTTGCGTTGTATTTGAGGGGGTAGTAGTTTCTCTAGCCAACTCATATTGACCTCGTTTGTTTTGCGGTGGCGAATTGTACCAGAGCCGCGGCGTTGTTAAATGTTGTCTGTTTGCAATATATATTCGTTATTTTATTGACAACGAATTTTCTCTCGATCGCATTCGGATGTTTTCGCCTGCGCTCGCTTGCACTCAGTTGTCCATGGCCTTGCGAATGCCGGCCACAAAGCCCTGCACCGCTTCCACGGCCCGTTCCTGGGGCGTATTTTCCAGCTCCTGGATGATGCGGCTGCCGATCACCACCGCGTCGGCCACCGAGGAAACCGCCTTGGCGGTGGCGCCGTCGCGAATGCCGAAGCCGACGCCGATCGGCAATTTGACGTGCTTGCGGATGGCGGCGATGCGTTCGGCCACTTCGGCCGTATCGATATTGCCGGCGCCGGTCACGCCCTTGAGCGAGACGTAATAGCTGAAACCGCTGCTGACCTGCGCCACCTGCTCGATGCGGGCTTCCGTGGAAGTCGGCGACAGCAGGAAGATCGGGTCCATGCCCGCGGCGTGCATCCTGGCGACGAATTCCTCGCATTCTTCCGGCGGATAATCGACCACGATGGTGCCATCGACGCCGGCTTCGAGCGCGCCGGCGATGAACGCGTCCAGGCCCATGCGCTCGATCGGATTGGCATACCCCATCAACACCACCGGCGTCTTGCTGTCGCGCTGCCGGAACGCCTTGACGAAGCCGAACACGTCGCGCATGCCGACATTGAATTTCAATGCCCGTTCGCAGGCGCGCTGGATCACCGGCCCTTCCGCCATCGGATCGGAAAACGGCACGCCGAGTTCCAGGATGTCGACCCCGCCGGCGACCATGGCATGCATCAGCGGCACGGTCAGCGCGGGGGCCGGATCGCCCGCGGTAATGAAAGTGATCAGCGCTTTTTTATTGTTGGCGGTCAGCGCGGCAAACGTGGATTGGATTCGGGACATTTTCGGGGGAATGGTAATGGCTGGGGGCGTGGGAATGAATCAGGCTTTTTTTGCGGCGGCGCGTTCTTGCACGGTGTGCATGTCCTTGTCGCCGCGGCCGGACAGGTTGACCAGCACGATGCGGTCTTTCGGCAGTGTCGCGGCCAGCTTGGCGCCGTAGGCCAGCGCATGGCTGGATTCCAGCGCCGGAATGATGCCTTCGATGCGGCAGCAGGTATTGAAGGCGGCCAGCGCTTCATCGTCGGTGATGACGACATATTCCGCGCGGCCCAGGTCCTTCAGCCAGGCGTGTTCGGGGCCGACGCCCGGATAGTCCAGGCCGGCCGAGACCGAATGGGTTTCGATGATCTGGCCGTTTTCGTCCTGCAGCAGATAGGTGCGGTTGCCGTGCAGCACGCCCGGGAAACCCAGCGTAAGCGACGCCGAATGGCGGCCGGACTCCAGGCCTTCGCCCGCCGCTTCGACGCCGATCAGCCGTACGTCCTTATGGTCGATATAGGGATAGAAGATACCCATCGCATTCGAGCCGCCGCCGACGCAGGCCACCACGCAGTCCGGCTGCCGGCTGGCGATTTCCGGCATCTGCACCAGGCATTCGTTGCCGATGACGGACTGGAAGTCGCGCACCAGCATCGGATAAGGATGCGGTCCGGCCACGGTGCCGATGATGTAGAAGGTGTCTTCGATATTGGTGACCCAGTCGCGCATGGCCTCGTTGAGCGCATCCTTGAGCGTCTTGGAACCGGATTCGACCGGCACCACCCTGGCGCCCAGCAACTCCATGCGATAGACGTTCTGCAACTGGCGCTTGACGTCTTCGCTGCCCATGTACACCACGCATTCCATGCCGAAGCGCGCGCAGATGGTGGCGGTGGCCACGCCATGCTGGCCGGCGCCGGTTTCGGCGATGACGCGGCGCTTGCCCATGCGCTTGGCCAGCAGCGCCTGTCCGATCACATTGTTGATCTTGTGCGCGCCGGTGTGGTTCAGGTCTTCCCGCTTGAAGTAGATCTGCGCCCCGCCGGCCTGTTCGGACCAGCGCTTGGCGTGATAGATCGGGCTTGGGCGGCCCACGAAATGTTTCAGTTCGGAATGGAATTCGGCCAGGAATTGCGGATCGTGCTGGTATTTGGCGTAGGCGTCGATCAGTTCGGTCAGCGCATGGGTCAGTGTTTCCGCGACGAAACTGCCGCCGTAGGGACCGAAATGGCCTTTGACGTCCGGGAAATTGTAGGGCGCGTCAATCGGGGAGGCTGCCGCTCGGGCGCCTTGCTGGGTATCGCTCATGCTGAATCCTTTTAAATGGCTTGAAGCTTGCCGGCGGCAGCATCGTCGATCAGGCGATCGGCGCCGCGCACGGCCTCTATGAATGCATTGATCCTGGCGCCGTCCTTGATGCCCTTGGCGCTTTCGACGCCGCTGCTGACGTCGACCGCATGCGGGCGCACCAGGCGCAGGGCGTCAGTAATGTTGGCAGCGTTCAAGCCACCACTCAAAACGACCCGAGACGCGAGTTCTTCTGGGATAACAGACCAATCGAATACCTTTCCACTTCCGCCATAACTGTCGACCAGCGTATCGAGCAGCAGCGCGCTGAAAAACGGACTGGCGGCACGATAGGCAAGCTCGCATTCTAGCAAATCCTCGGGTCGGGTCGAAGCCCCGATACGCGCCGCGCGCATGAATGGACGCCGAATGGCCGGCGCGGCGGCAATTGCGGCGCACTGTTCGGGACTTTCGTCGCCATGGAACTGCAGCAGCGCCAGCGGTGCATGCAGCAACACCTCGGCCACCTCGTCCGCACCGGCATTGACGAACAGGCCGACCGGCGTGATGAAGGGCGGCAGTTGCGCAATCAGGGCGGCGGCCTGGCGCGGCGCGATGAAGCGCGGGCTTTGCGGATAGAACACGAAGCCGACCGCGTCGGCGCCGGCCGCCACCGCGGCCGCGACATCCTCGGCGCGCGTCAATCCGCAAATCTTGATTCTGGTGCGATGTTTCATAAGCGTTTCATCAAATTAAAATGCATTCCATCAAGCCCAGGGCCAGCCGCCCTGCCCGGCCCGGGCCTGCTGCGGCAATTGCCATTCGGCCGGATAATCGACCCGCGCCAGATACAGGCCGTCGGCCATGAAGGTCGGCGCCGACTTGCCGCGATCGCGTTCCAGGAGCAACTCGGCGATCCATGCCGGCGCCTGCTTGCCCTGCCCGACAGCGATCAGGGCGCCGACGATATTGCGCACCATGTGGTGCAGGAATGCATTGGCGCGCAGCGTCAGGATGAACATGTCGCCGGATTGCGCGATATCAAGGCTGTGCATGCTGCGCACCGGCGATTTTGCCTGGCACTCGATCGAGCGGAAAGCCGAAAAATCGTGGGTGCCGACCAGGTATTGGGCACCGTCGCGCATGCGTTGCAGGTTCAGCGGACGAAACACCCAGCCGGCGCGGCCTTCCAGCAATGGCGAACGTACCGGATGATTGTAAAGCAGATAATGGTAAGTGCGCGCCATGGCGCTGAAGCGAGCATGAAAGCCGCCTTCCCGCGCAAACGGCAGGCCGGCCAACTCCGGCGGCGAAACGGTCGGCACTTCGCAAGCCCAGCGCACCGCGATCGATGACGGCAGGAAGGCATTCAGCCCGCGCACCCAGGACGCATCGTCGCGCACCACGGCGGTGTCGAAATGCACCACCTGCTCCAGCGCATGCACTCCCGAATCGGTGCGGCCGGCGCATATCACTTCCAGCGGCGTCAGGGCGAAACGCAGCAAGGCGGCCTGCAGCGCATCCTGCACGGTCTGGCCATGGCGCTGCGTCTGCCATCCCTGCCATGGGCCGCCATCGTATTGCACGCCGAGTACGATGCGCCGGATTTGCGGCTCAGTCATGCGGGTATGCCGATCTATCCATGCGCGTATTGACGTTCGCCTTCACGTCCTTGCTCCGAAAAAGATAAACGGGCGCATGCTTGTGCGCCCGTATTTGAAAAGTCCGGTTCCAGATCCGATCCAGGCCCGCTTCAGCACCTATAAACCGCGCTGAATGCCTGCAATCGGATGTTCAAAACCGGATAATCGAAACGCCGGGAAAATCGCTTAAGCCAGTTGCCCCAGCATTTCCTGCGCCTTGGCGACCTGGCGCTTGTTGCCGGACTGGACCACTTCTTCCAGCAATTCACGCGCGCCGTCCTTGTCGCCGATTTCCTGATAGGCCGCCGCCAGGTCGAGCTTGGTGTTGATTTCCTTGGCGAAGGAAGAGGTTTCGTCCTCTTCTTCCTCGCCCTCTTTGGCCGCGCCGTCTTCCGCTGCCGCCTCGGCCGGTCCGGCGCCGGTTTCCGCAGGGGCGGCGGCCGGCTCGGGCTCGGCATCGTTCAGGTCCAGGCTGAGGCCTTCGATGGCCGGCGGCAGCACCGCGGGCTGGTCGAACGCCGGCGTGACACTGTCCGACACAGTCGATGGCGGCGCTTCATACGGCTTGGCGTCCTGTTGCGCAGCCAGTTCGGCGGCCAGGTCGATCTCGAGCGGACTGTCTTCGGCCGGCGCCTTCACATTCGGATCCAGTTCCAGGTCGAAACCGAGATTGCTCATATCCAGTGCAGGTGCAGCGGCAGGCGGCGTCGACGGCGCAGGCTCCATGCGGCTCAGGTCGATCTTGAGGGCTTCTTCCGCATCGCGTTTGGCCTGCTGTTCGGCGGCTTCGGCCTGGGCCGCGGCCACCGCGGCGGTTTCGTCGCTGGCAAACAGCGGATCGGCTACCGGCGGCGTCTCGATCGCGGGCTCTTCGGCGGGCGGCGTCAATACGTCTTCCGGCGCGGCTGCAATGGTTTCGGGTTCCGGCTCGGGTTCGGCAGCCGGCTCCGGCACAACCGGCGCTGCGGCAACCGGCTCTTCCGTCTCCGGCATTATCGGCGGCGTCGGCACGGGCGCGTCATCGGTCGCTGCAAGCGGATCGGCCGGATCCGCTTTTCGATTGCGGCGCACGCGATAGGCCGCCCAGGCCAACAGCACCGCGGCCAGCAATCCGCCGCCGGGCAACAGCATCGGATTTTCGCGCCAGCCTTCGAAGAAATCGGGTTGCGGCACCGGCGGCGACAAAGCCGGTTTCGACTTCGGCGCATCCTGATTCGGTGCGGCGTCGCCTGCCGTGCCTGGGTCCGCGGCAGCGCCCGGGACTGCGGCGTCGGGGGCGGCAGGCGCGCTTGCATCGGCCGCCGCAGGCGCAGGTGCGGATGCGGCATCGGCGGCAGGTGCCGGCGCGGCCGCTGTTTCCGGCGCAGCGGCCGGCGCCGGGGTTGCGGCGGGCGCGGCGGCATCAGGCTTGGCGGCTGCAGGCGCAGGTGTAGATGCAGATGCGGCCTCGGACTTCGCGTCTTTCTTCAGGCTCAGCTCAGCCAGGTTCTGGTTCTTGATTTCCAGCAGCTTCTGCAGATCGTTGACGTTCTTTTCCAGGTCCTTGATGCGCGACTCGGCCTCCTGCGCGGCCTTGTCGGCGGCGATCTTGTCTTCGCTGGTCATGCCGTCGCCGGCGCCGGCCTTCGACAATTGCAGCTTGTCCTTGGCCTGGCCGGCCGGCGTGGCGCGCTCTTCGACCTTGGCGGTGATCTTGCCGCCGGCGGACTGCGCCGCGGCGCCGCCCTTCCTGGCGCGCCCGCCGGCGACATGCGCGGCCAATTGCTGGCGATAGGCGCTGAAGTCCTGCGCCTGCGCCACCACCACGCTGTCGGCTTCGGTGCGGTCGACCGCGCCGGCCGCGGCCGCATCGGGTACGCTCAGCACGGCGCCGGCGCGCATGCGGCTCATGTTGTCGCCCACGAAAGCATCCGGATTGGTGCGGTACAAGGCGACCAGCATCTGGTCCAGCGACACGCCCGCAGGACGCATGCGGTTGGCGATCGCGGACAGCGAATCGCCCTGCTTGACTTTGTATTCCTTGGGCCTGGACGCGGCCTTGGACTTGGCGGCGGCCTTGGACGGATTGCCGGCAGCGTCTTTCTTTACCGGCTTGGCGTCGGCTTTTGCAGCCGTTTTCGATACGGCCGGTTCGGCTTTCGGGTCGGCCCTGGATTCGGTTTTTGCGGCAGGCTGGGCATCCGCTTTCGGCTCTGCCTTGGATTCGGCCTTGGATTCGGCCTTGGATTCGGCCTTGCCCTCGGTCTTGGCGTCGGTCTTGGCGTCGGTTTTCGCATCGGCCGCGGCATCCGCCTTGGCGGCCAGCGCCGGCACCGGTTTCGGATCGGCCTTGACCTGCGCCATATTGCCCTGCGCACGCGGCGGATCCAGCAAGAAGCTGTATTCGCGCACTGCGCGCGCGGTATTCGCGCCGCTCAATTCGAGCAGGATATCCACCGCCGGCTCATTGAAACCTTCGGCGGACGTGATATGCACCACCTGTCCCGCGCCGCGCGTTTCGACCGCGAAATGCAATGTGCCCAGCGCCGGATTGAATTCCACGCTGGCCTTGCCGAATGCCTCTTGCGGCGCCAATTTGACCGCCAGCGACTGTTTTTCCTGCGCACCGACCGACAACAATTCGATTTCCGCGTTGAGCGGCTGGCCGATCGCCGACAGGACCGTCAATTTGCCCAGTGCCGCCGCATAGGCGCCGGAGGGGACCAAACAGGCCAGCATGACCGCCGCGCTCAATTGTTTCAATCTGGACGACGAGTGTGTAATTAGATGCATTTTTTTATGGAATGAATAAGCAAAGCGCCGGGATCAGAGGCCTGATCGTTAGTGTGACAGCAACATATCATCAAGGAATAGGACGTGCAAGCGCGGTATGCCCGCCCTCGGCCGCTTGCGCCGCCTTGCCGCCGCAATTCGGCAGCGAATCCGGGCGTCCCGCCGTCCATCGCCGAACCGTACCGCGCAAAAGCATCGACCCCGTCGGACAATGAAATCCAGCGGGGTCGAACGGCGCGGCGCCGGCAAATGCGCGCTCAAGCGCACTTGCTCAAGTGCCTTTACGTATGCTCAAGCCGCCTGCATCAGCCTTCGAGCACGATACGCAGCATGCGGCGCAGCGGTTCGGCCGCGCCCCACAGCAACTGATCGCCCACGGTAAACGCCGACAGATACTCGCCGCCCATTTGCAGCTTGCGCAGGCGGCCCACCGGAATCGTCAGGCCACCGGTCACCGCCGCCGGCGTCAGGTCCCGCATCGACGCTTCCTTGGTATTCGGCACCACCTTCGACCATTGATTGCTCTTGGCCAGCATGTCGCCGATTTCGTCCAGCGGCACGTCTTTCTTCAGCTTGATGGTCAGCGCCTGCGAATGGCAGCGCATCGCGCCGATGCGCACGCACAGGCCGT
>DASYCG010000008.1:0-3469 GCA_036500325.1 Herbaspirillum sp. | reverse complement strand
CCGCTGATCCTGTTCGGCCTGCCCGACATGGCGCAGGAAAAGACCCGCTACGCGATTGAACTGCCGCGCTTGGGCGGCCTGATCCTGACCCACAATTGGGATGGCCAGATCAAGGGATTGAAAGAATTCGCGCCGGAAGACCGCCCTAACGCGGCCATCATCTTCTGGACCTTCCGCATGATGGTCGGGCTGGGCTTGCTGATGATCGGCCTGGGATTATGGAGCCTGCTGCTGCGCCGCGGCGATCGCCTCTATCATTCGCCGCTGTTTTTACGTGCTGCCATCTGCATGGGACCGGCCGGCCTGCTGGCATTGCTGGCCGGCTGGTACACCACCGAGATCGGACGCCAGCCCTGGGTTGTGTATGGTTTGATGCGCACCAAGGATGCGGTGTCGGCCCATACAGCCGGGCCGCTGGCGTTGACGCTGGGGCTGTTTGTCATCGTTTACCTGTTTGTGTTCGGCGTCGGCGTGGCGTACATATTGCGGCTGGTGCGCAAAGGCCCGACACCGTTCGCGCAACAGACTTCCAGCATGGGCGGCCCGGGCCGCGACAAGCAGCAGATGCGGCCGATGTCGGCGGCGGACGACAAGGGCGATGTCGGCCAATCGGATAATGCAGGCCACGGAAACGAAAGCGACAGGGAATAAGCATGGGTATCGATCTTCCGCTGATCTGGGCCATCATCATTTTCTTCGGTGTGATGATGTACGTTGTGATGGACGGCTTCGATCTGGGCATCGGCATGCTGTATCTATTTGTGCCGGACCGCCATGACCGCGATGTCATGATGAATACCGTGGCGCCGGTGTGGGACGGCAACGAAACCTGGCTGGTGCTGGGCGGCGCCGGCTTGCTGGCTGCGTTTCCGCTGGCTTATTCGGTGGTGTTGAGCGCGCTGTACCTGCCGCTGATTTTCATGCTGCTGGGCCTGATTTTCCGCGGCGTTGCGTTCGAATTCCGTTTCAAGGCGCTCGATCACGAACGGCATATCTGGGATAAGGCATTCATCGGCGGTTCGGTTACCGCGGCGTTTTTTCAGGGCGTCGCATTGGGTGCATATATCAGCGGCATTCCGATGAATCATCATACCTACGCCGGCGGGCCGCTCGACTGGGTCGCGCCGTTTCCGCTGATCACCGGCGTCGGCGTGGTCATCGCCTATACCCTGCTGGGCAGCACCTGGCTGATCATGAAAACCGAAGGCGAATTACAACGCAAGATGGCGCGCGTCACGCTGCCTTTGACATGGCTGTTGCTGGCCGCGATCGCGGTGGTCAGTATCTGGACCCCGCTGGCAGATAGCCTGATTGCGGCGCGCTGGTTCAGCCTGCCGAATCTGTTCTGGTTTGCCCCGGTGCCGATCCTGCTGGCGCTGGCCATCCTGTTGCTGCTGCGCAGTCTGCGCCACGAACCGCATGCAGCGCCCTTTGTCTGTGCGCTGGCGGTCATTTTTCTCGGCTATACCGGATTGGCGATCAGTATCTGGCCGAATATCATTCCGCCGCACATCTCGATCTGGGATGCGGCATCGCCGCCGCAAAGCCAGGGCTTCACATTGGTCGGCACCTTGCTGATCGTGCCGATGATTCTCGGCTACACCGCGTGGTCGTATTACGTATTCCGCGGCAAGGTCAAACATGACGATTATTATCATTAAGACCTGCCGCTGATATCTGCCGCCAAGACCATGCCTGCATCCAACTCAGCCCCTGATCATCGCCAGGAGCCCGCCGCCGCACCGGCGGTGCGCAAATGGTTCAGCCGTATCGGCTGGCTGCTGTTGATCTGGTGCGCCAGCGTTGCAGCATTGGGCGCGGTGGCATTGGGACTGCGCTTTGTGATGGGGCTGGCCGGCATGTCAACCTGATCGATACGCGCTCAATAACGCTCCATAACGCGCCGTACCTTACGGTAGAATGCCCGCTTCGCCCCTCCGCTTCATTCCTGCCACTGCGCGCATGCTTCTTCGCGCTTCCTTTTCTCCCGATGCAAAAACTCTCCCCGCTGCAAATCGTTCCACTGGCCGCATTGACCGCCATCGGCATGCTCGCCATCGATCTCTATTTGCCTGCGCTGCCGTATCTGGCGCAGGAATTGAACACCTCCTTGCCGACCGTACAGGGCACCATCTCGGTCTACATGATCGCGCTGGCGCTGTCGCAATTGGCGTGGGGCGCGGTGGCCGACAAGCTCGGCATGCGCGGCACCCTGCTGGCCGGCATCGCCATTGAAATCGCCGCCGGCATCGGCTGCGCGATAGCTGCCGATATCGGCCTGCTGATCGTATTCCGGGCCATCCAGGGCATCGGCGCCGGCGCCGCCACGGTGGTGGTGCCGGTGCTGCTGCGCAGGCGCTGTTCGGATACCGATGCAGTGCGCGCGCTATCCTGGGTCAGCATGGCCGAATCCGCCATCCCGGCTGTCGCGCCGGTATTGGGAACGCTGATCCTGCTGCGCGCCGACTGGCGCTTCTGCTTCTGGATTATCGTCGTGCTGGCAGTGCTGTTGATACCGTTCGTGCTGAAGATCCGCGACGATCAGCCCCTGCACTTGCATCGAGATGAACCGGCCAGCTATCTGCTGCTGTTGCGCCATGCGGATTTTCTGTGCGATGCCGCGCTCTACGGCCTGAGTTTCGGCGCCTTGGTGACCTTTGTCGCCAGCGCACCGCATTTGATCCATCAATGGCTGCAGGAAGGGCCGGAAATATTCGTGGTCATGCAGATTTGCGGCGTGTCGGGATTCATGCTCGGCGCTGCGCGCGGCGACCCGCTGGTGCAGCGTCACGGTGCAGAGCGCATCATGCGCATCGGCGGATTCATGCAATTGCTGGCGACGCTGGCGCTGGCCTTGCTGGGCCTGCTCGCGTTCAAGCATGCTGCCGCGATGATTATTGCGTGGGCGGTGTTTTGCGGCGGGCTCGGTTTGCGCGGCCCTGCTGCGATGACGCGGGCATTGTCGGTGCCGCCCGCGTTGACCAGCCTGGCATCCGGTTTCCTGATGTTCCTGGCCTTGATCTTATCCGGCATCGGCACCCAGATCGCAGGCTTCCTGCTGCCGTACGGCATGCTGCCGGTGGCCTTGCTGATGGCGGCAATGACGGCCCTGAGCCTGCGCTTGCACAAACCCATGCGCAAGGCATCGCACAAGACAGCGCCGCCAAACCAGGACTAGGGCTTGGGGTAACGCTGTTTAAGTGCCATGGGTGGCCTTTTTTTTAGCGCCATGGGCGGCCTTTTTTTTAACGCGGCACGGGCCGTACCCCTCACCCAAATGAACGATTTTTTATGGAACTAAAGAAAATCAGTCGACTTCGAACTTTCTTTAAATCCATAAAAGACCGTTCATTTGGGTGAGGGGTACGGCCCGTGCCGCGTTAAAAAAAAGGCCGCCCATGGCGCTAAAAAAAAGGCCACCCATGGCACTTAAACAGCGTTACCCCAAGCCCTAGTCCTGGTTTGGCGG
>DASYCG010000007.1:0-17830 GCA_036500325.1 Herbaspirillum sp. | reverse complement strand
AAAGGAAGCTTTGAAGGCTTCCTTTCGTATCCTGGAGCGGGAGAAGAGTCTCGAACTCTCGACCTCAACCTTGGCAAGGTTGCGCTCTACCAACTGAGCTACTCCCGCATTCACAACAGACCGCTATTATAAAGGCCTGCGACGCGTTGTCAAGGGTCGCGCGATATAAATTTACTTAATACTGCTACTAAATCTGTTGCTTGATATTGTGCCCATAATGCCACACCGCAGGCTTGCTCTTTATTGCATCTTTTTAATCAGCGGCCAGGCTTTGCGTAAATAATAAAACATCGACCAGACTGTCAGCAGCGCAGCAATAATCAGCAATATGTGGCCCCAGAAGCGGGTATCGATATTGCCCGGCAACATGTCGTAATACAACAGCATCGGGATCGCCACCATTTGCGCAGTAGTCTTGATTTTCCCCAATGAGCTGACGGCAACCGATTTCGATGCGCCGATCTGCGCCATCCATTCGCGCAACGCCGAAATCGTGATTTCACGGCCGATAATGACAAAGGCGAAGATCGGATGGACCCGCCCCAGATGCACCAATACCAGCAAGGCGCCGGTCACCATCAGCTTGTCGGCGACCGGATCGAGGAAAGCGCCGAAGGCCGAAGTCTGGTCCCAGCGCCGCGCCAGAAAGCCGTCGAACCAGTCGGTTGCGGCCGCCACGATAAAAATGATGGTCGAAGCCACGCCCTGTTCGTAACGCGACAATCCCAATTCCGGCAAATAAAATACGCCGACCACCAGCGGAATCAACGCGACGCGCAACCAGGTCAGCAGAATCGGGATATTAAAAGGCATAAGTTCGCTTCAAAAAATTCCAGACAAAAATTCCAAAGAAAATACGCTGCGAGTCACCATTGGACACCGCTCAAGTCGCGTACTTGAAACACAGATGCCTGCAATCGATCGCCGGCAAGATACGCGCCAATACGCGCCAAGTGCGTTCCAAGCCCTGCAATCTACCAAAACTTCAATGTAATTGCTTATATATTTCTTCTGCCAACTGGCGCGAAATGCCTTCGACCGACGCCAGATCGGCGACGCTGGCGTCGGTCACGCCGCGCAAACCGCCGAAACGCGCCAATAATTTCTGGCGCCGACGGGCGCCGATGCCCTCGATTTCTTCCAGCCGCGAAGTCTGCCTGGCCTTGGCGCGTTTGGCGCGCATGCCGGTGATCGCAAAGCGATGCGCTTCATCGCGGATCTGCGCAATCAGCATCAATGCCGCCGATTCCTTGCCTAGTTCCGCGGGCGGCCTGCCATCCGCGAAAATCAGGGTCTCCAGGCCGACCCGCCGCCCTTCGCCCTTGGCGACGCCGACAATCAGGCCGATATCCAGGCCCAGTTCGGTCAATACCTGGCGCGCCATTTCGACTTGTCCCTTACCGCCGTCAACCAGCACGATATCCGGCATCACGCCGTCGCCGTTGGCGACTTTTTCATAGCGCCGCATCAGCACCTGGCGCATCGCCGCATAATCGTCGCCGGGCGTGATGTCGTTGATATTGTAACGGCGGTATTCGCCGTTCTGCATGGCGTGATGATGAAACACCACACAGGAGGCCTGCGTCGCCTCGCCCTGCGTATGGCTGATGTCGAAGCATTCGATCCGCAGATTTTCCAGCGCCTCGACTTCGCAGTTCAACACTTCGGCCAACGCGCGCGTGCGCGATTGCTGCGAGCCCTGCTCCGACAACAGGCGCGCCAACGCGATTTCAGCGCCCTTGTGCGCCATTTCCAGCCATTGCCTGCGCTGTCCCTGCGGCTGGAAACTCAAATTGATGCGGTGGCCGCATTGCTCCATCAATGCCAGCATCAGCGCCGGCTCATCGATTTCGCAATTGACGATCAGCGAGCCTGGAATGAATTTATCGATGTAATGCTGCGCCATGAATGCTTTCAGCACTTCGACATCGATCGATTCGTCCGTGGTTGCCGCGGCTGCATCGACGTGCGCCGGGAAATAGGCGCGATCGCCGAGATGGCGGCCGCCGCGCACCATCGCCAGATTGACGCAGGCGCGGCCGCCCTGCACGACCACGGCGATGATATCGATATCGGCATCGCCGCCGGTCTCCATGCTTTGCTGATGCAATACGCTGGACAAGGCGATGATCTGATTGCGCACCAGCGCCGCGCGTTCGAATAATAATTCCGCGGCGAAGCCATGCATTTTCTGCTCCAGCGACGCCAGCACTTCACTTTGCCGTCCACGCAAGAATTGCGCCGCATTTTCAACGTTGAGCGCGTAATCTTCTTTCGAAATCAGATTGACGCAAGGGCCGCTGCAACGCTGGATCTGATGCAGCAGGCAAGGCCGCGTACGGTTTGCATAAACCGTATCTTCGCAGGTGCGCAACAAAAAAACCTTTTGCAGAATCTGGATCGATTCCTTGACCGCCCATGCATTTGGAAACGGCCCGAAATATTGATTGCGCTTATCCACCGAGCCGCGGTAATACGCCATCCGCGGAAAGGCGTGGCCGGTGATTTTCAGATACGGATAGGATTTATCGTCGCGAAACAGAATATTGAAACGCGGCTGCAAGGATTTGATCAGATTGTTTTCCAGCAGCAGCGCTTCGGCTTCACTGCGGGTCACCGTGGTTTCCAGGCGCGCGATGCGTTCGACCATCATTGCGATGCGCGGGCCGGTCATGGTCTTCTGAAAATAACTCGATACGCGTTTTTTCAGATCGCGTGCCTTGCCGACATACAGCACGTTGTCATCGATATCGAAATAGCGATACACGCCGGGCAGATTCGGCAGCTTGGCGACGGTATCCAGGACCACTGCGCGCAGCTCGGCGGCGGTGGCCTTGGGGGTGGCTGGAGGAACCGGCTCCGGCGAATGTGTCAGGTCCGGTGCTTCCGGTGAAGTTCGATCGCTCATGACGAATCAGTCCTGCATCAGCGCCAGCACGGTCTCCATGGCGCTTTGGTAACGGGGATCGTTTTGCATTTGGGCCCAGTCGGCTGCAGGCGTGCGCGGCGCCAATGCCGCCACGCGCGCCGCCGACGCGGGGCTCTGTTTGTGCGTCAGGCCGGACAGCAGCAAATCCGCCTTATCCGGCGAATTGCACATCAGGACCATATCGCAACCGGCCTTTAATGCCGCTTCGGCGCGCGCCAGCGCATCGCCGGCCACACTGGCCCCTTCCATGCTCAGATCGTCGCTGAAAACGACGCCCTGGAAGCCGAGCTGCCGACGCAAAATGGTCAGCCATTTCTTGGAAAATCCAGCCGGATGCTTATCCACTTTCGGATAGATCACATGGGCCGGCATCACGGCCGCCAAGCCGATTCCCAGCCATTCGTACGGTTTGGCATCGTCTTGCAGGATGTCGCTCAGCTCGCGTTCATCGACCGGCATGGCGACATGCGAATCGGCTTGCGCAAAGCCGTGGCCGGGAAAATGCTTGCCGCAATTGGCCATGCCTGCCAGCAGCAAGCCGTGATTCAGGCTCTTGGCCAGCAAGCTCACCACACGCGGATCGCGATGAAACGAACGATCGCCGATGACGCTGGATTGGCCGAAGTCCAGATCCAGCACCGGTGTAAAAGAAAGATCGATGCCGCAGGCGCGCAATTCCGCCGCCAGGATAAAACCGGTGGCGGTGGCCGCTGCGGTGGCCTGCAATACGTCGCGGTCCCATAATTTTCCGAGCAAACCCATGGCCGGCAGGCGCGTAAAACCATCCGTACGAAAACGCTGTACCCGTCCGCCTTCATGATCGACTGCAATCAGCAGACCAGGCCGGGCGGCATGAATTGCCTTGGTCAATGCCAGCAATTGCGCGCGGCTTTCGTAGTTGCGCGCAAACAGAATGACGCCGCCGGTCAGCGGATGCTGCAGGCGGCGGATGTCGTCCGGCCCCAGGGTCTTGCCGGCCACGTCCAGCATGACCGGCCCGAATGCCGCAGGTGCGGACGCCGATGCAGTTACCGGGGACGCGTTCGATGTAGTCAAATCAGCAGAACTGTTACTCATCATTTCTCCACGATGACAAAGGCGACGCCGTATTCGGCCTCGTCGGTAATCGATACCTGCGCGCTCATACCCTGCTCTGTGAACCATGTCAGCAGCGCGCCGCTCAGTACCGCGATCGGCTTGCCGCTGGGCGCGTTGAGCACCTGCATGCTGCGCCAGGTCATCGGCATGCGCATGCCGAGGCCGATCGCTTTCGAAAAGGCTTCCTTGGCCGCAAACCGCGTCGCCAGGAAACTGATGCCGCGCGCCGGCACGCGGGCATAGCGGCTCTTGAATTTTTCCATCTCTTCCGCACCCAGGATGCGCCCGGCAAAACGATCGCCGTTGCGCTCCAGCGCCGCTGCTATGCGCGAGATTTTAATGATATCGGTGCCGATGCCGTAAATCATTTCCTGATTTCCCCTTCAAGGCGCGCTCGCACGATCAGAGCTTTCATCTCGCGCACCGCATTCTGCCAGCCGGCAAAGATGGCGTGCGCGACTATCGCGTGACCGATGTTCAGTTCCGCGATATCGGCAATGGCGGCAATCGCCTGTACGTTGGTGTAATGCAGCCCATGGCCGGCGTTGACGCGCAAGCCGCGTTGCGTTCCTTCCAGCACGCCCTGCCGCACGCGCAGCAGTTCCTGTGCTTGCACCGCGCCTTCGGTCTCGGCGTAACGGCCGGTATGCAATTCGATGACTTTGGCGCCGGTTTCCGCGGCGGCCTGGATTTGCTGAGGATCGGGATCGATGAACAGGCTGACCCGGATACCGGCCGCATGCAATTGCCGCACTGCCGCCTGCACCTGCGGGAAATAACGCACCACGTCCAGGCCGCCTTCGGTGGTCAGCTCATGCCGTTTTTCCGGCACCAGGCAGACATCTTGCGGCTGGATGCGGCAGGCGAAATCCAGCATTTCGGCGGTCACGGCGGCTTCCAGGTTCATGCGCGTAATCAGTTGCGGCCGGATCGCTTCGACATCGGCGTCGCGGATGTGGCGGCGATCTTCGCGCAGATGCAGCGTGATGGCGTCGGCGCCGGCCTGTTCGGCTTCCAGCGCGGCTCTCAGCGGATCGGGATACACCGTGCCGCGCGCATTGCGCACAGTTGCCACGTGATCGATATTGATGCCGAGTTCGATGCTCGGGCCGGCAGGTTGTAAATAACTCATATTGTTTGGGGAATCGGAAATCAAAAAGACAAAAAATCAGGGACGGCAATTAAAGCGGGGCATTCACAATTTACTGAAAAACATCCCGGTACAGCGCAGTACAGAACGATGGTATCCCAAAGTCGCGTCATGTAGCGCACGCATCACAATTGCATCAGATCGATCAATATCTGTCGCGTATTCAATTGCGCGCCGCCCAGATAATGAGCAAGCAAAAAACGCATCAGGAATTTGCTTTGCGTTTGAGTTGTGCTGTCGCTGTAATCTTCGCGTTCCATATCGAGCAGGGTTTTGCCGTGTATGCGCGGCCAACCATCTGCCGCCAGCGCCGGGCGCGTGCCGCGTTCCGGATCCACCACATAGATGCGGTCGGGTTCGACCAGGCTGCGAGTGCCCGTGCAATGCGTCAGATCGGCCGCAACGCCATTGGATTTGAGCAGCGCGCGCTCGAATTGACGCAGCACGATCGGCGGCGATTCGCCATGGGCCAGTTGATTCAGGGTCGCCACATAATGATCGAATAATTCCGGATGCGGATCGTCGCGCGCCAGTAGTTTGACCAGCAGCTCATTCAGATAAAAACCGCATAACAGCGCTGACTTTTCCAGCGGCAGCAGGCCGCCGACCCATTCGGCGGCGATCAGCGTGCGGACTTCGGCCTTGCCGGTCCAGTTGACCGACAAGGGCTGAAAGGTCTGCAACACACCGCGCAATTTGGAATGCGGGCGCTTGGCGCCTTTGGCGACCAGCGCAATACGGCCGTAGTCGCGCGACAGCAGATCGATGATCAGGCTGGTTTCTTTATGGGGGTAACTGTGCAGGACAAAGGCCGGTTGGCCGCTGATGCGGGAATCGGAGGTGCTGACGCGGGGGCGGCGGACCGGCTTGGCAGCGGTGGCGGCGGTCGCCGATGACGAATTCATAGCGGCTTCGGCTGCGATTTGCATTTCGGCATGCGCACCGATATCGGCGATTGAGCGAATATCGGACGTCGCGGAGAGTGCTGCGCTCGGATCGGCCATGGCGGGGAAAGTAAGTACTGTCCGGTTTATTCGTAACCGTAGGCTCGCAGCCCGACCTCATTATCGGCCCAGCCGGATTTGACCTTGACGAAGATTTCCAGATAAACGGGACCACCGAACAGGCGTTCCATATCCAGCCGGGATTGCGTCGAGATTTCTTTCAGACGCGCGCCCTTGTTGCCGATCACCATTGCCTTGTGCGTATCGCGCTCGACCAGAATGGCAGCGAAGATGCGGCGCAGATCGCCCTCTTGCTCGAATTTCTCGATCATCACGGTGCTGGTATAGGGCAGCTCGTCGCCGACGAAACGGAACAGTTTTTCGCGTACGATTTCGGATGCCAGAAATGTTTCGCTGCGGTCCGTGATGTCGTCGGCATCGAACATCGGCGGATTATTGGGCAGCAGTTTGGTGATTTCCTTCTGCAGGCTATCCAGTTGGAAAAGCTGCTGAGCGGATACCGGCACCACTGCGGCAAAGTTGAATTGCACCGCCAGCTTTTGCGCAAACGGCATCAGCGCCGCTTTATCCTTGACCCGGTCTGACTTGTTGATGACCAGGATTGCCGGCACATTCGGCGGCAACAGATCCATGACTTCCTTGTCGGCGCTGGTAAACGTACCGGCTTCGACCACGTACAAAATGACGTCGGACGCGAGCAGCGTATTGGTCACCGTGCGATTGAGGGTCTTGTTCAATGCATTGCTGTGGCGCGTCTGGAAGCCCGGCGTATCGACATACACGAATTGCGTGTTTTCGATGGTCTGAATGCCGGTAATCCGATGACGGGTGGTTTGCGCCTTGCGTGACGTGATACTGATTTTGGCGCCGATCAGCGCGTTCATCAAAGTCGATTTGCCAACGTTGGGACGTCCGATGATGGCGATATAGCCACAACGATAATCGGACTCTGGGCTGGCGGTGGATTCTGTCATGCGCTCTTGGATTTGGAGGTATTCGGTGGCAAGGCTGCGGCTTGCGCAGTATCGGCGGATTTATCCGCGCCGGATTCGGTTTTCAATTCAGTTTTCGAGTCGGTTTTCGAGTCGGTCTTCAATTCGGGCCGGGCCGGCAATTTCGGGATTTTTTCCTGCTTTTCAGCCTTTTCGGCTTTTTCGGTTTTTGCTGCAGCAGCCTTGACCGGCGTCAGTAGATCGGACGCAGCGTTTTCAGTCGCCGGATCGGGCTGGATGGTCGCGATACCGGCCAGTTTCAGCTGCGCGGTACGGGGCCGCGCCTTGCGCGCGCTGGCCGGTGTCTTCACCATCGCCGCCTGCACTGCTTCCAGCGCCAGTTTGGCGGCGGCCTGTTCGCCGGCGCGGCGGCTGCCGCCGGTACCGAAAACCTGTATCTCCAGCTTCGGCACCAGGCATTCGATTTCAAATTCCTGGCTGTGCGCAGCGCCGTGCGTAGCGACCACGTTGTATTGCGGCAGCGGGATTTTTTTGCCTTGCAGGTATTCCTGCAGCAAGGTCTTGGCGTCCTTGCCCAATGTTTTGGGATCGACCGTATCGAGAATCGGGATGTACAGCGAGCGAATGACGTCCCGTGCGGCATTAAAGCCGGCATCCAGAAAGATCGCGCCGAACAGCGCTTCAAGCGTATCGGCCAGGATGGACGGCCGCCGGAATCCGCCGGATTTCAATTCGCCTTCGCCCAGACGCAAAAATTGCGACAGCTCCAGCCGTTGCGCAATTTCATAGAGCGACTGCTGCTTCACCAGATTGGCGCGCAAGCGTGACAGATCGCCTTCGTCTATGGTGCTGTAACGCTCGAACAGCAGCGACGCGACGACGCAATTCAGGATCGAATCGCCGAGAAACTCCAGCCGTTCGTTATGCAAACTGCTATGGCTACGATGCGTCAAGGCTTGCTGCAACAACCCGGCATCCTTGAACGTGTGGCCTAGCCGATTTTGCAATAATGGATCCATGTATGTCGCTCACTCCTAGTCCGGCATCTTACGCCGTCCGGCACAAGTCTGTTACCACTGCTTTTTCCAGATTCCTGTTACAAATCAATGAAAATTGCCGATACGCTTCAGATCGCTAAAATTCATCCATACAAAAAATGCTTTTCCGACAATATTCTTGTCCGGCACAAAGCCCCAATAGCGGCTATCCAGGCTGTTATCGCGATTGTCGCCCATCATGAAATATTGCCCTTCGGGAACAGTGCAAGCGAATCCCTCGACGTCGTAAGAGCATAATTCGCGATGCGGGAAATTGTCCGGATTGGGCACATAACTCGGGGCGCGCTGGTTATTCAGGATCTTGTGTGGTACGCCATTCAGGTTTTCCTGCAGCTGGCTTGTATAGTTGAGCGTCTCGTCGTCCAGGAAATCTGGCAATGCCTGATAAGTCAAAGACTCGCCGTTAATAGTTAACTTCTTGTTTTTATACACTATTTTATCGCCAGGCACACCGACAACCCGTTTAATGTAGTCCTGAGTTTCATCTTTCGGGAATCTGAATACCATGACATCGCCGCGTTGCGGATTGCCGATCTGGATGATTTTTTTATTGACGATCGGCAGACGAATGCCGTAATCGAATTTATTGACCAGGATCAGATCGCCGACCATCAAGGTCGGGACCATTGAGCTGGACGGAATCTTGAACGGCTCATACAGAAACGAGCGCAGGAAAAACACCAGCGCGATCACCGGAAAAAAACTGCCCGAATATTCGATCCAGACCGGCTGCTTGGTCAGATCGTTCTGGATACGGGCGCGCACGCCGGTGTCGGTGTCCGGCTTGATCCCTTGGCTTATCAAGGTCGCGTTGCGAGCGTCGAATTCGGTCAGCGCGCGATCTGCATTGGCCTGCCGTTGCTTGGCGAGATAAAACTTGTCCATAAACCAGATGATGCCCGTTAACACCATCAGCACGAATAGAATCAATGCGAAATTGCTCAACACAGACTGGAAGTTCATTTTTCATCCACTTGTAAAATTGCCAGGAATGCTTCTTGCGGGATTTCAACAGAACCGACCTGTTTCATGCGCTTCTTGCCCGCTTTTTGTTTTTCCAACAGTTTGCGCTTGCGGCTGATGTCGCCGCCGTAGCACTTGGCCAAAACGTTTTTGCGCAAGGCTTTGACGTTTTCGCGGGAAATAATATTGACGCCGATGGCCGCCTGGATGGCGACATCGAACATTTGACGAGGGATCAGTTCGCGCATCTTGGCAGCCACCGCGCGGCCGCGGTATTGGCTGTTGGCGCGATGCACGATGATGGCCAGCGCATCGACTTTTTCGCTGTTGATCAGCATGTCGACCTTGACCACATCGGCCGGGCGGTATTCCTTGAACTCATAATCCATCGAGGCGTAACCGCGCGATGTCGACTTCAGTTTGTCGAAGAAATCCAGCACCACTTCAGCCATCGGAATTTCGTAGGTCAGTTGCACCTGCTTGCCGTGGTAGCTCATATTGGTCTGCATGCCGCGCTTGGAGGTGCAAAGCGTGATCACGGCGCCGACGTATTCCTGCGGCATGTATAGATTGACGGTGACGATCGGTTCGCGAATCTCTTCGATCTTGACCGTGTCGGGCATTTTCGACGGATTGTCCACCATCAAAATGCTGCCGTCGCGCATCACCACTTCGTAGATCACGGTGGGCGCGGTGGTGATCAGATCCATATCGAATTCGCGTTCCAGGCGTTCCTGGACGATTTCCATATGCAGCAGGCCCAGGAAACCGCAACGGAATCCAAAGCCCAGCGCCTGCGATACTTCCGGTTCGTATTGCAACGCAGCGTCGTTCAGCTTGAGTTTTTCCAGGGAGTCGCGCAGTTGATCGTATTGATTGGCTTCGACCGGGAACAGGCCGGCAAATACCTGCGGCTGGACTTCCTTGAAGCCGGGCAGCGCCTCTGCAGCGGGACGATTCACCAGCGTGACGGTGTCGCCGACCTTGGCGGCTTTCAATTCCTTGATGCCGGCAATCACAAATCCGACTTGTCCGGCCGATAACGATTCCCTGCTCTGCGATTTGGGCGTGAATACGCCGACGCTTTCGGTCAGATGCTGCGTGCCGCTGGCCATCAGCATGATCTTGTCTTTCGGCCGCAAGGTGCCGTTCATGACGCGCACCAGCATCACGACGCCGACGTAATTATCGAACCAGGAGTCGACCAGCAGCGCTTGCAGCGGCGCATCGGCATCGCCTTTCGGCGGCGGTACTTTGGCGATCAGCGCTTCCAATACTTCCATGACGCCCAGGCCGGTCTTGGCCGAACAATGCACCGCATCGGACGCATCGATGCCGATGACGTCTTCGATTTCGGAAATAGCATTATCGGGGTCGGCGTTCGGCAGATCGATTTTGTTCAGCACCGGCACCACTTCGACGCCCAGTTCCAGCGCCGTGTAGCAATTGGCCACCGTTTGCGCTTCGACGCCCTGCGATGCATCCACTACCAGCAATGCGCCTTCGCAGGCCGACAAGGAACGGCTGACTTCGTAGCTGAAATCGACGTGGCCCGGCGTATCGATCAGGTTCAGGTTGTAGATTGTGCCGTCTTGCGCCTTATAGGACAGAGCCGCCGTCTGCGCCTTGATGGTAATGCCGCGTTCGCGCTCGATATCCATCGAATCCAGCACTTGCGCTTCCATTTCCCGATTGGACAAGCCGCCGCAAAGTTGAATGATGCGATCCGCCAGCGTCGATTTACCGTGGTCGATGTGAGCAATGATGGAGAAGTTGCGTATGTTTTTCATTAATAAGCGGTTACAGACAGCGACACAAAAAAGGCGCTCCGAACGGGGTTGATTACCCCAGGCGGGCGCCTGTTCGTAATGAAGTTATGCAGGTTATTCGATGCCGCATTTTACCGGATTCCGCCTTAAAAAGCCCGTCAAATCAGGGCTGCTGGCCCTCTCGGAATGGGGGCTGGCACCATTCAAGCCGCCAAAAACGCAGCGAGGCGCTCTTTATCGAGGAAATAATGGCATAAACGGCTGGCCGGGCCTTCATTTTTGCTTGCGAGCAACACCGGCACCAGTTCATCGTATTCGGCCAGCAAGGCCTGATCGGCGTCGACGTCGACCATTTCGATCGCATATTTTGTGCATTGCAAGTGATCCAGCGCTACTTTCAGCGCATCCCGCATGTCATCGCATAAATGACAATAGGATCTGGAATAGATCGTAAAGTTATAAGCCGGCATCAAAACACACCCGGAAATAATAAAAGAAAAAGGCTGCAAACTCGTTTGAGTCTGCAGCCTCGGTTAATTACCGGCGATCACTGTGTCGGCGCGATCGGACGCAAGGTCACGAACAGGGAAGAATCGCCACGGCGTACCAGCACCGCGGCCAATTTCTTCGAATCGAGTTTTGCGACCAGCGCATTGAACTGCTTGGCATCCTTGATATCGGTATTGTTCAAACGCTGAATCGTGTCGCCGGGACGAATACCGACGCGGGCCGCATTGCCTTCAGCGGTTTCGACCAGCACGCCGGAATCGATCTTCAGCTCTTTCTTCTGCGCTTCGGTCAGATCGCTGACCGACAAACCGAGTGCATTGGATACCGGCTCGGATTTCGACGAACTATTGTCGTCGACCCGCGCCACTTTGTCCGGCTCGACTTCGGCTACCGTCAATGTCATATCGCGGCTGGCGCCTTTACGCCAGATGGTGACCGTTGCGCGCGTACCCGGTTTGATGCTGCCCACCATGCGCGGCAGATCGTTCGGCCGATCGATCATGACACCGTTGAATTTCTGGATGATGTCGCCGGGTTCGATGCCGGCTTTTTCGGCAGGTCCGGCCGTTTCCACTTTCGATACCAATGCGCCCTGCGCCTTGGCCAAGCCCAGCGATTCGGCAACTTCCTTGGTCACGTCGCCGATTTGCACGCCGATGCGGCCACGCGTCACACGGCCGCCGGCCTTGAGCTGATCCGCCACACGCAAGGCTTCGTCGATAGGCACTGCGAACGAAATACCCATGAAACCGCCGGAACGGCTGTAAATCTGGGAATTGATGCCGACCACTTCACCCTTCAAATTGATCAGCGGCCCACCCGAATTACCTGGATTGACGGCTACGTCGGTCTGGATCAGCGGCAGATAATCGCCGGTGTCGCGCGCCTTGGCCGAAACGATCCCTGCAGTAACGGTATTATCCAGGCCAAATGGCGAACCGATCGCCAGGACCCATTCGCCGGCACGGATTTTGTCCGAGTCGCCAATGGTCAGGCGCGGCAAATTACCGCCTTCGATTTTCAGCAGCGCA
Organism: Herbaspirillum sp.; assembly: GCA_036500325.1. GTDB lineage: Bacteria > Pseudomonadota > Gammaproteobacteria > Burkholderiales > Burkholderiaceae_D > Herbaspirillum. Next base: position 5,404 of record DASYCG010000007.1, on the reverse strand, counting down.
ACGTCGGTACGCTTATCGGACCCGATGATCTTGGCCTTGAACTCGCGCTTGTCGGTCAGCGTCACATACACTTCGCTGGCGCCTTCGACGACATGCGCGTTGGTCATGATGTAACCGTCAGCCGATGTAATAAAGCCGGAACCGACCCCGCGCGGCACTTCTTCCTGGGATTGAGGCTGCGCCGGCGCCGGTTTGCGCGGTGCAGGCTGCTGCGGCATTCCTTGTGGCGGCACACCGAAGAAACGGCGCAAAAATTCCTGCATTTCCTCGTCGCTCGGATTCCCGCCCTGCGTAATATTCGACCTGACGCGTTCCGTCGTGCGGATATTCACCACTGCCGGACCGGTCTTTTCGACAATGTCGGCAAAATCGGGAAGGTTCACTATGGCGCCGGTGGGCGCCGCCTGCGCGGCACCGAATGGCGCCAAAGCCGTGCTGCACAGCAGCACGGACAAGCATAAAGTGGTGAAGCGTAAAGTCGTTTTCATAGGCTCGTTCATCTTTTTAAAGTTCTGGTGCGATCGGTAAACGTGATTAGCGTGTCCTGATTAGTGATTTGCCATGTCAGATATGCGGCTTCGCTGTTAAAACACAATGGCGAAACTGGATTGATCGTAACGCAAAACACTGAAATACGCGTAAAGATCGCAGCAAGAAGTATGTCGAATTGTAAAACAAGGCAGTCCCGGAAATTAAGCTTTCCGATGGGATGGGATGACATACCGCTGAGGATGGAAATCGCTATGGACGTTGAAAGAAATTGCGCCAGCCAGGGACTGGCGCAAGAGACTTATTTGTCTGCTTCAACATTGAATGCAGCGGAACGACTTAATTGCTCGCTGCTTTGTTGCGGAGTAAAACCTTCGTGCGCGCCGAGGAATTTATCGATCTTTGGATCGCGGACAACTTCACCGTCGCGCACCAGCGTAGCGACTGCCGGCGCCGAAGTATCGGCTGCGGCTGTGGCTGTGGCTGCTGCTGCAGGAGCACTGCTTGCGGTTTGGGCCACTGGCGTCGCCGGTGTTGCTGCAGCCACATTGGTGGTTGCAGTACCGGTTGTTGCTACCACAGCCGCAGGTTGCGGCTGCAGAATGATCACAATTGTGGCGGCCAGCGACAGGGCCAGCGCCGGAATCGCAAATCGCCGAATCGACGATTTACCGGCGATAGTCCGGGCTTGGTGCTGGCGGTCGGCCTGAGCCGGCGCAATGATCGTGGGTTCGGCCTCAAGCCGAGCCGAAAACTTCGAAAAGAAGTCCGGGCTCATGGCGACCGCCATTTCATCGGAGCGCGCAGCGTCCCCGACGAGATGATAGGCATTCCATGCAGCCATCCCCTGTTCAGTACGTAGCGATGCCAATACCACATCGGCCTGTGCGTCAGACAGTTCGCCATCAGCAAAAGCTGAAATTTGTTCCTTGTTCAATTCTTTGGTGTCCATGGCTTAAAGCCTCGATCCTTTCTTCCCGATTCAAAAGTTACCAGCGTTTATCTATGGCCGTTCCCAGTAACGGCCGTAATTTATCGGCTATGGCCTCTCGTGCGCGGAAGATACGACTGCGTACAGTGCCAATAGGACAGCCCATCGCTTCAGCAATCTCGTCATAACTCAGTCCTTCGATCTCTCGAAGGGTTATCGCCATGCGCAATTCGTCGGGAAGAGCATCCATAGCCAGATTCACGGTTTGCGCTATTTGCTTAGTCGCCAACATCGATTCCGGGGTATTGATATCCCTTAGTTGCTCTCCGTCGTCAAAAGTTTCAGCTTCTTCTGCATCTGCTTCAGTTGATGTAGGCGCACGCCGCCCCATTGTCACTAAATAGTTCTTGGCGGTATTAATGCCAATCCGATAAAGCCAGGTATAAAAGGCTGAATCGCCTCGGAATTTGGGTAGGGCGCGGTAGGCCTTGATAAAGGCTTCCTGTACCACATCTTCGGCCTCAGCCTGGTCGCGAACGAGCCGCAGCACAAGCCGCATAAGCTTTCTCTGGTATTTGATCACCAACAGTTCAAAGGCTTTTTTATCGCCGCGTTGAACCCGTTCGACTAACAGTTGGTCAATTTCGCGTTCTGTGGACAAGCACCGTTCCTTTATTATTTTCTAAAAGCGTAATAATTTGGCGTGAATGGTAAGTGCGAATTATTTTGCTCGATAAGTCATGATTTGTCAGAATTCGACGGAAAATGGGGCTGGGCAGCATCGTTTCGGGCAGCAATCCAGCGACAGGCGACCGATAGCCGGCGAAAAAGCTCTGGCGAAAGGTCACCCGGAAAAAATGGCACGACAATTAATTTTTTATTCTGTTTGCGTAAGCGTAACAGAATAAAGAACGGCCATATGGTCGAATCAGGCATCATTTGCACAATATCGGCCTGATCGCCACTGGCCGGATACCCCTGGCCCAACAGGGACAGGCGCATTTGGCCGCTATCTGTAATCGTCAGTGCAATCCTGCCACACCGTTGGCACAAAGCAAAGCAGGCAAAAACCGCCAGTAGAACACCTGGAACCGCACCGATTACTGCAATCCCGCGGGCCTTATCCGCGGAACCGGGAAATAATTGCATTAAAGCAATTGTGCCGACCCCGATTAAAGCGGTCGACACAATGGCCATTAACAGGCTCCCGGTCTTTGAAGGTCTGGACTGCACTGCTATCGCAATCGACATTACCCGGCGCTTTCCAGTTGTTTAAACCAGCCTCTTGAATACCAATGTGCCGTTAGTACCGCCAAAACCAAAGGAGTTTTTCACGGCGTAATCGATTTTCATGTCACGCGCCGTGTTTGCGCAGTAGTCGAGATCGCACAGAGGATCCTGATTGTCGATATTGATGGTCGGCGGCGAAATCTGATGATGGACAGCCAACACCGTAAATACAGATTCCAGGCCGCCGGCGCCGCCCAGCAAGTGGCCGGTCATCGACTTGGTTGAATTGACCACCAGCTTTTTGGCATGATCGCCAAAGGCTGCCTTGATCGCATCGCTCTCGTTCTGATCGCCCAGAGGGGTCGACGTGCCGTGCGCATTCAGATACTGCGCTTCGTCCGGATTGATCCCGGCGTCTTTCAACGCAGACAGAACGCAACGGCGAGGACCATCGAGATTCGGCGCGGTCATGTGGTAAGCATCGCCGCTCATGCCGAAGCCGATCAGTTCAGCGTAAATTTTTGCGCCGCGCGCCTTCGCATGTTCGTATTCTTCCAGCACCAATACGCCGGCGCCTTCGCCGAGTACGAAACCGTCGCGATCCTTGTCCCACGGCCGGGATGCCGCCGCAGGATCGTCGTTACGCGAGGATAACGCGCGCGCCGAGGCGAATCCGCCCAGACCCAACGGTGAAATGCTGGCTTCGGCGCCGCCTGCAATCATCACGTCGGCATCGCCGTACATGATCATGCGGCCGGCGGACCCGATGCAATGCAGCCCGGTGGTACAGGCAGTCACAATCGCCAGATTCGGCCCTTTCAGACCGTATCTGATCGACAGATTGCCGGAAATCATATTGATAATCGAGGCCGGGATGAAAAACGGGCTGATGCGCCGTGGGCCGCGACTGGTGAGCTCTGCATGGGTTTCTTCGATCAGCGGTAAACCGCCGATGCCGGAACCGATAATAACGCCGACACGATCCGCATCGATATTTTCGCCGAGATTATCCTGATCGTTGACCAGGCCGCTGTCCCGAATCGCCTGCATCCCTGCCGCCATGCCGTAATGGATAAAGGTATCCATATGGCGCGCTTCTTTGGCAGGCATGTAATCTTCGACGCTAAAGCCTTTTACTTCACCCGCAAAACGGGTCGAAAAGGCCGAGGCGTCGAATTTGGTAATCGTTGCAATACCTGAGGTACCTGCAGTAACGGCTGCCCAGGCATCTGCAACCGTATTGCCGACGGGTGAAACACAACCCAAACCGGTAATAACAACCCGGCGTTCACGTGAGCGGCTCAAGCAGTTCTCCTAGAGTCGTTCAACACAGAATTAAGCTTTGAGATGTGCCTTGGCGTAATCGATCGCCTGCAACACAGTAGTGATTTTTTCGGCTTCTTCGTCTGGAATTTCCATTTCGAATTCGTCTTCCAGCGCCATCACCAGTTCAACGGTATCGAGTGAATCTGCACCTAAATCGTTAACGAACGATGATTCGATTTTGACGTCTGCTTCAGCAACACCCAGTTGTTCTGCGACGATTTTTTTAACACGTTGTTCGATATCGGACATTGTCATACCTCCAGTTGGATCGGTTACAGAAAGTGCGCGCATTTTAGCAGATTTGCGCGCATAAATTTACTTTTAGCGGCTGCCGACAGCAATATCGGCAATCGCTGGCGTCTTATCGGGAATTAGCCCGGTATTAATTCGTGTGCGTGCGGCTTATTGCAGCCATATTATTACCGCCTTAACTCATGTACATGCCGCCATTAACATGCAATGTTGTGCCCGTAATGTAACCTGCTTGTGACGAGGCCAAAAATAACACCGCGGCAGCGACATCTTCCGGCGCGCCCAGGCGTCCCAGCGGAATCTGCTGCAGCAGCGCAGCCGTTTGCTGCTCGCCCAGGTCCTTGGTCATATCGGTATCGATGAAGCCGGGTGCAACGCAATTGACGGTGATATTACGGCTGCCGATCTCACGCGCCAGCGCGCGGCTCATGCCGGCGACACCGGCTTTTGCAGCGGCATAATTCATTTGGCCGGGGTTGCCGGCAGAGCCGACGACCGAGGTGATATTGATGATGCGTCCCGCCCTGGCCTTCATCATGCCGCGCAATACGGCGCGCGACAGGCGGCCTACGGCAGTCAGATTGGTGGCGATGACGCTGTCCCATTCTTCGTCCTTCATGCGCATCGCCAGTTGATCCTGGGTGATGCCGGCATTATTGACCAGAATGGAAATCGCGCCGAATTCCTTTTGGATGGCATCGATGGTTTCGTTACACGCGGTAGCGTCATTCACATTCAATAACATGCCGCGACCGTTGCCCGGAGACAATTCCTCAAGATAAGCGGAAATCGCGTCTGCGCCCTGTTCCGTGGTTGCGGTACCGATTACCCGTGCGCCTTTTGCGATCAATGTCGCCGCGATAGCGCGGCCGATGCCGCGCGATGCGCCGGTCACCAGCGCGATCTGGCCCTGCAAAGTGTCTGTGGTCATGCCAACAACTCCATTATTTTGTCCAGCGATGCCTGATCGACGATAGCCTCGCCGGTCAGATCGCCATTAATCCGTTTAGTCAGGCCGGCCAATACTTTGCCGGGGCCGCATTCGATCACATGGGTGATATTTTCGCCGGCCATTTTTTGCACGGTCTCGACCCAGCGCACAGCGCTGGCAGCCTGCCGCACCAACGCATCCTTGATGGCAAGCGGATCGCTGTTGACGGCGACGTCGACGTTATT
>DASYCG010000006.1:0-48937 GCA_036500325.1 Herbaspirillum sp. | reverse complement strand
TTCTTTAAATCCATAAAGACCGTTCATTGGGGTGCGGGGTACGGCCCGTGCCGCGTTAAAAAAAAGGGCACCCATGGCGCTAAAAAAAAGCCGCCCATGGCACTTAATCAGCGTTGCCCTAAATTACGCGTTCAGTTTTTTCCTCAGCAATTCAGTCAGCTGCGCCGGGTTTGCCTTGCCGCGGCTGGCTTTCATTGCCTGGCCGATCAGTGCATTGATCGCCTGTTCCTTGCCGGCGCGGAATTCTTCGACCGACTTGGCATTGGCCGCCAACACATCGTCGACAATCTTTTCCAGCGCGCCTGAATCCGAAATCTGCTTCAGGCCCTTGGCCTCGATGATGCGATCCGCAGCAGCGTCGTCAGCGGCTTTTTCTTCCCACATGATGCCGAATATATCCTTGGCGATCTTGTTGGAAATGGTGCCGTCGGCAATACGCTGCAGCAGCAAAGCCAGCTGCCTGGCGCCGACCGGGGCATCGGCGATATCGATGCCGTCCCGGTTGACCGCCGAAGCAACATCGCCCATCAGCCAGTTGGCGGCCGGCTTGGCTTGCGCGGCGCCCGCCTGCGCTACGACGGCTTCGAAATAGGCCGCCATCGCCTTCGACTGCGTCAGGACCATGGCATCGTATTCCGACAGGCCGTAATCCGCGCTCAGGCGCTGTCGCATCGCGTCCGGCAATTCCGGCATGGTGGCGCGCACGCGTTCGATCCATTCGGACGAAATCATCAGCGGCGGCAGATCCGGATCCGGGAAATAGCGATAATCCTGCGAATCTTCCTTGCTGCGCATTGAACGCGTTTCTTTTTTGTCCGGATCGTAGAGGCGGGTTTCCTGCACGACTTTGCCGCCGTCTTCGATCAGTTCGATCTGGCGCCGTACTTCATAGTTGATGGCATCTTCCATGAAGCGGAAGGAGTTCAGATTCTTGATTTCGCTGCGCGTGCCATAGGCTTGCTGGCCGACCGGGCGCACCGAAACGTTGGCGTCGCAGCGGAACGAGCCTTCCTGCATATTGCCGTCGCAGATGCCGAGCCACATCACCAGCGAGTGCAGCGCCTTGGCGTAGGCGACCGCTTCGGCGGCGCTGCGCATATCGGGTTCGGTGACGATTTCCAGCAACGGCGTGCCGGCGCGATTCAGGTCGATGCCGCTCATGCCTGCGTAGTCTTCATGCAGCGATTTGCCGGCATCTTCTTCCAGATGCGCGCGCGTCAACTGAATCGAACGCAACTCTGGTTTGCCGTCTTTTTCCAGCATGAACGAAATCCGGCCGCCTTGTACCACAGGCAATTCGAATTGGCTGATCTGATAGCCCTTCGGCAAATCCGGATAGAAGTAGTTTTTGCGGGCGAATACAGAGCGCGGCGCAATCGTTGCGCCGATCGCCAGACCGAACTGGATGGCGCGCTCGACGGCGCCTTTGTTCAGCACCGGCAACACGCCGGGCAGCGCCAGATCGACCGGGCTGGCCTGGGTATTCGGTGCGGCGCCGAAGCGAATCGGCGAGCCGCTGAAAATTTTCGATTGGGTCGTGAGCTGCGTGTGCGTTTCAAGACCGATGACGACTTCCCACTGCATAGTGTTCCTCTGCGATATAGATTAATTACCGACTTATTGCGGCGCCTTCAGGTGCCAGTCGGTGGCACGCTGATATTGATGCGCCACATTCAGCAATTTTGCTTCTTCGAAGTAATTTCCGATAATCTGCAACCCGACCGGGCGTTGCGCATTCTTGCCGCCCTGGCCGAAACCGCAAGGGATCGACATGCCGGGCAAGCCGGCCAGGCTGGTGGACAGCGTAAAAATATCGGCCAGGTAATTGGCCACCGGATCGTCCGCCTTATCGCCCAGATCCCATGCCACCGTAGGCGACACCGGCCCCATGATCACGTCGCACAGGCGGTTCGGCCCCGCCAGCGCTTGCTGGAAATCCTGTGCAATCAGGCGCCGGATGCGCTGCGCCTGCAGATAATAGGCATCGTAATAACCATGCGAAAGCACGTAGGAGCCGACCAGAATGCGCCGTTTGACTTCTTCGCCGAAACCTTCCGCGCGCGATTTCTTGTACATATCGGCCAGATCTTTGTAATTGTCTGCCCGGTGACCGTAGCGGACGCCGTCGAAGCGGCTCAGATTGGACGAAGCCTCGGCCGGCGCAATAACGTAATAGACCGGGATCGATAATTCGGTTTTCGGCAACGAGATATCGACCAGTTTGGCGCCCAGCTTCTCAAATTCGGCCAGCGCGGCGCGGACTGCCTGTTCGACATCGGATGCCAGGCCGGCGCCGAAAAATTCACGCGGCACGCCGATCCGCAAACCTGTGAGGCCGCCGTCCAGCTGGCGGGTGAAATCTTCGCTTTTACGCTCCAGGCTGGTGGAGTCGCGTTCATCGAAGCCGGTCATTGCATTGAGCAGCAGGGCGCAATCTTCCGCCGTTTTTGCTATCGGGCCGCCCTGGTCCAGCGAGGAAGCGAAGGCGATCATGCCGTAGCGCGATACGCTGCCGTAGGTCGGCTTGATGCCGGTAACGCCGCATAGCGATGCCGGCTGGCGGATCGAGCCGCCGGTATCGGTGGCGGTCGCGGCAGGCGCCAGGCGGGCCGCAACAGCCGCTGCCGAACCGCCGGACGAACCGCCCGGCACCGCCGTTTTGTCCCACGGGTTTTTAACCGGGCCGAAATGCGAGTTTTCATTGCTGGAACCCATGGCGAATTCATCGCAATTGAGCTTGCCGAGCGTGACCGTGCCGGCCTGATTGAAGCGCTCCACCACGGCTGCGTCGAACGGGCTGGTGTAATTGGCCAGCATTTTCGAGCCGGCCGTGGTGCGCCAGTCGCGCGTCACGAAAATGTCCTTGTGCGCAATCGGAATGCCGGTCAGCGGCCCCGCGGCATTGCCGGCCAGGCGTTGATCGGCGGCGGCGGCCTGCTGCAGCGTCAGTGCGGGATCGACGTGCAGGAATGCATTCAGGTCGCTGGCCGCAATCCGGTCGAGAAAGAGTCCGGCCAGTTCGGTCGCCGAGATCTTCTTGCCGTGCAGTAGCGCCGAGAGTTCTTTAAGTGTTTTGGTATGCATGTGATATCGGGAATTTCAATCAGCTTCGGAGCGTTTGCTTAAAATTGTGACCGCGTGTAACTGCGCACAGCGGATCACCTGGCTTGCTTTCTAATAGTGGCTTTCGCCGATCGGCTTATGAAGCCTTATTTATGAGGCCTTATAGCCTTATTCGAGCACTTTCGGCACCAGATACAAGCCGTCTTGCGTGGCCGGCGCACATTGTTGATAGGCGTCGCGATGGTCGGTCTCGGTGGCATTGTCTTCGCGCAAGCGCAGCGCCAGTTCCTCGATGACGGCGATCGGATGGCTTAAAGGCTCGATACCGGTCGTATCGACGCTTTTCATCTGCTCGACCAGCGCAAAAATGCCGTTGAGCTGTTCCAGCGTTTTTTGGGCCTGATCCTTGCTTAGCTCCAGGCGGGACAAATTGGCAATACGCTCGACATCGGATAAAACTAGGGACATGGCAGGGTGGGCCGCAGGGCCGTCGATAAGATGGAAAAATGGCTGGCAAAGCGGCAAACGATTTATGCGTATTTCGCTTACCGGTTTGGTGCAAATTATAAGGTAGAATGTGCGGCTATTGATTAGCTGGCGCAGAATTGGCCGCCGCAGTCAGAAAAATACCCCTTTTATAAAATACTCGCGCATGCATTTGGCGCATCAGGACAAACATGTTTGGATTTTTCCGTAGTTATTTTTCGAACGATCTGGCGATCGATCTGGGCACCGCAAATACACTGATTTACGTTCGTGGCCTGGGCATCGTTCTGGATGAGCCTTCGGTTGTGGCAATTCGCCAGCAGGGCGGCCCGAACGGCAAAAAGACGATTCAGGCAGTCGGCAAGGAAGCCAAGGCCATGTTGGGCAAGGTTCCCGGCAATATTGAGGCGATTCGCCCCATGAAAGACGGCGTGATCGCCGATTTTACCGTCACCGAGCAGATGCTCAAGCAGTTCATCCGCATGGTGCACGACTCGAAGCTGTTTCGCCCCTCCCCAAGAATCATCATTTGCGTACCTTGCGGTTCGACCCAGGTCGAACGCCGCGCCATCCGCGAATCGGCGCTCGGCGCAGGCGCATCCCAGGTTTATCTGATTGAAGAGCCGATGGCGGCGGCAATCGGCGCCGGCCTGCCGGTTTCGGAAGCGACCGGATCGATGGTGGTCGATATCGGCGGCGGTACCACGGAAGTCGGCATCATTTCGCTGGGCGGCATGGTGTACAAGGGCTCGGTCCGGGTCGGCGGCGACAAATTCGACGAAGCCATCGTCAACTACATCCGCCGCAATTACGGCATGCTGATCGGCGAACAGACCGCCGAAGCGATCAAAAAAGAAATCGGTTCCGCGTTTCCGGGCTCGGAAGTGCGGGAAATGGAAGTCAAGGGCCGCAATCTGTCCGAAGGCATTCCACGCTCGTTCACCATTTCCAGCAACGAAATCCTGGAAGCGCTGACCGATCCGTTGAACAACATCGTGTCTGCCGTCAAAAATGCGCTGGAACAGACCCCGCCCGAACTGGGCGCCGATATTGCCGAAAAAGGCATGATGCTGACCGGCGGCGGCGCGCTGTTGCGCGATCTGGACCGTCTGCTGATGGAAGAGACCGGCCTGCCGGTGATCGTCGCAGAAGACCCATTGACCTGCGTGGTACGCGGATCCGGCATGGCGCTGGATCGCATGGATAAACTCGGTTCCATCTTCTCCAACGAGTAATTTGCTGCGTTAGTGTTGGCGGTACCGCGGGTGCTCGGGTTTTGATCGATTGATGACGTAAAACATGCGCGAGAAAAAACAGGGAAAACCGATGGCCGGGACTGATCGTACGCCGATCGGCACGGTCAACGGCGCTGTGTTCTTTCGGCCGCTGTCCCGAGGTATGCCGCATATAGACACGGAGCATCTCAAATGAGCGGTCTGCCGCCGCTCTTCAAGCAAGGGGCCTCCGCCCGCGCCCGTGTTCTCTTCTTCGCCTTCATCTCCATTGTGCTGCTGGTCGTCGATTCTCACGTCCACACGCTCGATTCCGCTCGCAAAATAGTCGGAACGGCATTGTATCCATTGCAAATGCTGGCTCTGGTGCCGCGCGACACCGCCGTGCAGGTCGCGAACTATTTCACCTCGGTTGAGGCGCTTGAGCAGGAAAACAAGGCCTTGAAATTGCGTCAGGCGCAAAGTTCGCAGATGCTGCAGCAAGAACATTTGCTTGCCGCCGAAAATATTCAATTGCGCAGTCTGTTGGGGATGCAGCAAAAGCTGACCGTCCAATCCATAGTCGGCGAGATTCTCTACGACGCCCGCGACCCGTTCACTCGCAAGGTCGTGCTCAATCGCGGTTCGCAGCAGAATGTCGCGCTTGGGCAGCCGGTAATCGACGATCTCGGCATCGTCGGGCAGATCACGCGGGTGTTCCCATTTACATCCGAAGTAACGTTGCTGACCGATAAGGATCAGGCGATTCCGGTGCAGGTCTTGCGCAACGGTTTGCGCAGCATCGCCTACGGCCGCGGGCAGTCCGGCGTACTCGATCTGCGTTTCATGGCCGCCAATGCCGACATTCAGAAGGGCGATATGCTGGTGACTTCCGGCATCGACGGCGTTTATCCGTCGGGCCTCGCCGTGGCTACCGTGAGTCAGGTCGAAACCAAATCATCCGATGCCTTTGCGCATATCGTCTGCGTGCCGATTGCCGGCGTCGATCGCCATAAGCAATTGCTGATTTTATTGGTCGACACCAACCTGCCGCTGCGCCCTCCGGACGTGGTGCCGATAAAAAACGACAAGAACGCCAGGCTGTTGTTTGATGTGCGTGAAAAGCCGGTGGAGAAACCTGCTGCCGGGACAGACGCCGCCGTTAAAGCGGATACCAAACCTGAATCCGGGCCGGTAACCGCGCCGGCGGCGAAACCCGACGCCAAAGCCGAAGCGAAGCCCGAGGTCAAGGCCGACGTCAAGGCCGGCACCAAACCGGCAGCCAAGACCGAAGCCAAGCCTGCCACGAATTCGAAACCGGCCGTACCCGCACCCGCTACGCCGCCCCAGCCTTCAAAGGTCGTCCAATGAATGATCCGCACTACATTCTATTGCCGGCAAATCCGCTGTTCATTGTCGTCAGCCTGATCGCAGCCTTCGTCCTGAATTTACTGCCGACCGGGCAGATTCCCGGGGTGCCGGATTTCGTCGCGCTGGTGCTGGTGTTCTGGAGTATTCACGAACCGCGCAAAATCGGTATCAGTATTGCATTCCTGATGGGCTTGTTGATGGATATCCACCAAGCCACATTGCTGGGCGAGAATGCGCTGGCCTACACGCTGCTGTCTTATTTCGCCATCATGATTCACCGCCGTGTCCTGTGGTTTCCGGCCAGCCGCCAAGCCCTGCATATTTTGCCGTTGATGTTGTTTACACAAGCGGTGCAGTTGGTCGTACGGGCAGTGATCAGCAGTAAATTCCCGCATTGGTATTTCTTTGCCGAGAGTTTTGTCAGTGCCGCGCTTTGGCCGGTAGCGACCTGGTTGCTGTTGGCGCCCCAGCGAAGGGCGATCAATCGAGACGACAATCGTCCGATCTGATGCATAAAGCCCGATGACCGAATTTAAAGACATCGAACGGGAGCTGCGGCTGTTCCGGCGCCGCCTGTTTGCGGTGAGCGGATTGGTGCTGCTGTGCTTCGGTTTGCTGCTGTCGCGTTTCATCTGGCTACAGGTAGTGCGTTATGACGCCTATGCGGCCAAAGCGGAAGACAATCGCATTTCGGTGGTGCCGATTGCGCCCAATCGCGGATTGATCCTGGACCGTAACGGCGTCGTGCTGGCGCGTAATTACTCTGCATATACACTAGAAATTACCCCCTCGAAAATTCAACTGCCGTTGGACGATCTGATCGATCAGCTCAGCAGCGTGGTCGATATCCAGATCAAGGACCGGCGTCGTTTCAAGAAATTGCTGGAAGAATCCAAGCAGTTCGAGAGTTTGCCGGTGCGTACGCGCCTGACCGATGACGAAGTGGCGCGCTTTACCGCACAGCGCTACCGTTTCCCCGGGGTCGATATTCAGGCCCGCCTGTTCCGTCAATATCCATTCGGCAAAACGGCGGCGCATGTGATCGGCTACATCGGGCGCATCAGCCAGCGCGACGCTGAAAAGATCGACGATACCGACGATGCCGCAAATTACAACGGCACCGATTACATCGGCAAAGCGGGCCTGGAAAAGAGCTACGAGAGCCAGTTGCATGGCACCACAGGCTACGAAGAGGTCGAGATTTCCGCAGGCGGGCGCGCGGTGCGCACCTTGTCGCATACCTCATCGGCGCCTGGGAAGAATCTGATTCTGTCGATCGACATCGAATTGCAGAAGGTGATCGAAGAAGCGTTCGGCGACCGCAAGGGCGCACTGATTGCGATCGAACCCTCCACCGGCGATATCCTGGCTTATGTGTCGATGCCGTCATTCGATCCGAATCTGTTTGTCGACGGCATCGACCAGCAAAGCTGGGACGAATTGAATAATTCGCCGGACCGGCCGCTGGTCAACCGGCCGTTGAGCGGGACTTACCCGCCGGGCTCCACCTATAAGCCGTTCATGGCGCTGGCGGCGCTGGAGCTGGGCAAACGCCGGCCGGAAGATTCCATTAACGATCAGGGCTTTTTCTGGCTCGGCAATCATAAATTCCGCGACGATAAACCGGGCGGCCACGGCATCGTCAATATGTATAAGTCGATTGTGGTGTCGTGCGATACCTACTATTACCAGCTCGCCAATGACATGGGCGTCGATGCCATCCATGACTTCATGAAGCCGTTCGGCTTCGGCCAGCTCACCGGCATCGATCTGGAAAACGAGCGGCGGGGGTTATTGCCGTCGACCGCCTGGAAGCGCGCCGCCTACAGCAAGCCGGAACAGCAGAAGTGGTATGCCGGCGAAACCATTTCATTGGGCATCGGCCAGGGTTATAACGCCTTTACGCCATTGCAGATTGCGCAAGCATTGTCGACGCTGGTCAACAACGGCATTGTGATGAAGCCGCATCTGGTCAAAATTCTGGAAGATGGGCTGACGCATCAACGCACCATGACCGTACCGAAGGAGAGCTATCGGATTCCGCTCAAACAGGAAAATATCGATTTCGTGAAGAATGCGATGGTCGGAGTCAACAAGGAGGGCACCGGTGCGCGCGTCTTTGCCGGCGCCGGCTACGTGGCGGGCGGCAAGAGCGGCACGGCGCAGGTGGTGACGATCAAGCAAAATGAAAAATACGATGCCAAACGCGTGGCCGAACATTTGCGCGACCACTCTTTATTTACCGCTTTTGCGCCGGCGGATCATCCGACGATCGCGCTGGCTGTAATAGTCGAAAACGGTGGTTTCGGTGCGGCGGCCGCTGCACCGCTGGCGCGCAAGGCGCTGGATTATTATCTGCTGAAAAAACGTCCCGGCGACGATGCCAAGGCCGCTGCGTTGAAAGCCGAAGATGCCAAAGCCGAGGCCGGCGTGAAGATCGATCCTGCACTAGTTGATACGAGCGATTAAAAATGCCGATCAAATTCCCTAACCCAGTTTCCCTACGGTGGATGCAATGAGTCTGCACAGACCGCCTTTATGGCAAGTCATCCGGCCGCATCTGGCGGTGTTCGATGGCGCACTGTCGCTGATTATCTTTCTGATTCTCTGCGTCGGCATTGTGACCTTATACTCGGCCGGCATCGGTTTTCCGGGGCGGGTCGAAGATCAATTGCGCAATATCCTGATTGCGTTCATCGTCATGTGGATTGCCGCCAATATCTCGCCGCAAACGCTGCTGCGCTTCGCGGTGCCCTTGTATGTACTGGGGGTGTCGCTGCTGATTGCGGTGGCCTTGTTCGGCGTGGTGAAAAAGGGCGCGCGGCGCTGGATCAATTTCGGCATGGTGGTGCAGCCGTCCGAAATGATGAAAATTGCGATGCCGTTGATGCTGGCCTGGTATTTCCAGAAATGCGAAGGCATGTTGCGTTGGCATGTTTATGTGATCGCGCTGATTTTGCTGGCGATACCGGCGGCGCTGATTATCCGTCAACCGGACTTGGGGACGGCGCTGCTGGTGCTGGCAGCCGGCGTGTATGTGATTTTTCTGGCCGGCTTGTCCTGGAAGGCGATTGTGGCCGCTGTGGTCGCGGTCGGCGGCAGCTTGCCGGTGATCTGGAATTTCATGCATGATTACCAGCGCCAGCGCATCATGATGCTGATCGATCCGACCTCCGATCCGCTCGGCAAGGGTTTCCACATTATTCAATCGACGATCGCAGTCGGCTCCGGCGGCATCACCGGCAAGGGATGGCTGAAAGGGACGCAGACCCATCTCGAATTTATCCCTGAACGCACCACCGATTTTATCTTTGCCGTGTTTTCCGAAGAGTTCGGGCTGGCCGGCAATGTCATTCTGATGACGCTGTATTTATTGCTGGTGATCCGGGGCCTGATGATTGCCGCCAATGCGCCAACCTTGTTTACGCGTCTGCTGGCCGGTTCCATCACAATGATTTTCTTCACCTATGCATTTGTCAACATGGGCATGGTCAGCGGGATTTTGCCGGTGGTCGGCGTGCCTTTGCCATTCATGAGCTACGGCGGCACGGCGCTGGTGACGCTGGGACTCGGCGCGGGTATTTTGATGAGTATTCAGCGCCACCGTAAGTTGGTACAGACCTAATCAGATTCCAGAAAGAGCCTATGCGATATTCGACACGGCATTCCTCATTTTTACATCCGATAACGCGCACGGTAAGGCGCGAGGCAATCCGCATTGCGTCGCTGTTGCTGCCGCTGGTACTGGTCGCCTGCAGTACGCCGTTGCCGCCGGCCGGCAGCGAAGCGCCGGCGACTGGCCGTTCGGTCAAGAAAACGGCGCCGGCAAATAATGGCGCACCGGTATTGCCACCGGCCGGTTCCGGCCGCGGCGGCTACTACCAGGATGATGGTCCCGGCGAAAACATCCCTTCCAATTTGAACGACATTCCCGATGCCGAACCACGCATCGAGCCGTATGCCAAAGGTCCGAACCGGCCTTATTCCGTATTCGGCAAGACCTATCGACCGATTACCGACAACACGACGCCATTCAAGCAGCGCGGCACGGGTAGTTGGTACGGCAAGAAATTCAATGGCCAGAAGACGGCTTCCGGCGAGCTTTACGATATGTACAAGATGACCGCCGCGCATCCGACCTTGCCGCTGCCGTCGTACGCACGCGTGACCAATCTGAAAAATGGTGCGCAGGTGATTGTCCGCATCAACGATCGCGGTCCGTTCCATTCCAATCGCATTATCGATTTGTCGTATACCGCCGCCTTGAAACTGGGGTATCTCGGTTCCGGCAGCAGCGAGCTGGAAGTCGAGCGCATATTGCCCGATGAGATCACCCGGATGGCCGCAGCGCGCCAATCCGGCCAGACAGGCCAGACGACCGGCGCCATTTTGTCGCCGGTGACCACTGCCGCACAGCCGGAAGCGGTGGCATTGCCTGCGCCGGTCATGCAACAGGCGGCGGCCTCGCAGAGCGCAGCGGGTGGCGTAAGCGAAATAAGCTCGCCGGCATCGGCGTCATCTGTATCGTCGGCGCTGTCCGGCGGTTTCTATCTTCAGTTCGGCGCCTATTCGCAGGAAAGCAACGCCCAGTTGGCGCGCACCGGTTTGCTGCAATCCCTGTCGGGTTTGGTGAGTTCGATCGATGCCGTTCCGGTAAACGGTTTGTATCGCTTGTATGCAGGTCCTTACACCAGCCGTTCGGCTGCGCAGGATGCGGCGCAATTGGTGCGCGAACACGCTAACGTGACGCCGTTTGTCGTCGAGAACAAATAAGCCGGCCCGCTGTTACGTTCCTTGAAAGGCGCTGCCATGCTGCCCTATCTCTACCTGTCCATCGCGATCGTCTCGGAAGTCATTGCCACTTCCGCATTGCGCGCCGCGGACGGTTTTACCAGGCTGCTGCCTTCGATTTTGGTGGTGGCCGGTTATGCGCTGGCTTTTTTCTTCCTGTCGCTGACATTGAAAACGATCCCGGTAGGCGTTGCTTACGCTATCTGGTCGGGTATCGGGATTGTCCTGATTTCACTGGCGGCCTATTTTCTGTACGGCCAGTCGTTGGACGCACCGGCCCTGATCGGCATGGGCCTGATCGTTGCCGGCGTGATGGTGATTAATTTATTTTCCAGATCGAGCGCGCATTGAAAACCCTTAAAGCGCAGGTTCCGACGTGTTATTGCGAGGTACTTTCACGCAAGGCCAGCGCGCGCTCATAGAGCGCATTTTTTTTGCCGCCGGTTAATTGCGCGGCCAGCGCCGCTGCCTGTTTCAAGGGCAGTTCGGCGAGCAGAATCTGCAGTACGCGGTCTGTTTCGACATCGTCCTCATCTGTGGCAGGAGCGGCTTCGATCAGCAATACGAATTCGCCGCGCTGATGATTGCTGTCCTGCGCCAGCCAGGCCGGCGCATCGGCCAGCGGGCAGCGATGGATTTCTTCGAATTGCTTGGTCAGCTCGCGCGCCAGCACGATCTGGCGTTGCGGACCGAACGCCAGCAGCAGCGCATCCACGGTCTCGATAATGCGATGCGGCGCTTCATACAATACCAATGTCGACGCCAGATTGATGAGCGACGCCAATGCATTTTCACGCTGTTTGGCTTTGGCCGGCAGAAAGCCGGCGAAATGGAATTGATCGTTGACCAGGCCGCTGGCGCTGAGCGCGGTGATCGCAGCCGAGGCGCCGGGCAGCGGCAGGACGCGCAAACCGGCATTGCGCACCGTATCGACAATCCGTGCGCCGGGATCGGACACGGCCGGCGTGCCGGCATCGGATACCAGGGCGATCCGTTCACCGGCCTGCAGGCGGGCGATGATCTTGTCGGCTACCTCGCGTTCGTTGTGCTCGTGCGCTGCGATCAGCGTTTTGGATAAGCCGTAGCGCGTCATCAGATGGGCGGTATTGCGCGTATCTTCGCAGGCAACCGCGTCGACAATGCTCAAGACGTGTAAAGCGCGCAACGTGATGTCGCAAACATTTCCGATGGGCGTGGCCAGCACATATAATGCAGATTGCGGATAGCTTTGCAGGGCGACGTCGTTAAGGACTGCTAGCGTTGCAAGTGCGCTGGTTGACGTGTGATTCATAGGAGCTGTAGAGAAATGTCTGGCAAATTGATAAGAATGCTTTTGTTAAGCGGCGTCGTGACCGGATTGTGCGCCTCCGTGCAGGCAAATACAACGAATACACCGGACGATTCGATTGCAGTGAGCGCCGCCAGCCCGGTTTCCACTACGCCCGCCGCCGCTCCCATCAGAATTGCATTGCTGCTGCCGGTGCGTTCGGGCATTTTCGGTGCTGCCGCCGATGCCGTGCGCACCGGTTTTTTGACCGCTTACGAACATGACAAGCAGGGCGTCATCGTCAATCTGGTCGAAAGCGGCGATACGCCCGCAGAAATGCTTAAAACCTATCTGGCTTCGCTGGACGGCAACGATATTATCGTCGGTCCGCTGTCGCGCGCCGGCGCCGCGCAAATCGCACAAAGCGGCAAGGTGGACAAGCCGACCGTGGCGCTGACCCAGCCGGAAGGCGAAATCGAATCGGGGCTGCCGCCGAAAATGCTGGTAGCGGCGCTGGCGGTCGAAGAAGAAGCGCGCCAGGCTGCGAGTTGGGCGGATCGCGAAAAGGCCGGCGGCAAGATATTTGCGATTTCCACCTCTACCGCATGGCAACGCCGCACGGTAAAGTCGTTTATGGCGCAAGGCAAGGTGCTCGGCCTGGACGTGACGCCGCTGGAATTGAGCTCGGCCAATGGCGCGCTCAGCGCGACCGGCCTGGTGCAACTGAAGCAGCGCATGGATGCCGATCATCCCGCGCTCGTGTTCGTTGCGCTTGGCGCCCAGCAGACCATCCAGTTGCGTAGCTCGGTCGGCACGGACATCCCTTTATACGGCATTTCTCAATTGAATCCACGCAATCAGTCCGCAGACCCCACGATGCGCCAGCCGGAACTGGATGGTGTCAAACTATTGGATATTCCATGGCAGGTAGCAACGGATAGCCAGGTAGTCGCGACCTATCCGCGGCCAATTGTCGACGATCCGCAAAAACACAATGCCGATCTGGATCGTTTATACGCGCTGGGCATCGATGCCTATCGCATCGCGCTGGAGATCGGGCGCGGCAACAAGAGTTTCGATATCGATGGCGTGACAGGCAAGTTGAACGTCAGCATCGACAGTTTCGGCAGTCATTTTCAACGACTGGAGACGCCGGCGATCTATCAGGACGGCATCGTGGTGCCGACGCGGGATCAGAACTGAGCGGCCAGGATATGATCGAAATATGACGGAATATGACTGAGCCACGCCGTCTCGGCAGCACCGGCAAGCAGGTCGCCGGCGATGATGCAGAAGATCGGGCGTTGGCTTATCTGTTGCGGCAGGGTTTGCAGTTACGTACGCGCAATTTCCGCTGTAAAGGCGGCGAAATCGATCTGATCATGAACGAGCGCGAAACGCTGGTGTTTATCGAAGTCCGAAAGCGCAGTAGTATGCGTTACGGCGGTGCGGCGGCAAGTGTCACGCCGGCCAAGCAGGCACGCCTGATCCGGGCTGCGCATTTATACTTGCTGCGTTACAGGGCGATGCCGCCATGCCGTTTCGATGTCGTCGCCTTCGAGCAGGATAATATGTCCTGGCTTAAAAATGCATTCGCAGCGGCCTGAGGCTGATCCGGCGAAATTTTACTTGTCGCTTTTATTGTCACTTACTTTCTCAATTCTATGATCAGGCAAAGAACTCTTCAACATTTCCAGGAAAGCGCCCAATTGAAAACGGAAGCGGCTGCCGTGCTGGCCGATCCGATTGCCGCTGCAGTTGAACTAATGTTCACGGCGCTGTCAAACGGTAACAAAATTCTTGCTTGCGGCAATGGCGGATCCGCCGCCGATAGTCAGCATTTTGCGGCGGAACTGGTGGGCCGTTTCGAACGCGAGCGTTTGCCGCTGCCGGCCATGGCGCTGACTACCGACAGCTCGATCATGACCGCGGTCGGCAACGACTATTCTTTCAGAGAAATTTTTTCCAAACAGGTGCAGGCCTTTGGTCAGAACGGCGATGTGCTGCTGGCGTTTTCCACATCCGGGAATTCCGAAAATGTGCTGGCTGCAATTGACGTGGCGCTGGAGCGCGACATGCGGGTAGTCGCCATGACCGGCAAGGGTGGCGGCAAGATTGCCAAAATATTGACGGAAGCGGATGTGCACATATGCGTGCCGCACGAACGGACGGCGCGTATTCAGGAAGTACATCTGCTTGCGATACATTGCATTTGCGACGGGATCGATGTCGCGCTATTTGGAGAAGATGGTAATGATTAAACTGATAAGCCCTTTGGTAAGCTCGTTAATAAGCCCACTGATAACCTCATCGATCAATCCGCTGTCCCGTCAATGGGCCGTATTGCGCCGCCCACTGGCTGCCGCTGCGGTTTGCGGTATGGTTGCGATCAGTTTGCAGGGTTGCATCGGCGTGCTTGCCGGCGGCGCTATCGCTACCGGTTTTGCGGCAAGCGATCGCCGCACTCTGGGCACGCAGACAGAGGACAAGGGAATTACGCTGAAAGCGGAATCGCGGATTGCCTCGGTTGTCGGTGAGCCCGCGCATATCAATGCCACCAGCTTTAACCGGAAGTTGTTGCTGACCGGCGAAGTGCGTAACGACGACGCCAAGCAGGCAGCCGGCCGCGAAGCTGCCGCTATTCCCGGTGTCGATGGTGTTTTCAACGAGTTGGCCATCGGCGAACCATCCTCGCTAAGTAGCCGTTCCAGCGACACCTATATCACCAGCAAGGTATTGGCTAGCCTGTTCGACGCGAAGGATATTTTTTCCAGCGCGTTCAAGGTCGTCACCGAAAACGGCGTTGTTTATTTGATGGGCCGCGTCACGCAGCGTGAAGGCAATCGCGGTTCCGATATCGCGCGCGGTGTCAGCGGTGTGCAAAAGGTCGTGACAGTGTATGACTATCTGACCGAAGACGAACTGGCGAATCTCAATAGGACCCAGCCGGCGGCAGCACCTAAAGCCCAGGCTGCGGAAGCACCTAAAGAATAGGCAAAATAAGCTACCGATACGTTATCTGCTTGGCGCGGCCGGTCATTTTGGACGGCCGCAGCAAGTATGCGGATAGATCGTTATAATCGCTGCAAACTTGTTTCCTTGCCTTTTGTTATTTATTGGAATGATCATGTCATTACCTGCTGCCGTCAAAAAGTCACCTGCTCGCAAGCGTCTCGTAATCGCCGCCGCGGCGGCGGTGTTGTGCGGCGCGGCGTTGTTTGCCTATTCGTCGACCACCAACCACAATGCAGCGCCCGACGTTTCCTTCATCAAGCTCGACGGTCAAAAGCTGGCATTGAAGGATTTACGCGGCAAAGTGGTGCTGGTCAATTTTTGGGCAACCGATTGCACGACTTGCATCGGGGAAATGCCGAAAATGATTGAAACCTATAACAAATATCATGCGCAGGGTCTGGAATTCGTCGCGGTCGCGATGAGTTACGATCCGCCGAGCTATGTCATCAATTACACCGAAACACGTAAATTGCCGTTTAAAGTGGCCATGGATTCGGACGACAAGCTGGCCAATGCGTTTGGCGATGTGAAATTGACGCCCACCACATTCTTGATCGACAAGAACGGCAAAATCATCCGCCGCTATGTCGGCGAGCCGGAGTTTGCGCAGTTGCATGCGTTGCTGGAGAAAGAACTCGCTGCGGCTTAGGAAATGGGATTCGGTTCGGGGTCAGCCCGGATTCAGTGATCATGAAGTAAAAAAGCGCCTCAGGGCGCTTTTTTTATAGCCGAACCCGCAGTTGAGGAGCGCGGAATATAAAATCGAATTTAAATCGAGAATGTAAATTGAAGTGTAAAGCGAAGTGTAAAGCGAAGTGTAAAGATTGGTGCGACCGAAGGGAATCGAACCCCTATCGACAGAATCGGAATCTGCAATCTTATCCATTAGACTACGGTCGCGTGTTCGGCGGGGCGCTTTGTCTCCGCGGATTCACAGATATCGAAGTGACAACGCGCCAGTAATGACGAGACACAGAGGATACCGTTTTTCTGCATCGCCGTCCACGGAAAGCAGTGATTTTTCATTCCAAAGGAATGCCATTACGTCTATAATCAAAGGTTTGGTAAGGTATTGCGCCACAGATCGCGCACCTGCCACCGGTTTCTAAGAAAAATTGTACTGAGGGAATCATGAGCGACGCACATAACGAACACCAATCAGCGATTAAAACACCTAAACAATTGATCGCCGCGGTAGCAGCAGGCTTTCTGGTCCCAATCGTCTGTATTGTTTTGCTGGTTGAATTTGTCACAACAGAACCGAAGGAAGGCGCCGGCTCCTCCGGTCAAACGCCTGAAGCAATTGAGGCACGGATCAAACCGGTCGCAGACGAAGGCTATACTTTCCATGATGCGAACGCGCCGAAGCAATTGATGACCGGCGAACAAGTCTTCCAAAGCACTTGCGTGGCTTGCCATGGCACAGGTGTCGCGGGTGCCCCGAAAGTTGGCGACAAAGGCGCCTGGGGTCCGCGTATTTCGGAAGGCTTCAGCACACTGGTGTCGCATGCAATTAACGGGATTCGCGCAATGCCTGCCAAGGGCGGCAATCCGGATCTGGACGATATTGAAGTCGCCCGTACCGTTGCTTACATGGCTAATCAGGCCGGCGCCAATTTCAAAGCGCCGGATCCTAAGCCTGCTGCTGCGGCTCCGGCTGCTCCAGCCGCCGATGGCGCCGCCGCTCCGGCAGCACCAGCCGCCGCTGCAGCGCCTGCTGCAAAATAAATGTATTAGCTGTTAGCTGTACCAAGCGCGCACTACGCGTGCGGTTGGTATGGTTGTCCAGGCAGCGTTGTAAAAAAGCCCCGGTTGATTTTTCAACCGGGGCTTTTTTACAATGTGGGCGTTTGTGCTGGCCGTCCGAATTAGCGCTGCTGCGGCTCGGCCACGAAGATTTCCACGCGCCGGTTGCGGGCACGATTGGCGTCGGAATTATTGGCCACCAGCGGTTCATGCGAACCGTGTCCTTCCACCGAAAAACGGCTGGGCGATACGCCTCGCATGGATAAATAATCGCGTGTGCGGATTGCGCGCTCGCGTGACAACGGATCGTTGACTGCATCGCTGCCGGTGTTGTCGGTATGGCCGATGATCGTGATGACCGTAGCCTCGTTTTCCGCCAGTGTTGCGGCGAAGCGATCCAGCACCGGGCGCAGCTTCGGTTTGATATCGGCGCGGCCGACATCGAATGAAATATCGCTTGGTATTTCCAGTTTCAGGCGGTTGTCCGCGGTTTGTGTCACTTCCACGCCGGTTCCCTTGGAGGCCTGTTCCATCGCCCGTTTTTGATTTTCCATGCGGGTCGACCATACATTGCCGGCCACCGCGCCAATTGCGCCGCCGATTGCAGCGCCGCCGAGCGCACGTCCGGCGCCGCCATTGCCGGTTACGGCACCGAGGAGCGCGCCAACACCGGCGCCGACACCCGCTCCGGTCGCGGTGCCACGTTGAGTTTCCGACATATCGGCGCAACCGGCCGCACTAAGTGCAAGGATGAGCGCTGTAACAGTGAGTTTTTTCATAGGGATCTTTGCCTCATTTAAATAGTGATGTTGCAGTAGTGATAGAGCAATGTCGCAATAGGATAAACGCGCATTCACTCTGCGCGTTTATCCTATTGGTTTATTGGTCGATCGTAATCGCCATTTTGATTCTTGTCCTTATCGCAGAATAGCTTGAACAGGTAGATTGCGCCGGCAACCGCGCCGCCGGCAACGCCCACATACATCAGCGGCTTGCGAATGGTTGATTTGGACAGAAGGGAAAATCCGGTCAGCAGCAAAGGCGATAATTTCCCCGGATGGGCCACAAATTCGCGCACGGAATTAAACAGCAGGCCTTTGGCGGATTCGGCGAGCTGCGAGAGCGCTTCTTTCGTCAATGCGCCTGGCTGCGTGCCGGCGGCGATATCGGCGCGTGCCATGACGATATTGGCGCGATGGAGTGCGCCGTCGGCCAGCAGTTTTTTCTTGCGTGCTGCTGCGGACGATTCTGGCGCCTGCTTTGCTTGTTGCGACATAATTATTCCGTCTGAACGTTAAAGTAAGGCATCGCGGTCCTTGCGCAATTCGGCCATGGTTTCCGGCAGTGCAATTTTGCCCTGGCGCAGTACGGATCTGGCATACCACGCCAGCACCACCGTCAACACAGTAAATACCAGCGCCATGACCAACAATATCTTCCATCCCCAACTGTCCCAGGCCAGCAGGACAATCAGAACGGACCAATAGGCAACCGCAAACCAGCCTGCCATCAGCGCCAGTGCAAACAGAATGGCGATTTTCAGCAGATTGCCGCCGATTTCCGAAAATTCGAGCGCTGCCAGTTCCAGCCGGCTGATTACCAGGCCGAGCAGATTTTTGGCCAGGCCGAATGCGCCCCCGATGAGTCCGGTGGCGCTGTTTTGTCCGGTTTGTGGTTGTTCCATGCGATTCTGCCGCTGTTACTTGCTAC
Source organism: Herbaspirillum sp. (assembly GCA_036500325.1). Classification (GTDB taxonomy): domain Bacteria; phylum Pseudomonadota; class Gammaproteobacteria; order Burkholderiales; family Burkholderiaceae_D; genus Herbaspirillum. The sequence continues at coordinate 30,277 of DASYCG010000006.1, read as the reverse complement.
GGCCGAGAATGATACCTACCAGCAGACCGACGCCGGCCGAAATTGCCACGGCGCGCCAGGGATTTTCCTGCACGTATTCATCAGTGGTAGCCGCAACGACTTTACTTTTTTCGATTGCCATTGCCTGCGCGTTTTGTGCTTTGACCAGCGCCGCATCCAGCAGATTCATGCCTTTGCTGCGCAATTCATCTGCCTTTTCGCCGGTGGCGGCAGCGGCTTCGTGAAATAATTCCTGGGCGTCCTTGACTAGAGTCTTCATATCGTTCCTTACGGTTTTGAGTGCAGTGGTGGTCATGATGAGCTCCTTAAAAAATACGCCTGCAAGTCTTGTTGTGACCTACGTTTAAATAGCGGTTTGGACAATTGGAATGATATGCGTAAAAGTACCATCGTTTCGAGTGAAGCTTGGCATTTTGGTTGCATCTTCAATCAACAAAGAGCGAATCGCGCAGGCGCTGTCGGCGCCTGCGGCACATCCGGGTACTAAAACCGTGTTTCTCTGGCAGCGCGGAGGAAGCTGTCGAGAATCGGCGTGCAATCCAGTAGCGCTGCGCCGCTGGCCCGGTGAAATTCCGGGTGCCATTGCAGTCCCATGACGAACGGCGCTTTTTTATAGCGCACGGCTTCCACAATCTGATCGCCGACCGATACGGCTTCAATCTGCAGATCGCGTCCCAAATCCTTGATGGCCTGATGATGGATTGAATTGACCAACGGCGCACCTTGCATGGCCAACAGGCCATTCAGGCTGGAACCCGGCGGAAATTGCAGTTCGTGGAAATTGTTATCGTAAAGTTCGTTGACGTGGGCGATGGCCTCCGGGACATCCGAAGCGATGTCCTGATACAAAGTACCGCCGAAGGCCACATTAATGAGTTGGCAGCCGCGGCAGATGCCGAGTACCGGTTTGCCGTGTTCGATGAATTCATGCAGCAGCTCAAGTTCATACATATCCCGCACGCGATCGCCGTTCCATTCAGGACGCGTGGCCGCTTCGGCGTAACTTTGCGGGGATACATCCGCGCCGCCCTGTAATACCAGGCCGTCCAGATGTTTGGCGTAGTCGCGCAGGCGAACATTGCTCGGATGCACCATGCCGTTGGTATTGACGGTGGGGATCATGAACACCAGCACGTCGCGCGACATCACCCACTGCGCGATCGATTCTTCCAGATATTGCAGCGTTTTGCTGCGCAAGCCCAGGGAGCCGGTCTCCGGATGAAAGATGCGCGCGGAAATCCCGATCTTCAGTGTGCGCTGCATCATGCGGCGGCCGGCTTTGTCGGACAGGGCGCGCAAGCGCGCCTTGATCAGCCTGAAAGTCTGGGCCCATGGTGCATTGTCACCCGAAGCTTCAAATGCATAATGACTTTGCACCGGCGCCGGGCCGGGCGGCGGCGTTTGCGGCGCGGCGGTAGCGGGTCCGGCTGCGCCGGCGGCAGGCGTTGACGTCGCCTCGGGAATGAGTGTCTTATTAGTTTCGGTATCGGATATATCGGACATATGCAGGCTCGAAGGAAACGGTCGCTAAAGGAATGCTATTGCCATCCCTAAGGAAAAATGTGTTTTTTTACGACAGCTAATGCCGGTTTTAGCATCATATTACAGTTGCCGATCATTGCTGCGTATAACTGGTGCGCTCATTTACAAATATAGATATAAGTAAATCGCGTAAATGTCCCCATGATATTTAAATAGTTTTATTCCGGAAATATTTTCCATGTGAATAACAGCGCCCAAAAAAGCCCCATAAAGCAGCTAAATTGCACTGTAAAGGTTTGACTATTGCGAAGCTAGGCCCTTATAATCACACCGCTTCTGAAACTGCCCCGCGCGATTAATGCGCACCGCGACACAATATCTGGGAAAGTATGCTTCGTATTATCCTGATGCAACTGGTTACAACAGTTGTAGTTGCGTTAGTGGCAGGTGGTCTGGGCGGAATGCCCGCGCTATGGTCCGCATTGTTAGGCGGTCTCTGTTGCGCAATTCCCAACGGTCTGTTTGCCCTGCGACTCCATTTGAGTACCCGCAAGCCCGGCGGAGCCAACCCGATGACGTTTTTCATCGGGGAGTTTATCAAAATTGCTACGACACTCGCGCTGTTTGGCGCTGTTGTTTGGTTGTACCGGGATGTTCACTGGCTCGCATTCGTGCTGAGCTTCATCGCGGTGCTTAAAAGTTACATTATCTTACTGTTTAAACCGAGACCATGACTGTAGCCTCACCAGAAGCACCAACCGCATCAGAATACATCGTCCATCACCTAGGACATTTTTCCACAGCCCATCAAACCAAAATTATCGATTTTTCGATTCTTAACATGGACACCATTTTCTGGTCCGTGTTCACTGGTGTGCTCGGCTGTTTTCTGATGTATCTTGCCGCGCGCAAGGCCACCTCCGGCGTCCCGGGGCGTTTCCAGTCTTTTGTCGAAATGATCGTGGAAATGGTCGAAGACCAATCCAAATCCGTGATTCACGGCGATCGTTCGTTCATTGCACCGCTGGCGCTGACTGTATTCATCTGGGTTCTGCTGATGAATTCACTCGACTTCCTGCCGGTCGATCTGTTTTCCAGTTTATTCAGGGTATTCGGTCTCGAACACATATTCACGCATCACCGCATCGTGCCGACTGCCGATCTGAACGGCACGATGGGTATCGCGCTGGGCGTGCTGGTGCTGATGCTGTATTACAGTCTCAAGATCAAAGGCCTCGGCGGTTTCCTGCACGAATTGGTTGCGGCGCCTTTCGGTATCTGGCTGGCGCCGTTCAATCTGCTGCTCAATGTCATTGAATTTGCAGCAAAAACAGTTTCGCTCGGTATGCGGTTGTTCGGCAATATGTATGCCGGTGAATTGTTGTTCCTGTTAATCGCATTACTCGGATCGACGGCTACCGCCTTCGGCTTCGTCGGTCATGTGATTGCGGGTTCGATATGGGCGATTTTCCACATCCTGATTGTGTTGTTGCAAGCATTCATTTTCATGATGTTGACATTGGTTTATATCGGTCAGGCGCACGAGAAGCATTAAGCCGCAACCGCTATCGTCACTATCCCAATTTCGATTTAATTTTTGTTCTAACTTTAACCTTGAAAGAATTGTCATGACTGACCTCTCATTTGTAGCTTTGGCGTGTGGTTTGATTATTGGTCTGGGCGCGATCGGTGCCTGTATCGGTATTGGTCTCATGGGTGGTAAATACCTGGAAGCCGCAGCACGTCAACCTGAACTGATGAATACCCTGCAAACCAAGATGTTCCTGCTGGCTGGTCTGATCGATGCTGCGTTCCTGATCGGTGTTGGTCTGGCAATGTTGTTTGCATTCGCAAATCCGTTCATCGCTGTCGCGAAGTAATCATCCGTACGGCATAGCCGATTGGCCGAAAATTTTTCGGCACACGTTATTCTGAGAAGGAAATTACCGTGAACTTAAATGCAACATTGTTTGCGCAGTTCGTGGTCTTCTTTATCCTCGCCGGCTTTACGATGAAATTCGTTTGGCCGCCGTTGACGAAGGCGCTCGATGAGCGCGCTAAGAAGATTGCGGACGGTCTGGCTGCTGCCGACCTCGGCAAAGCCGATCTGGCTGCTGCCGAAAAGCGAATTCAGGCAGAAATGGCAAGTGCTCGCGACGAAGGTCAGAAGCGTATCGGCGAAGCCGAAAAACGCGGTCAACTGATCATCGAAGAAGCCAAGAAGACAGCCTCTGAAGAAGCGGCCCGCATTATTGCAAGCGCCAAGGTAGATGCAGAGCAACAAATCACCAAGGCACGCGATGCGTTGCGTGCTGAAGTTGCGAATCTTGCCGTTAAAGGCGCCGAGCAGATTCTGAAGCGTGAAGTGAATGCAGCGGCGCATGCCGATCTGCTGAACCTTTTAGAAACAGAGCTGTAATATGGCTGAAATCGCAACGATTGCCCGCCCTTACGCAGAAGCGCTGTTCCGTGTTGCGCAGTCCGGCAAGCTGGCGGCCTGGTCCGATCTGGCCACTGAAATGGCGCATGTAGCCGCGCATCCGGATGTCCTCGCGTTTGTGCGGAATCCTGGCGTGTCGACACAGCAAATGACCGACACGTTCCTGGCGGCCGTGAAATCGCCCGTCGATGCCGAAGCGAAAAATTTCATTACTGCGCTGGCCGACAATGGCCGTCTGGCGCTGTTGCCTGAAATCGCTGCGCAATTCCATGTGCTGAAAAATGCATATGAAGGCGCGGACGATGCCGAGATCACCAGCGCATTTGCGTTGTCGGACTCGCAGGTCAGTGAATTGGTCGCCTCGCTGGAAAAGAAATTTGGTCGCAAGTTGCTGCCGTCTGTCGCCGTGGATAGCGGTCTGATCGGCGGTGTACGCGTGGTGATCGGCGATGAAGTGCTCGACACATCCGTGCGTGCCAAGCTGCAACAGTTACATGTTGCTTTGACTGCGTAACATTTCAGTCTTAGCCCTTACAGGCTGTTGCAAATTTAAGATTATTTTTGCAACAGCCTCTTAGCGTAAGCGAAGAGAATATTTTTAGGAGTTTGTATGCAACTCAACGCGTCTGAAATCAGCGAACTGATCAAGAGCCGGATCCAAGGCCTTGGCGATACTGCTGAGATTCGCAATCAGGGTACGGTTATTTCCGTGTCCGACGGTATTTGCCGCATTCACGGTCTGTCAGACGCGATGCAAGGCGAGATGCTGGAATTCCCGGGCAACACATTCGGCCTGGCGCTGAATCTGGAGCGCGACTCGGTCGGCTCCGTTATTCTGGGCGACTACGAACACATCTCCGAAGGCGATACAGTTAAATGTACCGGCCGTATTCTGGAAGTGCCTATCGGTCCCGAGCTGCGCGGCCGTGTGGTCAATGCCCTCGGTCAACCGATCGACGGCAAGGGCCCTGTCAACGCGAAGCTGACTGCGCCGATCGAAAAGATCGCGCCGGGCGTTATTGCCCGTCAATCGGTTTCCGAACCGATGCAGACAGGTATCAAGTCGATCGACTCGATGGTGCCTATCGGCCGCGGTCAACGCGAACTGATCATCGGCGATCGCCAAACCGGTAAAACCGCGGTTGCGATCGATGCGATCATCAACCAAAAAGGCCAGAACGTTACTTGTATTTATGTCGCGATCGGCCAAAAGGCTTCGTCGATCAAGAATATCGTGCGTTCGCTGGAAACACACGGCGCAATGGAATACACGATCGTCGTGGCTGCGTCGGCTTCCGAATCCGCTGCGATGCAATTCGTATCGGCTTACTCCGGTTGCGCGATGGGCGAATACTTCCGCGATCGCGGTGAAGATGCGTTGATCGTTTATGACGATTTGTCCAAACAGGCTGTGGCTTACCGTCAGGTATCGCTGTTGCTGCGCCGTCCACCAGGCCGTGAAGCTTATCCTGGCGACGTGTTCTACCTGCATAGCCGTCTGCTGGAGCGCGCAGCACGCGTGAATCCTAAATACGTCGAAGATTTCACCAAGGGCGAAATCAAGGGCAAGACCGGTTCGCTGACTGCTTTGCCGATCATCGAAACCCAGGCCGGCGACGTTTCCGCATTCGTTCCGACCAACGTGATTTCGATTACCGACGGTCAGATCTTCCTGGAAACCTCCCTGTTCAACGCCGGTATCCGTCCTGCGATCAACGCCGGTATTTCGGTGTCGCGCGTCGGTGGCGCTGCTCAAACCAAAGTCATCAAGAATCTGTCCGGCGGTATTCGTACCGACTTGGCGCAGTATCGTGAACTGGCTGCGTTTGCGCAATTCGCTTCGGATCTGGACGCCGCTACGCGCAAGCAACTCGATCGCGGTGCACGCGTTACCGAATTGCTGAAGCAGGCACAATATTCGCCGCTGTCGATTTCGCTGATGGCTTGCACCTTGTTTGCAGTCAACAAGGGCTTCCTGGACGATATCGAAGTCAAGCAAGTGTTGGCATTCGAAGCTGGTCTGCATGGTTACATGAAGACCAACCAGGCTGCGTTGCTGCAGAAAATCGAAGACACCAAGCAACTCGATAAAGATGCTGAAGCTGAATTGTCCACAGCCGTTGCCGCTTTCAAAAAATCGGGCGCGTATTAAGCATGGCGTGCATCTTTAAAGCCGCCGGCTTTGCAAAGGAGTAATTAACTCATGGCTACAGGCAAAGAGATACGCGGCAAGATCAAGAGCGTAGAAAATACGAAGAAGATCACCAAGGCGATGGAAATGGTCGCTGCCTCCAAAATGCGCAAAGCGCAGGACCGGATGCATGCGGCACGTCCCTACAGTGACAAGATTCGTAACGTCGCCTCTAATTTGTCGCGCGCCAATCCCGAGTACACGCATCCGTTCATGGTCAAGCAGGAGTCGGCGAAGAAAGTCGGTTTCGTGGTCGTTACCACAGACAAAGGTCTGTGCGGCGGCATGAATACCAACTCGCTGCGCTTGCTGACCGCAAAGATGCGCGAACTGGAAACACAGGGCAATGCGCTCGAAGCAGTTGCAATCGGTAATAAGGGTTTGGGTTTCCTGAACCGTATTTCCGCCAAGGTAGTGGCGCACGTGACCCAATTGGGTGACACGCCGCATCTGGATAAATTGATTGGACCTGTAAAAGTCCTGCTTGATGCTTATCAGGAAGGCTCGCTCGATGCGGTCTATCTGGTCTACACCAAGTTCATCAACACGATGAAGCAGGAGCCGACTTTGTTGCAATTGCTGCCATTGACCAGCGATCGCCTCAAAGCCGATCCGGATATGCATTCGTGGGATTACATTTATGAGCCGGATGTCGAGACTGTTATCGACGAACTGCTGGTGCGTTATGTGGAAGCGCTGATTTATCAGGCCGTTGCCGAGAATATGGCATCGGAACAATCGGCGCGCATGGTGGCGATGAAGTCAGCAAGCGACAATGCCGGCAACGTGATTGGCGAGCTGAAACTGGTTTACAACAAAACCCGTCAGGCAGCGATTACCAAGGAATTGTCGGAAATTGTGAGCGGTGCTGCGGCTGTTTAATAAACACGCGCTAAGCCTCCTGAATAACGCGTAAAAGCGTTCAACAACATTTTATTTTATATATATTGAAGGAACGAAAATGGCTGATGGCAAAATCGTTCAGTGTATCGGTGCTGTGGTGGACGTCGAGTTTCCCCGTAACGCGATGCCCAAGGTGTACGATGCCTTGAAAATGGAAGGTTCGGAGCTGACGTTGGAAGTGCAGCAGCAACTTGGCGACGGCATTGTCCGTACCATTGCGCTCGGTACTTCGGACGGTTTGCGCCGCGGCATGATGATTCAAAATACCGGCAAGCCAATCATGGTGCCGGTCGGTAAAGCGACACTCGGCCGCATTATGGACGTGCTGGGCAATCCGATCGACGAATGCGGTCCTGTAAGCCGTGAAACCACGGCCTCGATCCACCGCAAAGCACCTGCATACGACGAATTGTCGCCATCGCAGGAATTGCTGGAAACAGGCATCAAGGTGATCGATCTGGTATGTCCGTTCGCCAAGGGCGGTAAAGTCGGCCTGTTCGGCGGCGCCGGCGTGGGCAAGACGGTCAACATGATGGAACTGATCAACAACATCGCCAAGGCGCACAGCGGCCTGTCCGTGTTTGCCGGTGTCGGCGAACGTACTCGTGAAGGTAACGACTTCTATCACGAAATGGCCGATGCCAAAGTGGTGGATCTGGACGAGCCTGAAAAATCCAAAGTTGCGATGGTCTACGGTCAGATGAATGAACCGCCGGGCAACCGTCTGCGCGTTGCATTGACCGGTCTGACGATTGCCGAAGGTTTTCGTGACGAAGGCCGCGACGTGTTGTTCTTCGTCGATAATATCTATCGCTACACACTGGCCGGTACTGAAGTATCCGCGTTGCTGGGCCGTATGCCTTCGGCGGTGGGTTATCAACCTACGCTGGCTGAAGAAATGGGCCGTCTGCAAGAGCGCATTACATCGACCAAAGTCGGTTCGATCACATCGATCCAGGCCGTGTACGTTCCTGCGGATGACTTGACCGATCCGTCGCCTGCTACCACCTTTGCTCACTTGGATTCCACCGTCGTGCTGTCGCGTGATATCGCCTCGCTGGGTATTTACCCTGCGGTCGATCCGCTCGATTCCACATCGCGCCAACTGGATCCGCTGGTTGTCGGTCAAGAGCACTACGAAACAGCACGCGCCGTTCAAGGCACGCTGCAACGCTACAAGGAATTGCGCGACATTATCGCGATTCTGGGCATGGACGAACTGGCGCCTGAAGATAAGCTGCTGGTGGCCCGCGCTCGTAAAATGCAACGTTTCCTGTCGCAGCCTTTCCACGTCGCTGAAGTGTTTACCGGTTCTCCAGGTAAATACGTATCCCTGAAAGATACGATCAAGGGCTTCAAGATGATCGCAAGCGGCGAACTGGATCACTTGCCTGAGCAAGCGTTCTACATGGTCGGCACGATCGAAGAAGCAATTGAAAAAGCCAAGAAGATCAACTAAGTAAGTACCGATTGATGTCGGCGCGATGTCCGCATAACGGCATCGCGCCGATTCGATCGGTTTCCTGGCAAAGCGAATAGGAAAGTTCATGGCACATACAATTCACGTTGACATCGTTTCGGCCGAAGCATCGATCTTTTCGGGCGAAGCGGAATTTGTCGCGTTGCCTGGCGAATCGGGTGAGTTGGGGATTTATCCTCGCCACACGCCGCTGATGACACGTATCCGTCCAGGTGCGGTACGCATCAAGGTGCCGGGTCAGAAAGACGAAGAATTTATTTTCGTTGCCGGCGGCATCCTGGAAGTACAGCCTGACAGCGTTACCGTGCTGGCCGATACCGCGATTCGCGGCGCCGATCTGGACGAAGCGCAGGCAACAGAAGCGAAGCGCCGGGCCGAAGAAACATTGCTCAGCCGCGACACTGAAATCGATTACGCCATGGCGCAAGGCGAGTTGGCAACAGCAATTGCGCAATTGGCGGCAATTCAAAGATTGCGTCAGAAACGTTAAGCAACAACAGTAATCGAAAACAGGCAGTACACTAAAAGGCAGCTTCGGCTGCCTTTTATTTTTTGCACTTATTTCTGCAACGCATTTCTGCAACCTATTCGGGGATGTTTTGCCAAAGGCCTATTGATTGTTACTGAAAGCGCGTCGATGAAAATCCAAAAACAATTCCGTCCCTCGCCGAAATTCAAAGTCAAGGATGCCGATGCAGCGTTGAAGCCGTTATCCAGCGGCGACAAAATCGCCGATCAGGCGCAAGTTGTCGCATTGGCAACCAAGATGGCCGAACAGCAGGATATGTTTTATGCGGATGCCAACCGCAAGCTGCTGATTGTCTTGCAAGGCATGGATACCAGCGGCAAAGACGGCGCCGTCAACGGTGTTTTTCACGGCATTAATCCGCAAGGGATCAGAATCGCCAATTTCAAGGCGCCGACCGCGATCGAGCTGCGGCACGATTATTTGTGGCGCGTGCATCGGCAAGTGCCCCAAGCGGGCGAAATTACAGTGTTCAACCGCAGCCATTATGAAGACGTGCTGGTAACGCGCGTGCACGATTGGATCGACGGCAAGGAATGCCAGCGGCGTTACGCACAGATACGCGATTTCGAACGCATGCTGGTCGAAACCGGCACCACATTGCTGAAGTTCTTTTTGCACATATCGGAAGAAGAGCAACGGCAACGTTTGCAGGAGCGTGTCGACGATCCTCTAAAACACTGGAAATTCGACATGCAGGATCTGGCTGAGCGCAAGCATTGGGCGCGTTACCAGGAAGTGTATGCCGACGCCATCCGCGCCACCGATACCGATGCGGCGCCGTGGCATATTATTCCGGCCAACTCCAAGACCCATCGCAATCTTGCGATTGCAAGCATCGTCTATGCGACCTTCCAGGAGATGAAGTTGAAATTTCCGCCTGCCAAACCTGAATTGAAGGGTTTGATCGTCAAGTAACAAATGAAGTAATGAGGAAGTAGTGAGCTGCCGGGCGGCGATTGAATGCGATAATAGGCGCTTTGCTTATCGTCCGAATCTTAGGTCGGATTTACTTCGCCATGCCATCATTTTCTCCCCTGAAGAACGACACTTTTATCCGCGCACTGTTGCGCCAGTCGACTGAATACACCCCGCTCTGGCTGATGCGTCAGGCCGGCCGCTATTTGCCGGAATACCGCGCCACGCGTGCGCGGGCCGGATCGTTCCTGGGTCTGGCCAAGAACCCGGATTACGCCACGGAAGTCACCTTGCAGCCGCTGGAACGCTATCCGCTCGATGCTGCGATATTGTTCTCAGACATTCTGACCGTCCCCGATGCCATGGGACTCGGTTTGTATTTCGCCGACGGCGAGGGGCCCAAGTTCGAGCGGCCGCTGCGCGATGAGCAAGCCGTCATGGCGCTGCGCGCGCCGGAATTGGACAGTCTGCGCTATGTTTTCGATGCCGTGACCCAAATCCGCACCGAACTCGACGGCAAAGTGCCGCTGATCGGTTTTTCCGGCAGTCCGTGGACGCTCGCCTGCTATATGGTGGAAGGCGGCGGTTCGGACGATCATCGCACCGTCAAGAGCATGCTTTACACGCGGCCGGACCTGATGCATCACATCCTGAAAATCAATGCCGCTGCGGTGGCGGCCTACCTGAATGCGCAGATCGATGCAGGCGCCCAGGCGCTGATGCTGTTCGATACCTGGGGCGGCGCGCTGGCCGACGGCGTCTATCAGGCGTTTTCGCTGGCTTATATGCAGCAGGTGGTGGCGCAGTTGAAGCGCGATAAAGACGGTGTGAAAATTCCTTTGATCGTTTTCACCAAAGGCGGCGGTTTATGGCTGGAACAAATTGCCGACATCGGCGCCGATGCGGTCGGCCTGGATTGGACCGTCAATCTTGGCGATGCGCGTCGCCGCATCGGCAGTCGGGTCGCATTGCAGGGTAATCTCGATCCGATCGTCTTGTTTGCCGGCGAGCAGCAAATTCGCGCCGAAGTGCAGAAGTTACTGAGCGCTTTCGGTGCGCCGGCCGCAGGCGGCGGCCACGTGTTCAATCTGGGTCATGGGATCTCTCAATTCACGCCGCCTGAGGCGGTAACTGTCATGGTGGACGAGGTACACAGCTTCAGCAGGCAGATGCGCTCCCAGTAAGTTTAATTTGTTTTTCGATTTCACTTATACACAAAATAGTTGTCAGAGCGCCATGTAAAATAAATTTTGCGAAAAAATGTAATTTATTCTTTTTGCTCCGGTGTAAGTGATTGATTTTAAAGCTTATTAACAATTGCAACTTTATGTGGCATTTTATCGAAAGCCGCATAAATAGGGGTTTTGCCGAAAGGTAATCCTGTGTTACCCACAAAGTTATCCACAGATGCTGTGGATTTCTAAAAAAAAGCTTACAAATCGGGAACTTAGCTTACATTCTCATTTTTTACATGAGAAAACTCTCACAAAACGAGAAACAGTTTTATCTGCCAGGGCTGCGCCAAGATGCTTGACAGCATCATTTTTTCGGTGCGTTTTCAGTTAAAAAAATAGAGATCGCACTAACTTATACACAAAATGAATTTGTGCGTAGCAATAAGATTTTATTTTGGAAAAATTTTTTATAAGATTTTTTCGTTTTCTAAGTTATTGATTTTTATGGATTAATTTTTTGCTTTGGAATTGAGCATCTTGTTGAGAGCCGCATAAATGCTCAGCCCCGCAGTGTCAAGAGCGGGTTACCCACAAAGTTATCCACAGATGCTGTGGATAGATTAAAAAGCGTTTATTAAACCGGTAGTTAGCCCAACTCTTGAGGATTTAGATTAACTTGGTGAAGCCCTGCATCGTCAACGTCGCGTTAGATACACCACTTGACACTACCTTCGATTATCGGTGCAGCGGCGAAAACGCATTGCCGCCGCCATTGATCGGTCAATTGGTGCTGGTGCCGTTCGGTCATCGCCAGGTGGCCGGCATGATCGTCGGCATCAAGAGCGTCAGCGAGGTCGCTGAGGATAAGCTGAAGGACGTCATTTCAATTCGCCGGCAACTGGCGCCGCTGTCGCAGGAATGGCTGGCATTGTGCCGGTTTGCCGCCGATTATTACCAGCGCCCGCTGGGTGAAGTCGCCTTGCCCGGCCTGCCGAAAAATCTCCGCGCGGAATCCCCCGTCAGCCTGGATCGGGCCATCAAGAAATACGCAGCCCTGAGCGTTGCCCACGATGGCCGTCCGGTCGATATGCCGGAACTGCGCCCGGCGCAGAAAGAGGCGGCCCAGGCAATTGCCGACGCGCAGGGTTTCGCGCCGATGCTCTTGTACGGGGTGACCGGCAGCGGCAAGACGGAAGTGTATCTACAGGCGGCTGCGGATATTCTGCAACGCGCCGATGCCGCCGATGTGCCTGCGCAGATATTGATTCTGGTGCCGGAAATCAATCTCACGCCCCAACTGGAAGGCAATGTGCGATCCCGTTTTCCGGGCGTGGCGGTGGTCAGTCTGCATAGCGGCCTGGCGGAAGGCGAACGCACGCTGCATTGGCTGGCGGCGCATCTCGGCCATGCACGGATCGTGCTGGGCACCCGTCTGGCGATTCTGGCCTCGCTGCCGCATTTGAAGCTGATCGTAATCGATGAGGAGCACGATCCATCCTACAAGCAGCAGGAAGGCTTGCGTTATTCGGCGCGCGATCTGGCGGTGTGGCGTGCGCACCAGTTGAGTATCCCGATTGTGCTGGGTTCGGCCACGCCTTCGCTGGAAAGCTGGCAGCATGCGCAAACCGGGCGTTATCGCAAACTGGAATTGCGCCAGCGCGCGGTCCAGGACGCGGTCTTGCCGAAGGTGCGTCTGATCGATATGGAGCGCGACAAGCCATCCGACGGCCTGACTTCGACGCTGGTTTCCGCGCTCAAACAGCGCCTGGCGCGCGGCGAGCAATCGCTGCTGTTCCTGAACCGGCGCGGTTATGCCCCGGTGCTCAGTTGCGATGCCTGCGGCTGGGTCAGCAATTGCACGCGCTGTACCTCGTTCATGGTCCTGCACAAGCCGGAACATCGCTTGCGCTGCCATCATTGCAGCCTCGAATTACGGATACCCAAGCATTGCCCGACCTGCGGCAATGCCGATCTGCAACCGCTGGGGCGCGGCACCCAGCGCGTGGAAGAAGGATTGCAGCAGTTATTCCCGTCTGCGCGCATCCTGCGCATCGATGCCGATTCGACCCGCCGCAAAGGCAGCGCGCAAGCGGCGTTCGATAGCGTGCATCGGGGCGAAGTCGACATCCTGATCGGCACCCAGATGGTCGCTAAAGGGCATGACTTTAAAAACCTGACACTGGTTGGCGTGTTGAATCCGGATACCGCCCTGTTTTCCCAGGATTACCGCGCCGGCGAACGCTTGTTTGCGCAACTGATGCAAGTTGCAGGCCGCGCCGGCCGCGCCGCCCGGAAAGAGGGCGGCAGCGCCAGCGAGGTGTTGATCCAGAGCCGTTACATTCACCACCCGCTGTACGCTTCTGTGATTGCACACGATTACGACGGTTTCGCCGGTGCGCTGCTTGAGGAGCGCGAACAGGCGGCGTTGCCGCCCTATCTCTATCAGGCGCTGCTGCGCGCCGAAGCGAAGGAACTCGCTATCGCCCTGGCATTTTTGCAAGATGCCGCGACTTGCCTGGTACACGAAGGCATCACCATCAACGATCCGATCCCGATGACAATGACGCGTGTCGCCAATGTCGACCGTGCGCAGTTATTGATCGAATCGGCATCGCGCCCGGCCTTGCAGGCATTCCTGAAAGAATGGCTGGCGTTGCTGCGTCAAACCCGTACGCGTGCAAAATGGTCGCTGGAAGTCGATCCTGTCGATATCTGAAGCCATATCGAAGGCTACTTCGGCCTGCCACAAGCCGGTATAATCCGCTATTTGCAATTGGTCCAGTGCGCGGCTGCGTCCGCGCCACACATACATGCTCGCTGAACAAAAACATCGCATCACCGAACTCTTTAAAGCCGCGCTGCAACCCTTGCTGGCCGGCACCGATCTGGCGCCGACCGTCACGCTGGAGCGTCCGCGCGATCCATCGCATGGCGATGTCGCCTGCAATATCGCGATGCAAATCGCCAAGCCCCTGAAAAAGAATCCGCGCGAATTGGCGCAGGCGATCGTTGATGCATTGATGGCGCAACCTGACCGCGCCGGACTGATCGACGCGGCCGAAATTGCCGGCCCCGGTTTCATTAATCTGCGGATTGCCGCTGCCGCCAAGCAAGCTGTCGTCAAGACCGTGCTGGCTGCCGGCGTCGATTTCGGCAAGAGCAATGCAGGCAACGGTAAAAAAGTCCTGATCGAATTCGTGTCGGCCAACCCGACCGGCCCCTTGCATGTCGGCCATGGCCGGCAGGGCGCGTTGGGCGATGCATTGTCGTCGCTATTCGAGGCGCAAGGTTATGCAGTGACCCGCGAGTTTTATTACAACGACGCCGGCGTGCAGATCGCCAATCTGGCTTTATCGGTACAGGCGCGCGCCAAAGGCATCAATCCGGGCCAGCCCGGTTGGCCGGAAACGGCTTATAACGGTCACTATATCGCCGATATCGCAAACGACTTTCTGGCCGGCAAGAGCATCGCCGGCAGCGATGGCGCGGTAGTCGGCGCCAACGCCAATGCCGACGATCTGGATGCGATCCGCCGTTTTGCGGTAGCGTATCTGCGGCGCGAGCAAGATCTCGATCTGCAGGCCTTCGGGGTCAAATTCGACAATTATTATCTGGAATCCTCGCTCTACAGCGACGGCAAAGTCGCCGCCACGGTCGATGCGCTGATCAAGGCCGGCAAAACCTTTGAAGAAGAGGGCGCTTTATGGCTGCGCACGACGGATTACGGCGACGATAAAGATCGCGTCATGCGCAAGTCGGACGGCACGTTTACCTACTTTGTGCCGGATGTGGCGTATCACATCGTCAAATGGCAGCGCGGTTTCGGCAAGGTCATCAACGTGCAGGGCAGCGATCACCACGGCACCGTCGCCCGTGTGCGCGCGGGTCTGCAAGCGGTCAATATCGGCATTCCGCAAGGCTATCCGGATTACGTCTTGCACAAGATGGTCACCGTGATGAAGAACGGTGAAGAAGTCAAAATCTCCAAACGCGCCGGCTCTTATGTAACGGTGCGCGATCTGATCGAGTGGTCCTGCGGCATGGACGACGATACGGATGGCGCAACCGAAGGTGCGGCAGCGCCCGCGCGCGATCTCACCCGCGGCCGCGACGCCGTGCGCTTCTTCCTGATTTCACGCAAGGCCGATACCGAATTCGTATTCGATGTCGATCTGGCGGTGGCCCAGTCGGATGAAAACCCGGTGTACTACGTACAGTACGCACACGCCCGTATCTGTTCCGTTCTGGCGCAATGGGGCGGCGATGAAACAACACTGGGCGCGGTGACGGATTTGTCGCCGTTGACAGCGCCGCGCGAGGCCTCCCTGCTAGCTAAACTGGCGGAATATCCGGAAGCGCTGGCGCATGCGCTGGAAGAACTGGGGCCGCATCAGGTTGCGTTTTATCTACGCGATCTGGCGGGCGAGCTGCATAGCTACTACAATGCGGAACGCGTGCTGGTTGACGATATTGCGACCAGGATGGCGCGACTGGCATTGATGTGCGCAACCCGTCAGGTGCTGCGCAATGGACTGGCGCTGATCGGTGTTTCCGCGCCGTCCAGAATGATGCGCAACGAAACGCTGCAAGAGCCGAAGCAAGAGTTGAAGTAAGAGCCGCAGTAAGAATCAAGGTAAGATCACGCAAGAATCACAGCAACGTTATGAAACAAACATCCGAGACCCCCGAGATACGCGCAACAATGAATATTCGTCATAGCAACAGACGCCAGCAAGGCGGTACGTTCCTCGGTATTATCGTCGGTCTGGTCATCGGTCTCGGCATTGCCGTGGTAGTGGCGCTGATGATCACCAAATCGCCGATTCCCTTTACCAACGGCAAGACGCTCAGGCCCGAGCGCACGCCGGATCCGGCGGCGAATCAGATTGCAGACCCGAACAAGCTCATGTACGGTAGCAAGGAAGCAGCCCGCCAGGCGGCCCGGGATCAGGCCAAAGCGGAAGCCGGCACAGCGCCGGCGACCGATGGCCAGGCAGCAGGCGTTCCGCCGGTAGTGCCTGCGGTGCCGGCGCCAGTCCCAACCCCGGCCAAGGCCGCCGATACTGCCGAGCCGAAAAATCAGGTCAGCAGCACCAGCACAACAACGCCGAAAGTCGATGGCGACGATAAATGGATTTATTACCTGCAGGCCGGCGCTTTCCGCGATCAGGCCGATGCTGAAAATGCACGCGCCAAATTGGCGTTGCTGGGCATGGAAGCAAGGGTCAGCGAAAAGCAATCCGATAACGGTTCCCTGTACCGGGTGCGCCTGGGTCCATACGCGCAACTCGATGCAATGAATCGCGTGCGCGCCAAATTGGCTGAAAACAGCGTCGATGCGGCACTGGTGCGGATTCCTAAATAAAAGTCCGGCTGCGCTTAAATAATTATCTGTACATTAACCGACTAAAAAGAAAGGACTTTGCTTATGCGTTTTCTTAAACAGGCATGCGTCGTGATGAGTCTGGCATTTGCAGCGCTGACCGCGACTGCCTCTCCTGCCAATCCGCAAGACGGAACCGACTATCGTTTATTGCAACCGGCGCAGCCGACGGAATCCGGCAACAAGGTCGAAGTGACCGAATTCTTCTGGTATAGCTGCCCGCATTGCGCAGCCTTCGATCCGGCGCTCAGCGCCTGGGTCAAGAAGCAGGGCGACAAGATCGTATTCAAGCAAGTACCGGTCGCTTTCCGCGAATCGTTCGTGCCGCAGCAAAAGCTTTACTACGCGCTGGAAGCAATGGGCAAGGCCGGCGAAATGAATCCGAAGATATTCCGCGCTATCCATGTCGATCGCCAGACGATCGATACCGATGACACGATTCTGGCTTTCGTCGTCAAGCAGGGCATCGACAAAAAAGCGTTTATCGACTTGTACAACTCATTCGGCATCCAGACCAAGGTCCGCCGCGCTTCGCAATTGCAGGAATCCTACAAAGTCGATGGCGTACCGATGATCGCTATCGGCGGCCATTACGTCACATCGCCTTCGATTGCCGGCGCCAGCATGGCGAACCAGCCTGAATCCATGCAGCAGGCAGCGTCGCTGCAAGTGATGGATGCCCTGGTATTGAAAGCCGCTGCGGACAAGATCGCCAAGAAATAAGCATCGAGTAAGCATCGAACAATACGTTGTAAAAGCCCGCCGCTTGCGAAAGCGCGGGCTTTTTTCATTGGAGAAAACCATGCAGCGAATATTTATCACCGGCGCTTCCAGCGGCATAGGGGAAGCCCTGGTGCGGCATTATGCGCAGCAGGGCGCAGTCCTCGGGCTGGTGGCGCGGCGGCAGGAAGTGCTGGAAGGCCTGCGCGATAGTTTGCCCGGCGCAGCGCAGCATCGCTTGTATGCAGTAGACGTCAACGACCATCGGGCGCTGGCCGTTGCCGCCGCCGATTTTCTGCGCGGCGGCACGGTCGATATCGTGATTGCAAACGCCGGTATTTCCCATGGCACCCTGACCGAATATGCGGAGGATACCGAGGTCTTCGCGCAAATTCTGGCGACCAATGTCACCGCGACGGTGGCGACATTCTCACCGTTCATAGCAGCGATGAAAGCGGCTGCGCCTGAACAAGCCGGCGATTGCCGGTTGCGCTTGGTAGGCATCGGCAGCGTGGCAGGTATCCGCGGCTTGCCGGGCGCGGGCGGGTATTGCGCGTCCAAGGCCGCAGTCATCGCTTATTGCGAATCGCTGCGCGTCGAGTTGCGCGCCAGCGGTATCAAAGTGGTGACGATTGCTCCCGGTTATATCGATACGCCGATGACGCGCGGCAATGTTTACGGCATGCCCTTCCTGATGCATGTGGAGCGGTTTGCGGCACGTGCCGCGGCAGCGATCGCGGCCGGCGACAGCTACCGCGTGATTCCATGGCAGATGGGCATCGCCGCCAAATTTTTACGGTTGTTGCCGAATTGGTTATACGATCGGGCCTTCGCCAACGCGCCGCTCAAGGCACGCAAGCGGCTGTAAAGCTGTTCAATAGATATCGTTAAACATCAATAAGATCGCCGGCGCCGGTGCGCCATCGCCGGCGATCCTGCTCTACAATCCCACGATGAAAATTATTTTTGCCGGCACGCCCGAATTTGCCGTTACCGCACTCAATGCGCTCTACGATGCGGGCCATGAAATCACCCTGGTGCTGAGCCAGCCGGATCGTCCCGCCGGCCGCGGCATGCAATTGCATGCTTCCCCGGTGAAGCAATGTGCGC
Source organism: Herbaspirillum sp. (assembly GCA_036500325.1). Classification (GTDB taxonomy): domain Bacteria; phylum Pseudomonadota; class Gammaproteobacteria; order Burkholderiales; family Burkholderiaceae_D; genus Herbaspirillum. The sequence goes on along the minus strand of DASYCG010000006.1, from coordinate 11,949 downwards.
TGGCGCACCATACGCCGGTGGCGCAGCCGGTGTCGCTGCGGCTGGACGGCAAGTATCCCGAAGTTGCACAGCAAGCGCATGATTTATTGCACGCCACGCCGCACGATGTCATGGTGGTCGCCGCCTACGGCCTGATTTTGCCGCCCAGCGTGTTGCAGATTCCACGTTACGGCTGTATCAACATTCACGGCTCCCTATTGCCGCGCTGGCGCGGCGCGGCGCCGATCCATCGGGCGATCGAAGCCGGCGACCCGTTCACCGGCGTAACGATCATGCAAATGGAGGCCGGTCTGGATACCGGGCCGATGTTGTTGTCGGGGCAATTGCCGATCGCCGAAGACGACACCACGGCAACGCTGCACGATAAGGTGGCGGCGCTGGGCGCTGCATTGATCGTGGACGCGATCGGACAGCTTGAACGCGGCGTGCTGCCGGCGCCGCGGATTCAGCCCGAACTCGGCGTCACGTACGCCGCCAAGATCGCCAAGGAAGAAGCCGCGCTGGATTTCAACATGCCGGCCGCTGTGTTGGCCCGCAGAATCCGCGCTTTCAACCCGTTCCCGGGCGCCACCGGCCAATGCGAAGGGCAAACGGTCAAGATCTGGCAGGCGCGCGCCGTGCCGGCACCCAGCAACGCAGCGCCCGGTGCCGTATTGGCAGCCAATGGGCACGATGGCGTGCTGGTCGCCTGCGGCGACGGCGTGCTCGAATTGCTTGAATTGCAGAAAGCCGGCGGCAAGCGCCTGCCGGCGGTCGAATTCATCAAGGGTTTCCCGCTGGAGCATGCGACGTTTGCCTAGCTGGTAAAATCCGGGCTTCGGCGCTGACCCGAAACACATCCACAAAGATTTTAAAAAGATAATCAAATGAAGCACGAAACCACTTCCGCCACCGAATCGCTGCTGCGCGATCTGCTGTCCAAACGCATCCTGATCCTGGATGGCGCAATGGGCACCATGATTCAGCAATACAAGCTGACGGAAGAGGATTACCGTGGCGGTCCGCAGGGCCGCTTTATCGACTTCAAAGGTCCGGGGCGCGAACTGTTCGTCAAAGGCAATAACGAGTTGCTGAGCCTGACCCAGCCGCATGTCATCCAGGAAATTCACGAACAATATCTGGCAGCCGGCGCCGATCTGATCGAAACCAATACCTTCGGCGCCACCAGCGTGGCCCAGGACGACTATCACATGGCGCATCTGGCCTATGAGATGAATCTGGCGTCGGCCAAATTGGCGCGCGCGGCCTGCGACAAATATTCCACGCCGGATCGGCCGCGTTTCGTCGCCGGCGCACTCGGGCCGACACCCAAGACCGCGTCGATTTCTCCCGACGTCAACGATCCCGCAGCGCGCAATGTCACCTTCGACCAACTCGCGGCCGCCTATCTTGAGCAGACCCGCGCACTGGTCGAAGGCGGCGCCGACGTGCTATTGGTCGAAACCATCTTCGATACGCTCAATTGCAAGGCCGCGCTGTTCGCCGTCGATACCTACTTCGAGGAATCCGGCAAGCGTCTGCCGATCATGATTTCCGGGACTGTCACCGATGCCTCGGGCCGTATTTTGTCGGGCCAGACGGTGCCTGCTTTCTGGAATTCCATCCGCCACGCCAGGCCGCTGACGGTCGGCCTGAACTGCGCGCTGGGCGCGGCGCTGATGCGTCCGTATGCCGAAGAATTATCCAAAATCGCCGACACCTTCGTCTGTATTTATCCGAACGCCGGCCTGCCCAATCCGATGAGCGATACCGGTTTCGACGAGACGCCGGATGTCACCTCTTCGCTGCTGAAGGATTTTGCCGAAAGCGGCTTCGTCAACGTGGCCGGCGGTTGCTGCGGCACCACGCCGGCGCATATCAAGGCGATTGCCGACACCGTAGCGCGCATCGCGCCGCGGGTGGTGCCGGAAGTGCCTACTGCGTTGCGTCTGTCCGGTCTGGAGCCGTTCACGGTCGATGCCGATTCGCTGTTCGTCAACGTCGGCGAGCGCACCAACGTCACCGGCTCCAAGGCATTCGCCCGGCTGATCCTCAATGAGCAATACGACGAAGCCCTGGCCGTTGCGCGCCAGCAGGTCGAAAACGGCGCCCAGATCATCGACATCAATATGGATGAGGCGATGCTCGATTCGGTCGCGGCGATGACGCGCTTCCTGAATCTGATCGCATCCGAGCCCGACATCGCTCGCGTGCCGGTGATGATCGACTCTTCCAAATGGTCGGTGATCGAAGCGGGCCTGAAATGCGTGCAGGGAAAATCCATCGTCAACTCGATTTCGATGAAGGAAGGCGAAGAGCAGTTCCTGCATCACGCCGCATTGTGCCGCCGCTACGGCGCGGCCGTCATCGTGATGGCCTTCGATGAAAAAGGCCAGGCCGATACCTTCCAGCGCAAGATCGAAATCTGCGAACGGGCCTACCGTTTGCTGGTCGATACGGTCGGGTTTCCGCCGGAAGACATCATTTTCGATCCGAACATTTTCGCCATCGCCACCGGCATCGAAGAACATAATAATTACGCGGTCGATTTCATCAATGCAACCCGCTGGATTCGCGACAATTTGCCGCATGCCAAGATCAGCGGCGGCGTCTCCAACGTCAGCTTCAGTTTCCGCGGCAACGACCCGGCGCGCGAAGCGATCCACACCGTTTTCCTGTACCACGCGATCAAGGCCGGCATGACCATGGGTATCGTCAATGCCGGCATGGTCGGCGTCTACGATAATTTATCGGCCGAATTGCGCGAGCGGGTCGAAGACGTGGTGCTGAACCGGCGCGAAGATTCGACCGAGCGCATGATCGAAATCGCCTCGACGCTGAAGGTCGGCGACAAGAAAGAGGAAGCCACGCTGGAATGGCGCGGCGGCACCGTCCAGCAGCGGCTGGCGCATGCGCTGGTGCAGGGCATTACACAGTGGATTGTTGAAGATACCGAGGAGGCGCGACAAGAATTGCTGGGCAACGGCGGTCGCCCAATCCATGTGATCGAAGGCCCGCTGATGGACGGCATGAATATCGTCGGCGACCTGTTCGGCCAGGGCAAAATGTTCTTGCCGCAGGTGGTCAAATCGGCGCGCGTGATGAAACAGGCGGTGGCGCATCTGATCCCGTTCATCGAAGAAGAAAAGCGCCTGTTGCAGGAAGAGACCGGCGTGGTCAGCAAGCCCAAGGGCAAGATTGTGATCGCCACGGTCAAGGGCGACGTGCATGACATCGGCAAAAACATCGTGTCGGTGGTGCTGCAATGTAATAACTTCGAAGTGGTGAACATGGGCGTGATGGTGCCGTGTTCGGAAATCCTGGCCAAAGCCAAGGAAGAGAATGCCGACATCATCGGCTTGTCCGGCCTGATCACGCCGTCGCTGGAAGAAATGGCGTATGTCGCCAAAGAAATGCAGCGCGATCCCCATTTCCGCGGCTTGAAGACGCCGCTGCTGATCGGCGGCGCCACCACTTCGCGTGCGCATACGGCGGTCAAGATCGCGCACAACTATGAAGGCCCGGTGGTGTATGTGCCGGATGCGTCGCGTTCGGTTTCGGTGGCGCAGTCGCTGCTGACGCCGGAGACCCGCGATCAGTACATCGCCGAAATTGCGACCGATTACGAACGTATCCGGATCCAGCACGCCAATAAGAAAACCGTGCCGTTGCTGCCGCTGGCGGCGGCGCGCGCCAACAAGAGCAAACTGGAATTTGCGCCGCGCAAACCGAAATTCATCGGCCGCCGTTTCTTCAAGAATGTCGATCTGAATGCGCTGGCGGACTATATCGACTGGGGCCCGTTCTTCCAGACCTGGGATCTGGCGGGTCCGTATCCGGCCATTTTGAAGGATGAAGTGGTCGGCGTGGAAGCCACCAAAGTATTCGAAGAAGGCCAGGCCTTGCTGAAAAAGGTCGTCGACGGCCGCTGGCTGACCGCCAACGGCGTGGTGGCGCTGCTGCCGGCCAATAGCGTCAACGACGACGATATCGAGGTGTATACCGACGACACCCGCAGCGCGGTGGCGTTTACCTATTACGGCGTGCGCCAGCAGACCGAAAAGCCGGTGATCGACGGCGTGGCCCGGCCGAATCAATGCCTGGCCGATTTCATCGCACCGAAGTCGTCCGGCATTGCCGATTACATCGGGATGTTTGCGGTCACCAGCGGCATCGGCATCGAAAAATACGAAAAGCGCTTCGAAGACGCGCATGACGATTACTCCTCGATCATGCTGAAATCGCTGGCCGATCGTCTGGCCGAGGCGTTTGCCGAATACCTGCACGAACGGGTTCGCAAGGATTTGTGGGGCTATGCTGCCGATGAGCGATTGTCGCCGGCCGATGAAATCGCCGAGAAATACGTCGGTATCCGTCCGGCGCCGGGTTATCCGGCCTGCCCGGAACACACGGTCAAGAAAGAAATGTTCGCAGAACTGCAATGCGATGAGATCGGCATGATGCTGACCGAATCGTTTGCCATGGCGCCGGGGGCATCGGTATCGGGTTTCTATTTTGCGCATCCGGCATCGAAATACTTTGTCGTCGGCAAGATCGGCGACGATCAGGTCAGCGATATGGCAAAACGGCGCGGCGTGGACAAGCTGGATGTGGAACGCTGGTTGTCGCCGAATTTGTAAATTAGCAACAGATCGGCTGCGGATGCTTAGTCCGGGCCGGGTTTACAGCAGTTGATACCGGCAGCAGGGAAAAAACTAGGTAAAAAGCCGCTAAGAACAACGATGGAAGGCCAGTAAGTCATTGACAGGCAAGTAGAAAATGCGTTCTAATCCAAGGTTCACCATCCATCAGATTGCACTTTCGCTCTGAGGTTTTCAAAAACCTTGCAAACCTTGCATCTGTGACCTGTTTGGCGTTGAGCGGTGGAATGTGAACTGTGGCATGGATGTGGCATGACCCGTGACATGAGCCCGTGGCAATGATTCCGATTTATTTTAGCTGATTAGCGAGACCATAATGAAACGTACCTACCAACCTTCCGTCGTACGCCGTAAGCGTACCCACGGCTTCCGCGCACGTATGGCAACCCGTGGCGGCCGTGCAGTAATCAATGCACGCCGTGGCAAAGGCCGCAAACGTTTGGCCGTATAGTCATTCAAGTCAGCGGTAGTAGCCGTACAAGGTTGAGGATCAGGTTAAGGACCAGGATTGCGTGACAAAACTTACCAATCTTTCCAGGGCTTACGCGCGCGACCAGCGGATCGTTAAAACGGATGAGTTTTCATCCGTTTTTCGTTTGCGCCCCATCCAGCGCACGGCACATTTTGTGTTGTATGCGCGCGCCAATCAGTTAGCCAAGGCCCGTTTGGGCGTTGTGGTCGCAAAACGCTTTGCGCCACGCGCCGTCACGCGCAATGCCGTCAAACGCGCTACGCGGGAATTATTCCGGCAAAGCGTATTGCCGGCAGTCGATTGCATCGTTCGCCTATCCAAACCGGTGAATGCCAAAAGCGGGCCGGCTGTTACTGCTAATCTGAAGACCGCCTTGCGCGTCGAACTGACGCAACTGCTACAGGCGGCTGCGCCTGCGATGGCCACGGCAATCGCGGCGCTGGCGCCAACCATAGCGCCAACCAGCCAGGCATCATGAAAAAACCGCTGTTATTGCTGATTCGCGCTTACCAATTGGGTCTTAGCCCATATCTCGGCCAGCGTTGCCGTTTTTACCCGTCCTGCTCCAGCTACGCCGCCGAAGCGATTGCGGTGCATGGCGCCTGGAGCGGCAGTGTGCTGGCGGCCAAACGCCTGTGCAAATGCCATCCATGGCATCCGGGCGGGTGCGATCCGGTGCCTGCCGCCGGCTCTGCTGCTACCGCTTCTGCTGTTTCCGCTGTTTCTAGTACTGCTTCCGTTTTGTCCCAGACAACTTCATCTACAACCGCCGACGGTTGTAGCCACTCCTGAATTATTACTAAATACATTTATGGACATTAAACGTACCGTGCTGTGGGTTGTGTTTTCGTTGTCGCTGTTGATCCTTTGGGACAACTGGCAGCGTCATAACGGCAATCCATCGATGTTTTTCCCGAATACAACGCAAGAGGTCAAGCCCGCCGCGGCCGGCGCCTCGGGCGCCGGCAACAATGCCAGCGCCAATGTCTCGACCAGCTCAGCCACGCCGCAAAGCAGCGTTCCAGGTTCGCCTGCCAACATCGTCGGCGGCGACGCCCCGGCCAAGGGTGAAATCATCACCATTACCACCGACGTCGTCAAAGTCGACATCGACACCATCGGCGGCGAATTGCGGCGCCTGGAATTGCTGAAGCACAAAGATACGGTCGATCCGACCACCAATCTGGTGCTGTTCAATTCCACACCGGAACACACCTATCTGGCCGATACCGGTTTGCTCGGCGGCCCATTCCCGAATCACAAATCGGTCTTTGTCGCGGAACCGGGCGTACGCACGCTGGGCGATGGCAAATCGATGCAACTGGTGCTGGAGTCGGAACAGAACGGCGTCAAGCTGACCAAGACTTATACCTTCAAGCGCGGCGACTACAACATCAACCTGAAGCACACGGTAACCAACACCAGCGGCGCGCCGATTGCACCGTCGCTGTACCTGGAATTGCTGCGCGACGGTAACAAGCCGGGCGGCGAATCGCATTTCTACAGCACGTTCACCGGCCCGACGGTCTACACCGATGCCGACAAATTCCAGAAGCTGGCGTTCGAGAAGATCGGCACCACCAAGGATCAGCACGCGACCAAGGCCGACAACGGCTGGATCGCTCTGGTGCAGCATTATTTTGTCTCGGCCATCATTCCGCCGGCCGGCGTAGAACGTGAAATCTTCACCAGGAAAGTGGCCGATAACCTGTACTCGGTAGGCACCATTCTGCCGATGGGCACGATCGCTCCCGGCGCCAGCGCCACGATGGATTCGGCACTGTATTCCGGTCCGCAAGAGTCCGCCGTGCTGGAGCGCACCGCGCCGGGCCTGGAACTGGTCAAGGATTATGGCTGGCTGACAATCATCGCCAAGCCGATCTTCTGGCTGATGACGTATATCCACGCCATCGTCGGCAACTGGGGCTGGACCATCATCCTGCTGACCATGCTGATCAAACTGTTCTTCTTCCCACTGTCGGCTGCCAGCTATCGCAGCATGGCCAAGATGAAGGCCGTGGCGCCGAAGATGCAGTCGATTCGCGATCGCAATAAAGGCGACACGCAAAAGACCAACCAGGAAATGATGCAGTTATATAAAACCGAGAAGATCAACCCGCTCGGCGGCTGCCTGCCGATCGTGGTGCAGATTCCGGTCTTCATTTCTCTGTACTGGGTGTTGCTGGGCAGCGTTGAAATGCGCAATGCGCCATGGCTGGGCTGGATTCACGATCTGACCGCACCCGATCCGTTTTACATCTTGCCGGTGCTGATGGCGGTTTCGATGTTCATCCAGACGCGCCTGAACCCAGCGCCGCCGGATCCGATCCAGGCCAAAGTGATGATGTTCATGCCGATCGCATTTTCGGTCATGTTCTTCTTCTTCCCGTCGGGTCTGGTGCTGTACTATGTCGTCAACAATGTGCTGTCGATCACACAGCAATACGTGATTACCAAAAATCTGAAAGCTAAAACCACCAAATAACGGTGCGCTTCTTGTTTGTCGAAAAAGCCCGTGGCATGATTTGCCGACGGGCTTTTTTATTACTGCCGACCGGTTCGGAGAGAATTAAAACAATATGAGTATCGATGCATCACCCATTGCAGCCATTGCCACCGCGCCCGGACGTGGCGGTATCGGCGTTGTGCGCTTGTCCGGGAAAAATTTGTGGCCTGTGATCGCCGCAGTATGCGGCAGGCAGCCGGAGCAGATGCAAGCGCGTCACGCCACCTATCTGCCATTCTTGCGCGCCGACGGCAGCACCATCGACCAGGGTTTGGCGATCTACTTCAAAGCGCCGCATTCGTACACCGGTGAAGACGTGCTTGAATTGCAGGGACACGGCGGCCCGGTGGTATTGCAGATGCTGCTGGCGCGTTGCCTGGAAGCCGGCAGCGAAATCGATTTGCGTCTGGCGCAGCCGGGCGAATTCACGCAACGCGCTTTCCTCAACGACAAGCTGGATCTGGCGCAGGCCGAGGCAGTGGCGGACCTGATCGACGCAACGACCGAAGCGGCTGCCAAGTCGGCATCGGCATCGTTGTCCGGCGATTTTTCCCGTGTAGTGCATGCATTGGTCGCGCAAGTCACCAACTTGCGCATGCTGGTGGAAGCCACGCTGGATTTTCCCGAAGAAGAAATCGATTTTCTGGAGCAGTCCGACGCGCGCGGTCAATTGGCCGGCATTCGCGAAACGCTGGCGCAGGTTTTTGCGCAGGCGGCGCAGGGCGCGTTGCTGCGAGACGGCCTCAATGTGGTGTTGGCGGGCCAGCCGAACGTCGGCAAATCATCGCTGCTGAATGTCCTGGCCGGAGCCGATGTGGCGATTGTCACGCCGATTGCCGGCACCACGCGCGACAAGGTAACGGAAACCATTCAGATCGAAGGCATTCCGCTCAACATCATCGATACCGCCGGCATTCGCGAATCCGAGGCAGACGGCGCAGGACCGGATGAGGTAGAGCGGATCGGCATCGAACGGACCTGGGCCGAAGTGGCGAAAGCCGACGTCATCCTGCACATGCTGGATGCCGACCGCGGCCCGACCCGTGCCGACGAAAAGATCATGACACGTTTTCCGGAGAACGTGCCGGTCATCAGAATATGGAACAAAATCGATCGTTCCGGGCATAAGCCTGCGGTCGATATCATGACCGATGCGACCCACATTTATCTATCGGCCGCCGAGCGCACCGGCATCGATTTATTGCGCGGCGAATTGCTGCGGATAGCCGGATGGCGGCAAACCACCGAGTCGCCTTATCTGGCGCGCGAGCGGCATATGATTGCGCTCAAGCGTGCCGGCGACCATCTCGATCGCGCTGCCGAGCACGCGGCCTTGTCGCATCACGCCGAAGATCAGAAGCTGGAATTGTTCGCCGAAGAACTGCGGCTGGCGCAGGAACGGCTCAGCAGCATTACCGGCAAGTTCACGCCGGACGATTTGCTGGGCGTGATTTTTTCGCGATTCTGTATTGGAAAATAAGCGCGCGCCGAGATCCGGCACATGTATCGATAGCGTAAATTTTGTACGCCTTTGAAACTAAATTCTGCATCAGTGAACTAGGTAACATGACAGTTGTCATAAATCCCAACAGTTAAAATACCGTGCAGGTGCGATCTTTCCATGCGATGGCGCCACGCTAAATACCTTACCTTCACTGAAAGAGCTTCATGAAAAAAATTCTATTTGCACTCGCGCTTGCAGTCGGCACGCTGGGTTCGGTAGCACCGGCCTACGCCGGCAATTACCATCATAATCGGGGCTGGAGGCATCACCACTACCATCACCATCCGGTCTGCCGCAGCTGGCGTGAACATGGCCACTGGGTGAGACGCTGCCGTTAATCGCTATTAACCACCGTTAATCGTCCCGGCACAATGACAAAAAACCCCGCAATTCGAATTGCGGGGTTTTTTTACGCCAATCCGCCCGATTTATTTCCCCGATAACGATGGTTGCGAAATGGCGCGCGAGACGATGCCGGCGCATAGCTTGATACGTTCGGAGAGCTGTTCCATGTCGCCCGGCTTCAAGGAAGTCGCGCTGAGCGTGACGCTTAAACTGCCGGCAATCGTGCCTTTGCTGTCGAACAGCGGCGCGGCGATACCGGTGACGCCAGGCGTGATTTGCGCGGTGGTCGTGTCCCAGCCGGCATGCCGGATCTGCGCCAGCCTGGCTTTGACTTCTTCCAGCGTGCTACCCAGTTCCGCCTGGGCGAATTCGTCGCTGCGTTCGGCATACAGACGCGCCACCGCGCGCGCATCGGCGTAGGCAAGAATGATGCGTGAAGCCGAACCTCTGAATAGAGGCCGGTCCTGGCCGCGTTGGTAACCGCTTCGAAAGCTTGGGTTGGAACCTTCCTGATGCACGCAAAGCACCTTATCGCGATACTTTCTGCACAGCAGCACCACACCGGGCACCGTGCGCGCCAGCTCCCGCATCACCGGCATGCTGGCGGCAATCAATGGGTCTTGCGTGCGCATTTTCAGATCGAGTTCGGCCACGCGCGGACCGAGCGTATAACCGAAGTTGGGCAGGGAGACAATCAGGCCGGCTTCCGACAGGACGCGAATATAGCGATACAGGGTCGCGCGCGAGAGTTTCATGCCCTCCAGCATTTGTTCGAACGTCAGACCTGCAGTGCTTTCCTCGATCATGTCCAGCACCGAAACCATTTTGGTCAGGCTGTTTTGCGCATCGGTATTTGCCATAGGCTCCGCAAAGTTAGCAAAGAATTGAGAGAAAAGAGTAGACCGGACAAGGCAACGCCCCTGAAATTGGAGGCAATTATAGCTGCCATGTTCGCTATCTTAGGCTCTTAAGATGAGCAATTTACCGATATTTTTGCATATTTTAATTATCAAATAACGATTTTGCTGCAACGCAAAATCATTAAATTTATCTAGTAAGTCGCGGTAAGGCACTCATTTATGTATAGGAATGCCGTGTGAGATAGTTAAATTTGACACACTTTGTTATTTCAAAAATCTCACATAGCGATAATTGTGTTGTATAATTTTTTGCAATTACCCCTCTACGGAAACCATTCTCCATGACCGATAAACTTCCTTACATTGTTGACGACAACGAACGCAAGGTGTTCATGCTGAACCGCGAGGTGCATGTCTCCGAGCAGATTTTGCAGGACGAAATGGAACGGGTCTTTTCCAAGTGCTGGATTTACGTCGGGCACGAGTCGGAGCTCCAGAAACCAGGCGATTTCGTCACGCGCCGCGTAGCCGGCCGTCCTGTGATTTTCGTCCGGGACGCCAGCGGCGCCGTGCAATGTCACTTCAACACCTGCCGCCATCGCGGCGCTACCGTTTGCACCCAGCCGAAAGGCAATGCACGCCGTTTCTTCTGCGTCTATCACGGCTGGAGCTACAAGAACGACGGCACGCTGGGCGGCGTTCCCGGCGACGATGCCTACGGCGAACATTTCGACAAAGTGGAACTCGGCCTGAAAAAGCCGGCCCGCTTCGAGTCTTATCGCGGCTTCTGGTTCTTGTCTCTCGACAAAGATATCGTATCGCTGGCCGATTATCTGGGCCGCGCTACCGAATACATCGACCTGGTCATCGATCAATCGCCATCCAACACCATGGAAGTGATCGAAGGCACGCAGGAATACGACGTCGAAGCCAACTGGAAGCTGATGGTCGAAAACAGCGTGGACGATTACCACCTGCCGACCACGCATTCGACCTGGCTCAATTTCATGAAGAATTCCGGCGTGGTGGTCGAGCAACCCAAGGAGGCCGGCCTGGTGCTGCCGACCAAGGGTTACGCGATCGACCTGGGCAACGGCCACTTCACCACAGACAACGAAAACTTCCGCGGCCGGCCGGTCGCCAAATGGATTCCCCTGTTCGGGGAGGAAGCCAAAGCGGAAATCGACGTGATCCGCGCCGAGCTGGTCGAACGCCTGGGTCCGGAACGCGCCACCCGCGTTGCCGATACCAACCGCAATCTGGTGATCTTCCCTAATCTGGTGATCAACGACGGTTCCTCCGTCACCATCCGCACCTTTTATCCGGATGGCGCCGCCCGCATGCACGTGACGGCCTGGGCGCTCGGTCCGAAGGAAGAAAGCGAATCGGCACGCGCGCGCCGGCTCGACGCCTTCCTGACTTTCTACGGTCCCGGCGGTTTTGCGACGCCGGACGATGTTGAAGCGCTTGAACTGGTGCAACAGGGCCTGGCCAACTGGCGCGACGACCCGTGGTCGGAAATGTCGCGCGGCATGGCCAAGGACGGCATGCAGCTCAATAGCGACGAGCACCACCTGCGCACGTTTTGGCGCCATTGGAACAAATTGATGACGGAAGATAAA
>DASYCG010000005.1:0-12679 GCA_036500325.1 Herbaspirillum sp. | reverse complement strand
GATCGCGGGAATCGCGTGCATGGTATAGGTCAACGGCAGCAGCATCGAAATCGCCGACAGCGCGCCCATGCCCGGCAGCACGCCGATCAGGTTGCCGATCAGCACGCCGAAAAAAGACCACATCAAATTATGCGGCTGGAGCGCAACGCCGAAGCCGCTCCATAAATCCATCAAAGCCTGGTAAATCATTGCTTAACCCCACTGAAACAACGGAAACTGCACTTGCAGGCCATACGAGAAGACCGCGACGCACACGGCGCACATCACAGCCGCCAGAATGAATGCGCTCTTCACGGTATTCTGCCGATCGCCCAATGCGGAAATGAAGACCACCGCGAAGGTCGCCGGGATCAGCCCGCCGTATTGCCCGAAAACCACGAATGCGATGATGGAGAGCGAGATGCAGATCCAGCCGCGCCATTCCGGCGGCAGGTTCTCTTCTTTCTCGTCCGGCAGGGTGATGGCCGCTGTCGTTGCCGCTCTCGTCGTCATCGCAGCGCCGAGCATGATTGCGACGCCAACCAGCGCCAGGACCACCCCAAGCGCGAGCGGAAAGAAGCCGGGGCCCATGTGCACCAGCGTGCCGATCCGGTACGACAGGCCGGCCCGGATCGCGCTGGCGCCGAACAGGAGCATCAAGCCCCCGCCGTAGTAATCCCTATTGTGTTTGTTGATGAAACTGTGCATTGCCATCCTCCTGCCGCTAGGTTTAAAACGAAAAATGTTGGATGACGTCAGGGACGTCATCCAACCATGTTCAGTCGAAATTTTCAATGGATTCGATAAGCCGGATTCTCATCCAGTCGACTGCGTGCCGCCGGCGTTCAGGCTGGTGGTCAAAGAGACTGGATGCGCTCTAGAACCACTTGACCATGCCGGCGGAAAGGCCGGTCTGGGATGAGTGCCCGGTAGGGTTCAGCGCCAGATTTGTTACGTAACCGTCCTTGTAGCTGGTGCGGTCGATTTCGCTGTAGAAATAGAACGTCTTGGAGAGGTAGTAAATCCCGCCCAGCATCGCCACGTTCTTTTTGCCGTCGACGCCGGCCGTGGTGTTTTTGAGGGTGTAATAGGCGGTAGTCAATGCAACGGTAGGACTGACCGTGTAATTCAGGCCGCCCCATGCGTATTTATTGGTGGTATCGCCCAAGGTGCCCACGGTTTTCTGATCCTCGTTGACATAACCGGCTGTCGCGCGGAAGGGGCCGAATGTATAGGCGCCGCCGACGGTGTAGTGGTCATAGTCGAGATACGGCGCGGTGTTCGGCACCACGGAAGTTTTCTTCTTGGTGTATGCGCCGCCGAAGCTGATCGGGCCGTGGGCGTAACTGAGGCCGACTGCTTCCGTCGAACCGTTGGTGGCGCTGCCGGCCTGTTCGCCCAGGGAATATTCCGCGCGCGCGGTCACGCCATCGAACGTGCCGATGTACATGATGTCGTTGCTGTTGCGCGCGCCGGCCGACGATGTCGACGGCCCGGCCAGCGTGATGCTGAGGAATTTCAGGTTGAACGGGTCATAGCCGTAGATCACATCATGCGCCACCGTGAATTTGCGGCCCAGGTCGACCGTGCCGTACTTGCCGGTGACGCCGATGAAGGAATAGCGGTTGAAGAGCAGGTTGGCGGTGTTGTCCAACGCGCCGGTACCGCTGTTGAAGCCCGTTTCCAGGTCGAAATGCACGCTGGTTCCGCCGCCGAGGTCTTCGATGCCCCTGAAACCGAGACGATTGGAGTCGTAGGTGCCGGTCGAGCTGATGCTGGTTTTGCTGTTTCCCGCGCGGTTGACATTGGTCAGGTTGCGCAGACCGGCGTCATACGAACCGTAGACCGTGACGCTGGTTTGCGCTTGCGCGACACCTGCAAAAGTGCAGAGAACCGCGAACCCGATGGTAGAAATTTTCATTGTCCTGTCTCCAGAAATTTTTGTATTTGTTCGATGGCATTTTCAAGTGAGAGCGCATCGATTTTGTTGTTGATAACGATTTGTGCATGGCTGACGGAAGCCCGGTTTTCCGTTTTGCGTGCTGCTTCATTGAGCTCCTGGTTGGTTTTTCGATGGTTTATTTCTAATCACCTCTCTTTTTTATAATTCCGTTTAACGGAAATGTATTTTGTTTAATGAAATAATAGGCATTGAAACAATACTTGTCAAGAATTGGTTTGTGGCGGAGGTGTGCGGGGGGGGCGTGGAAATCGGAGGAGCGGGAGGGGCGCTTTCGAATGGCGGGCGGACGCTTGGTCCGATGCCATTTTTATTTTTTTGAGGGATTGCCTTGAACGCTTGAAAAACGGTGTGTTGATGAGATAACAGGGAAATTTTTTCGAGACTTTTTTGTGAATGAAATCCTTTGAATACTTCAGAAGACACCCCAGAAGACACTTCAGAAAAGCGCGCGCATGCCGATATAAAACGATCTCCTTAACGCGTGCGGTATCCAAAAAATATGAAACTGAAGACTCACATTGTGTTGGCATTAATGAGTGCCGTATTGGCAGGATGCGGCGACGCGTCGGTGGAAACGGTCAAAAATGCGCAGATCGCCGTACAACCGGATTTCACCTATGGGAATGCATTGGAAAAGCGCGACACTTGCGAGAAAACCAGTTGGAAGTCCGACAAGGATGCGACGAATCGCAGCGTCGTCGAATACCGGTGCGTGCTGAAAGACATCGGCACGGCCATCGACAAGGTGAAAGCCGCCGATATCAACCAGGTCACGATACGCATGAATTCCAGCAAGATGTTCGCGGAGCAGGATGTCAAATCCCTGGCCGGCTCGATTGAAGCCTACGAGAAAAGCCTTCGCGAGACGCAGGCTCTGATTGAAGCCAAGAAGGTGCAGCTTGCCGAGCGCGCGAAGGCTGGCTTGCCGCCGTTGCCTGAAAGAGCCACTTCCTTCTCCGACATGACGCGCGGCGAGGAATACATGCCCATCGGGAATCTGCAGGATCGTGCGCAAGGCATTCAGAACATGATCGAGCAGAACCAGCGCAAGCTGGCCCAGGCGCAGCAAAGTCAAGCCGGCGGCGCCGTCGATGCCGCGCGGCGGCGCGATGCCGAGATCGCCCGGATCAATCGGCGCTACGAGCAGATCAAGGGCATCACGCAGATCATCCGATGGACGGTAACGGACGCAGGCAAGGTCGTGCCGGCGCACTTCACGGCGGAAGTCGAATCGACGCAGGGCACGAAGGAGTATGAAACCATGCAGTCCAACTATGCAGCGATCATCAAGTATCGCGGTAGCGACTATTTGGACGAATGGGTACCCGTTGCGCTGTTCCAGATTCCGGTTGAACGGCCGGAGGCAGACACGGCGCAAGCGGCGCCATCGGCCCCGAAAACCGCCGGAGCGCAAGACGGCGCGGCTTGTTACGAAGCCAAACTCGCCGATTTCCGCAAGGGCATGGGGGACGAAGCACCCATCAGCCAGGACATGATGAATGAATGGCGTGGCGAATGCGGGATGCCCTCTCTCTGATCTGCCGCACTCGGGAAGTGCATTCAATATTTCGCCTGGACGGCGGCGCGCCGGTATTTCAAGCCGCACCGCCGTCAGGCATTACGACCCAGCCGCCGCCTTGAGCGGCAAGCAAATCCATCAGCTGGTGCGGCCCCGCACCATCGCTCCGACATCCTTTGCTTTCAAAACTGACGCTTTATCGCTCCGCGCATTCGTGAAACGAAGGCTCGCCTGAGTCCGATCGCCTGGAAGCGGCCCTCGGCGTTGCTTTGATCCTTTTGGACATTTTATTGAGCCAATGCAGTCTCGAAATTGTTATCGGCCAAATTCAGAATGGAGGCTCCTAATCACCTGCTTATTCTTTTATTCCATAGGAGTTACCGTGAACAATGCCGTTATCGAAAATATCCTGAGCCGCACCGCCGCCAAGTACTACGACCCTGCCGCCATCTTGAGCGACGACCAGATTCGCGAACTGGTGCAAATCGGCACTACCGCTCCTACCTCCTTTCACCTGCAGAACTGGCGTTTCATCGCCGTGCGCACGCCGGAAGCCAAGGCCCGGCTCAGCCCGATCGCCTGGAACCAGCCCGCGATCACCGATGCCGCCGTGACCTTCATCATCTGCGGCCAACTGGTCGATACCAGCGTCATACCGGCGCGCCTGGCGCCGCTGGTGGCAGCGGGCGTCATGCCGGCGGCGATGGTGGCGGAATGGGAAATCCCGGCACGCAACCTGTATATGGCCTACCCGCAGCGCCGGCGCGACGAGGCCGTGCGCACCGGCACCTTCGGCGCGGCGGCGATTATCTATGCCGCCCGTTCGATGGGTTTGGGCTCGACGCCGATGATCGGTTTCGACGCCGACGGCGTGCACCGCGAGTTCGGGCTGGCCGAGGACGAAGTGCCGGTCATGCTGTTGTCGGTAGGCGCGGAGCGGGCGGGCAACTGGGCGCAGAAACCGCGTCGCCCATTGACTGAAGTATTGGACTTTGTATAAATTTTGGGTGGTTGCGATGCCGGGAACGGCGGCTTTGGGAGTGCGGACTTTTACGCGTTATGAATGTGCTGGAAGCCGCCTTCGCAAATTGAAAAGGCGAGGCCGGCTATCTGGCATGAATGGCTATGAAATAGGTCGCGGCTACCAAAGCTGTTCCAATGCCGGCGACGAATGTCACGAAATTCCAGGTTTGGGCATTCAGCTCTTTATGCAGGTCTTCGCGGCTAGCGTAGTTAGCCTTGATAACGGCGACATCAGTTTTGATGGTCGCCAGATCGTCTTCTAACCGTTTTATTCGAATTTCCATGCCGCCATCAAAAATCGTATCCATTTTTGATAAATACAATTAAACGCAATGAGAAAATGGAATGGATGTTGTTTTGCGCCGAAATTTGATTCACTTTCACCTGGAGGTTAGCATCGAGACCGTCAAGGCACATGCAAAGGCTGCCTATGACAAGATGGGGGCCGATGGGCGGCATCAGGGTACATCCATTGCGCATACGGTCAAGCCGTTTGCGCAATTGCCTGCGTTGTGGACGCTGGAGGCAGGGGCGGTCGGGGTGTAGTCGGACGCCGGCAAGCCGCGCAGGCGGCCGGTTATTTCGGCCCCAATATTTCCGCCAATGCCACAGGTGCGCTGGCCCGCATCTGGATCTTGCCTTGCGCATCCGTCCACGCCAGGCCCGGCGTGCCGCCCAATCCGAACGATTGCATCATCTCGGTATTGGACGCCAACTGCATTTCGATTCGCCGCCGGAATGCCCGTCAACGGCTTCAATGCGCAATCAGAGCCAAGCTAGACCGCTCAGGCGTACAACGGCTATGAGCGGAAGAAAAGCAATCGCTACCAAGCGATTGCTTCTGTGCAAAAAACAAGCATTTTGTTGAAGTTTTGACTAAGGTTGAAAACGAGTGCGGTGGTGGTGGGGCGGGAATCTCCCAGGATTTCGCTTGCAAGCGAAATCCGGTCAGGCAGCGCAACGCATGCATTGCGAAACCCTGCCTTCGCCCCGCGTCCAGGTTTGACCACGATTTAGATTCCCGCCGCCTCCACCATATCTCGAAATAACTAATCAAAATCAGCTATTTACGTAAAATCTGCATTATTAACGGTACCTGAAACAGTACCCAAAACGATACCTGAAAACCCTAGTTTACCGGACAGTTGCTGTTTGAGAGGAGTTCTTCTCTGCTAATTTGTTGTTCTGCCACCGTCTTTTCCCTATTAAGTGTTTAGTGTTGAATCTTTCAAAGATTGCGCGGAAATCGCGAGGTATGAACGAAGTCAAACGTAATAGCGCCAGTTTGGCCGCCGTTTATTCAATGCTTCGAACCGTAATGTACCTATGAGTGATTAAAAACTGAACAATCAACTAGATCGATAGGCAATTTAGCCGTGAGAGGCAAAGTATAAAAAATGGGAAAATTCAGTCCATAACGAGTAAATGAGCGTTACTACGTTATTCTTACGTGCGAATCATCTCGATATGCGATTTAACCTATGAAGGCGAGCTTTGGCTAAAACTAAAAATACCCCAAAAAACCAGACAGTCGACTATTTGCACTCGCATAAAGCAGTCCAGCGACCAGATGTGGGTGTGCAAGACCAATTTTCGCAGAAAAAGGCTCCTAAGACCTATCGTTACGATAGCAGCCTTGATCCATCATTAAGTTGGGATGAGAGCAGAGATCGAGATCTGGCCGAATGGCTGATAGGACTAGTTCAACGCTGTGCTATCGAAGGACAAGAGAAGGTATTTGTAAAGCCTCAAATATGGGCTGGCGGAAGTGTCCAAATTCAATCCCTTAAGGCTGCGGCAGATTTACTAATTTCTTTATCTCGCCCTTTTCTTAACTGGACAGGAAAAGCCGAACGTCATCAAATTTCTGTTCCCACTGTTCCTTTATTTGTACATGAACGGCAATCGACTAAAGCAATTTTGGATGGCATCAAGTACCGCAAGGCCAAGGGTACTACTTTTGATTTTTTTAGCGATAGCAATTTAGATGTGACCGACAAACTGGATGCCTATGAACACAAGGGACCTTGGCAGAATAGGATGATTTTGGGTGACAGCATGCAGGTCATGAATTCCTTACTGGAATTTGAGGGAATTGGCGGGCAGGTGCAGATGCTTTTTTTTGACCCTCCTTATGGAGTTCAGTTTGGTTCTAATTTTCAACCGTTTGTACGAACCAAGAATGTGAATCATGGCGTTGATGGTCATATGACGCGTGAACCGGAAATGGTAAAGGCCTATCGAGATACCTGGCAACTAGGACTTCATTCTTATTTGACATATCTCCGAGATAGGATGTTACTCGCAAGGGAATTATTAAATGAAACAGGCAGTGTTTTCGTGCAAATTTCTGACGAAAATCTTCATCACGTACGCGAAGTTTTAGACGAAATTTTTGGGCAAGAGAACTTTATTGCCATAATTCCGTTTAGAAAAAAGACTATGCCGTTTGGTACAAACTATATTGAGCAAATGGCTGATTTTTTGATTTGGTACGGAAAAGATAAAAAGAAAACAAAATATCGCCCTTTATTTAAACCGGTCTCAGTAGAAGGGGAGTTTCACCATTGTTGGTATGAACTTCCAGATGGTACAAGACATAAAATGACAAAAGAGGAAGTGGATAATCACAAATTATTGCCGGAGGGAGCAAGGGTATATAGGCTAAAGTCCCTCGAACCATCTGGAATAATGTCGTCTGGAATGTTTGATTTTTCTTTTGAAAATAAAATATACCGTCACCCAAAAAACGGCTATGCCACGAAACTCGAAGGAATGGAGCGCCTCGTAGCGGCCAGACGTATTCAACCAGAAGGAAATCGCCTTTGTTTCATCATTTATGCGGACGAGTCATCATACGCACGACTAACAACTCCTTGGAACGATACAGTCGGGGCGGATAATAAATCTTATGTGGTTCAAACAAACACGGAAATAATCAAGCGGTGTTTATTGATGACTACCGATCCTGGGGATTTGGTGTTGGACCCGACCTGCGGCTCGGGAACGACTGCATATGTAGCCGAGCATTGGGGACGACGCTGGATTACTTGCGATACGTCGCGTGTTCCATTGGCTCTAGCACGACAGCGCTTATTAACTGCCGTATTTCCGTATTACGAATTAAAAAACCAGCAAGCGGGTCCCCAAGAGGGGTTCGTTTACAAGCGGAAACAAAATCGTAAGGGCGAAGAAATCGGAGGACTTGCGCCACGCATCACATTAGGCTCTATCGCTAATGATGAACAACCATCTATGGACGTATTGGTTGACCGCCCGGAAATTCTAAAAACGATAACTCGTGTAGCTGGCCCATTTGTTGTCGAAGCCACGATTGCGCCTGCGCAGACTCTGCAGGTAGAAAATGAAAGATCATCTGCATCTATTCATAGTATTGATGGCACGAACACCGATTTTATTAGACATTCGAGTCAATCTCATGGGGATCCTGCAGTTCATATTGAACGGATGACGCTAGTCCTACGTCAGTCGAAGACCCTTCGTTTACCGGGAAATCGCGAGCTGGTTTTGGCGGATATTCGACGCATATCTGATAGCGATATTTTACATGCCGAAGGGATGGATGCGGATGGCAATCGAATTGCTGTGGTATTTGGGCCAGAAGATGGCGCGATATCATCTGATGTTGTATTTGAGGCCGCTCGTGAAGCATATTTTCTTAAATTTCCTCACCTCTATTTTTTTGGATTTGCCATTCAAGCTAAGGCGCGTGAACTAATAGAAGAGCGGAGCAAGTTGCGAATACCTTGTACCTATGTAACGGTAACCCCCGATGTAGCAATGAGCGACCTGCTTAAAACTAGTCGTGCCAGCGAGATATTTTCTGTTACCGGGTTGCCTGATGTTGAGATTCGTAAAGCGGGAGAGAAAAATGATGCAGCAGCAGAGTTGTATGAAGTGGAGCTAAAGGGATTGGATATTTTCAATCCATCCACAATGGAGCAAGAAGGTATCGAAGGACAAAATCTTCCGGCTTGGATGTTAGATATTGACTATGACGGCATGTGTTTTTATGCGAGCCAAGTATTCTTTCCTAAAACCGCTGCTTGGGATAATTTGCAAAAATCTCTGAGAGCAGAATTTGATCCATCGGTGTGGGAGCACCTAGCAGGAACGGTTAGTGAGCCCTTCCCTATTGGCACGAAGAGGCGTGTGGCGATCAAGGTCATTGATGAGCGTGGTAACGAATTAATGCGAGTCTTGGAGGTGGCAGTGTGAGCCAAATTAACGTAGTCGAAGCGCCCATTATTAATTTGCCATATATAGAACCCAAATATTATTGGCATATCGAGGAAGGCAAGCCACCCGAAAAGCGGCTAGGCCGCCGCTTGGCTTCGTATTTCTTTCGTGTGCCAGAGAGAGCGGCACGCGGTCGCCGAACTATTGTTCAGCAATCGATTTTGGACGATGCATCTAAGGGGCAAGAGTATCTGTTGGACTTAGCTAATTTGATTCGTCTTCGATTGAAAGAATGGCGGGCACGAGATTATGCTGGTGTGACCAAGGCGACTCGAGAATTACTAAATCTATGGAACTCCCCTGAGCGTGCACAACGCCTATTCTTTGCTCAAATGGAAGCCGTCGAGGCGGTGTTATTTCTAGTAGAGGGGCCAGATGACCTGAAGCAGGGCATCGTAATACCTAGCGATGAGCCTGGTGACGAGGCCAAGGCGGAGGGCTATAAAGCCTTTTTACGCTATGCGTTAAAGATGGCCACGGGTAGTGGAAAAACTACAGTAATGGGTATGCTATCGGCATGGTCAATTCTGAATAAGGTTGATCAGCCACGTTCTTTTGCATACTCCGATACTGTGCTCATTGTTTGTCCTAACGTAACTATACGTGATCGTCTACGGGAACTAGATCCTAATCTAGACGAACTGAGTTTGTACCGAACACGGCAATTAGTCCCTTTACATCGCATGTCTGACTTGCGTCGCGGAGAGGTATTTATCACCAATTGGCATAATTTGGAGCGTCGGGAACTGAATAATGTAAACGGCACGCCTGCCAAAGTAGTGAAGCGTGGTATCCCTGTAGAAAAATTGAGAACGATTAAGCTGGCAGGAAAAGATGGGGTGACCGAGGCTGATATTCGTCAGCAAGCAGCAATGGGTACTTTCGAAATAATAAAAGAATTACGAGATAAAAAGGGCTTACTCACTGGTTTTGAAATCAAAGAACTGCGTTACTACGAAAGTGACGCTGCTTTTTTGCGCCGCGTTCTGGCGGGTCGTAAGGGGCGTAGCTCCTCCATTTTAATAATGAATGACGAAGCGCACCATGCTTATCGACGTGGCAAGCTGGATGCAGATGACATCTATTCTATTGATAATGAAACTGCAGAAGTAGATGCGCGTGAAGCGACCGTTTGGATTGAAGGATTAGATAGAATTAATAATGCCCTCGGTGGACGGAGCGGAGGTGTGCGTTTATGTATAGATCTTTCCGCAACGCCTTTCTTTATTCAAGGCAGCGGAAATGAAGTGGGGAAACCTTTCCCTTGGATAATTTCAGATTTTAGCCTCTTGGAGGCTATCGAGGCTGGCTTAGTAAAAATCCCCCAACTTCCTACCCAAGATATTGGAGGCACGCAGACTCCAGCCTATTTTAATGTCTGGCGATGGGTAGAAGAGATCGCTGAGAAGGACGGCCATAGCGGCAAGATCACTCCCGAAGTATTGATGCGCTACGCGACACAACCGATAGCGCAGTTGGCCGACGAATGGCGCAAAACTTTTCAGTTATGGAATTCCCAATACAAAGAGGGGCATCGCAAAAGCGATGTTCCTCCCGTGTTTATTATTGTATGTCGGGATACATCTTTAGCGAAAGAGTTATACGACTGGCTCGCAAATGGTAATAGCGCATACGGTGCGTCTCCAGAACAATTCCGTAATTCCCTTGGCCGCGAATGGACGGTTCGGATCGATAGCAAAGTGGCTGAAGAGATTGCTGAGGGCGGAGGGAAAAATGATGAGGGCCGCCGACTCCGATTTCTATTGGAAACAATCGGTAAAACCGAATGGGCAGGCAATAAAATTCCAGAAGAATATGTAGCGATGATTGAGAAGAATAATCGCAAAGCCTTAGATGGCAGTGGGAGCGATTTCATGACAATTGATGCTAGCGTGCCTCCGGGCCGCGACGTTCGCTGCATCATTAGCGTGGCGATGCTGTCGGAAGGGTGGGATGCTACTACGGTTACCCATGTAGTCGGGCTCCGCCCTTTTGGTTCTCAGCTCTTATGCGAGCAAGTCGTTGGTCGCGCATTACGCCGTACTTCTTATGCCGTCGATGAAGTTACAGGATTCTTTCGTGAAGAGACGGCTAAAGTATTTGGCGTACCGTTCGAGTTAATTCCATTCAAGGTTGAGGGAGGTGCGCAACAACCTCCATCTCCTCCAGCTAATCAAATATATGCGGTCCCGTCAAAAGTCCAGTATGAAATCAATTTTCCTGTTGTAGAGGGTTATACGGATCCAGGAGTAACTCATCTGACAATGGAATGGAGTAACGTACCTACCTTGGAGTTAAATCCTATGAGTGTTCCGGATATTACTTTAATGAAAGGGCTAACTACTGTTGACGGAACGCTCGCCGCTTACGGACCGGGAACTGCCGATATTGTCAATCTCGAACAATGGCGCACCACTGTTAGGGTGCAACAAGTTGCATTTACAATAGCCAAAGTACTAACTGAGCACTGGATACAAGAACATGGCAATGTAATCCCTACTCACCGACTATTCCCTCAAATGCTAAGTTACTCGGAACTGTACTTGTCATCAAAGCTGATTTGCCACGGTAATCGTGCGCCTCAGGATGTGGCACTTAATCCTTATTTTCAACAGGCCGTGGGAATACTTTTCGAATCCTTAGTGCCGGTGGATGAATCTGGAAAGAACCATGAGCGTCCACTGATCTCACCGGGAGCTGCTGGAGAAAGATCGACACGTCATGTGGAATTTTATACCGGACGGCAGCCTTGGCCAGCATATAAATGTCATCTGAATGCAATGGTTGCCGATACCAAAACCTGGGAACAAAGCGCAGCTACAGCGTTAGATTCGCATTCGGTAGTCGCACGTTGGGTCAAAAATGATCACCTTGGTTTTGTTATTCCTTACAGGAAGGATGGAATACTTCGCCGATATCTCCCTGATTTCATTGTCGAGCTTGCGGGTGGTGAGCGATTGATCATTGAAATTAAAGGCCAAATTGGTGATGCGGAGGTTAAAGCCGTAGCTGCACACCGATGGTGTAATGCCGTAAATAACGACAGTAGATTTGGGCAATGGACATATCATTTGGTGCGCCAGCCTTCCGATCTGATAAAGTTACTTGATGCATGTGTGACCCGAATGGCCGCCTAACTTGCTTTAGTGGTTTCTGGCGATTAAAGATTTTAGATGTAGTGGTCAAGTAATCCCGGACACTGCGTTAAGTTTTTCTTCAGCCACTGCCGGCGCCAGTCCGTCATTGAATTGATGTGGCCGTATCCAGTTATACCGGTGCATCAGGTAGTGGCTGATGTCCCGATGTGCTTGCTGCGCCGTCATGTAGCCCACATTCGGCACCCATTCCGATTTCAGACTCCTGAACAGTCTTTCCATCGGTGAATTGGTAATCCCCCCAATAAAAAGTAAATGGCGGATTCAAGCGGTCACTGCAACACACTATGAAAAATCTCAGCAGGCGTTTTAAACCCAAGGGTTTTTCGCGGTGGTGGAATCCTTCTTCAGCAGTTTAAAGAAAGAGCGCATCAAGAAGCGCATTTACGCTGACCGCGAAACCGCCACGCTTGACCTGGCCGAATACATTGATGATTTCTATAATGTGCTGCGACGGCACAGTTATCTTGGTGGTGTTAGCCCGAGTGAGTTTGAAGCCGCGCACCGCAAACGAAAATGAGTTGTCTACTAAATCCTGGTAACTCCAATTCTCCTAGGGAGAGTGCGGCTTTTATGATTTTATTGGACTTCTTTAAACGTCTTAAACAATGTGGTGGTGGAGGCGGCGGGAATCTCCCAGGATTTCGCTTGCAAGCGAAATCCGCTCAGATGGCACGACGCATGCGTCGCGAAACCCCATCTTCGCCCCGCGTCCAGGTTTGACCACGATTTAGATTCCCGCCGCCTCCACCAAACAAAAAGGCCACCCAAGGGGTGGCC
>DASYCG010000004.1:0-13794 GCA_036500325.1 Herbaspirillum sp. | reverse complement strand
CAGGCAATACGAATTTAGGAAAAAACTGGTAAAGCTAAATATAGCTTAATCACGATCGCATTAGCCAGATCGATAAAGAACGCGCTTACCATCGGCACGATCAGAAATGCCAGCGGCGACGGTCCGGAGCGGTCGGTTACTGCTTGCATATTGGCAATTGCCGTCGGCGTTGCCCCAAGGCCAAAACCGCAATGCCCGGCCGCCAGCACCGCCGCATCGTAATTCGATCCCATCACGCGGAAGGTGATGAAGATCGCATAAGCTGCCATCGCAACCGCCTGCACCGCCAGGATCAGCAGCACCGGGCCTGCCAGCGAAGCCAGATCCCATAGCCGCAGACTCATCAGCGCCTGCGCCAGGAACAGCGACAGACTGACATTGCCCAGCACCGAAATACTGCGTTCGAATACGCGATAGCCGAAAATCAGCGCCAAGCCATTGCGCAGCAATACGCCGGTAAACAAAGCCCAGACAAATGTCGGCAATTCAAACACCGTGCCGGCCATGCGATCCGCCACCGCACCGCCGACGGCCAGACAGACCGCGATCAAGGTCAGCGTTTCGATGAATGCCTGCGGTGTGATCAGGCGCATCGCATTCGGCTTTTCGAAACCGGTCGGTTCCGGCTCGAGTTCCCCCTGCGCCGCCTTGGTTTCCGGTAATGCGACGCGTTTGATCAGCAAGCGCGCTACCGGACCGCCGACCAGGCCACCCAGGATCAGGCCGAAAGTCGCGCACGCTATCGCAATTTCGGTCGCTGCCGGCAAGCCATTCGTGGCGTGTTCGGAAAAAACCTTGCCCCAGGCAGCGCCGGTGCCGTGTCCGCCGGACAGGGCAATCGACCCCGCCAGCAAGCCGACCCGCAAATCCAGCCCCAACAGCGCCGCCAAACCCAATCCGATGGCGTTCTGCAATAGCAACAATCCCATCACTACCGCCAGGAAGATACCTAGTTTCTTGCCGCCGCTGCGCAGGCTGGCAAGATCGGCATTCAGGCCGATGGTTGCGAAGAACGCCAGCATCAGAGGCGCTTGCAGCCCGGTATCGAAATGGACGTCGACATGGCCGAAGCTGTGTAATCCCAACAACAGAAACGCAATCAGCAGCCCGCCGGTGACCGGCTCGGGAATACTGTAGGCACGCAATAACGGTGTGTATTCGACAATTTTGCGGCCCAGCAGCAGTACTAGCGTCGCGGCGACCAAGGTCTCGATAATCGAAAAATTCTGCATATCCCCTCTTATTTTTATTCGGTGACGCCATGCGTCGCCAGGCCGCGGGCTATCGAGCGGACAGCTTCCATGGATGCTGTCACAGACTGGATGAGTATAGGAGAATAATCGCGGATTGTTAGGACATTGAATAAGAATATTAGGAATATTTATTCACGCCAAAAATGCATAGCGGCGGCGGATTGCTGCCGCTAATAGGGAAATAAGGCCATCGCTGCGATGTAGCAACGCAACAGTATCAGCGTGCAGGCAAATACGTAGCCGGGTCGACCGGTTTGCCGTTGCGCCGGATTTCAAAATACAGTTTGACCGTATCGCTATCGGAATTACCCATTTCAGCGATCTTCTGGCCTTTTGCGACCGCCTGCCCTTCTTTTACGACCACCGTTTTATTATGCGCATAGACCGACAATATATTGCCGGCGTGCTTGAGAATGACCAGATTGCCATAACCGCGAATCCCGCCGCCGACAAACGAAACCTTGCCGTCATTGGCGGCACGTATTTCCTGGCCGCTGCTGCCGGAAATTTCTATGCCCTTCTTTGCACCGAAGCGGGCAGTCTGCTTGCCGTCGGCCGGCCAGATCCAGTCGCGCGGCGCGGGTTCGGTGTCGACTGCTTCCGTTTCGGCTGCGGCCGGCGTCGAGACCGATCCACGCCTCACCACGGCGCCGCCAGAACGGCCACCGGAACGGCTGACGCGCAGTTGCTGCCCCACTTTGATATCGTCCTTATCCTTCAGGTCATTCATGGCCACCAGGGCGGGCACACTTTGCTTGAAGCGGTGCGCAATGCCGTACAGCGTATCGCCTTGCGCCACTGTATAGAAACCGGCCGAAGCCGGGCCGCCGGAGGCAGTATTTTGCGTGGTACTGCAGGCGCCGAGGACGAGCGTCAATGCAAGCATCAATATGAATGATGTGAACGACGCGATCGGGCGAAATCTTGTCATCGCGGCATTCTGCAAATTATTCTTCCCTGGCTTGGCATCGGCATTGATCAGCATTGACTATAAGGCGCCGTCGGTTCGGCAAACCCAGCCGGAATTATACGGGCGCGAGGCTCTCGCGACATTAATAATCCGTTCCCTGTATTATTCTTTCACCAAACGGCATAACAACAGAAACCAGCGCTTATGTATTCCCTATGCATCTAAAGACATCGAACCCGGTCACCCCCACATCTGCAAAAGCGACACATCAAAAGGTCGCCGCCGTGGCGCCGGCCGACACCATGACGCCGGCCGACCGCTACCAGGAATTATTTATCGATGTACAGACGAATCGCATTTTCAGCGATAGCAAATCGTTCGTCGACTGTGTGCCCAACGGCGATCCGGCCAAAATTCTGGACGCCTATCGCGCCGAAAAATCGACCGAGGGCTTCGACCTCGCACACTTTGTCCAGGCCCATTTCACGTTGCAGACGGTGCCGTCCAATCACTATATTTCCGATCCCGAAAAATCGTTGCCGGACCATATCGACGATCTATGGCCGGTGCTGACGCGCCAGCCCGAAGAACATCCCCCGTATTCATCCTTGCTGCCGCTACCCAATGCCTATGTGGTGCCGGGCGGGCGCTTCGGCGAACTGTATTACTGGGATTCTTATTTCACCATGCTGGGCCTGGCCGCCAGCGGGCGGCACGATCTGTTGCACGCCATGGCCGACAATTTCGCCTATCTGATCGATACCTACGGCAGGATTCCAAACGGCACGCGCACCTATTATCTGAGCCGCTCGCAACCGCCGGTATTCGCGCTGATGGTGGAATTGTTTGAAAGCGAAGGCATACGGGCCGCGGCCCATTATTTGCCGCAACTGCGTGAGGAATACGCGTTCTGGATGGACGGAGTGGATCGGCTTGCCCCCGGCGAAGCGTATCGACACGTGGTGCGCCTGCCCGACGGTGAAATACTGAATCGCTACTGGGACGAGCGCGATACACCGCGCGAGGAATCGTATATTGAAGATGTCACCACGGCTGCGCAATCCGGGCGGCCGCCGAATGAAGTGTATCGGGAACTGCGTGCGGCAGCCGCATCGGGCTGGGATTTCAGTTCGCGTTGGCTGAGCGACCCGAAGGCGCTGCACAGCATTCGCACGACAGCGATTTTGCCGATCGATCTGAATAGCTTTCTGTACAAACTCGAAACCGTCATCGCGGAATTGAGTGCGCTGGACAACACATCGGCAGCGGCGGATTTCACCCAAAAGGCGGCGGCGCGCAAAGCGGCGATCACGCATTATTCATGGGATGCGGAAGCCGGTGCTTTTTTCGATTTCGATTGGCAGTTGCAAAAAAGACGATCCAATCTGACCATCGCAACTGTAACGCCGCTGTATGTGCAACTGGCCACGCAGGCGCAAGCCGACAGCATTGCCGCGGTGCTGTCATCCCGGCTGCTTACCGACGGTGGCATGGCGACCACTGAAATCGACAGCGGCGAGCAGTGGGATCAGCCGAATGGATGGGCGCCCATGCAATGGCTGGCCATCAGAGGGCTGGAACACTATCGGCATAACGCGTTGTCGGCGGAAATTGCCCATCGCTGGCTGAGCATGGTTGCCAAACTTTATCGCCACGAAAGCAAGCTGGTTGAAAAATATTCCCTGGATGCCGCGGCCGGCGATGCCGACAATCACATCGTTGATAACACCGATAAGCCGGTTCACCATTTCGCACCGGACGCAAGCGGTCTCGGCGGTCGCGGCGGCGAATATCCGCTGCAGGACGGCTTCGGCTGGACCAACGGCGTCACGCGCAGATTACTGCAGAAATTTCCGCAACACTCTGCTACAGATAGTAAAGCCGCGACTGCTGCGGCAACCGCATCTGCCAAACCTGGATCCGGCAAATCCGGCCGATTTTAGGTATGCCGAATCAACCCTGCTAGTCCATTCAATCCATCAACGCATTAATCAAGGCGCACGCCCGAATGCTTCGCGCAATTTCTTCTTCGCGTCCTGCAAGGTCTGCTTGCGCGATTTGCTCAAATTGCGCCCTGCCCGATTAGTGTAAAAATTCAACATCGACATTGCCGATTGAAACGGCGACCCTTTACGCCGATGACTCTTGCTCGCAGAGCGTTTCAACGATGCGGCGATGGCCTCGGCATCGCCGGTTTTAAATACATCGTGTTCCAGATCCATCGCATCGCTGGTTTCGGTCACGTGCTTCGACCATTTCTTTACCGTGCTTTCATTACGGGCGTGCGCGCGGGCATGTACTCGGCGCGCCGTATTGCCTTTCGCTGTACGCGAACGACCGCCGGATCGGGTTCGGCCGTTGCCGGTTGTGGTAGCAGTCATAAAGCCTCCTGTTTCCTGATGTCATTCACGTTCAGTTTAGGGCGATACCGCCCAACCGGCTATCGGTCTGAATCCCCGCCGCGTGTAAGCCGGCAGGCAGCCCGGCGAGAGATTTTTCCTACGGTGGCACAACAGAAAAACAAATTTTTTATTCCGCATTTACGGCCGGACCCTGAACATTTACGACATCTTTACGATTGCTTCGCTAGACTGAATCCGTCGGAAAGTCACGCCAGAACGCCTTCGCCGCTCATCACGGCAGCTTGCATCGGCAACCGCATTTTTGCAAAAAGGAATCATCATGATCATCACCATTTTCAGCGAAGACGACAGCGCCAAAAGAACTAATCTCGCGATCAATCTGGCGACACTTTGCGCACTGAATCATCGCAAGGTATTGCTGGCCGACGCCACCGCGCCGAAACATGCGATTGAATGGAGCAAGCGGCGCAACGCCGCCGATGCAAAACCGAAAGCAGCCATACGCGACATCAAAAGCCTCGGCTCGGAACTGGAAAATCCCGATTCCTATTTTCGCTCGCATTACCAGGACATCATCATCGATGCCGACGGCGTCGATACCTGGAATGCCGATGCCGCAATGATAGCGACCGATGTCCTGGTCGTGCCGATCCGGTTTTACCAGGGCGATCTGAAAGCGCCGAAAAGCCTTGCGCAGCGCGTTGAATCTTTACGGTTCTACAATCCTGCGCTGCGTATATTGATCGTCGATGTGTTGACGCTCAGCGCCTGCAGCGACGCCGAACAATTGGCCTTCGATGTGATCAGCGCTTTCGCCAAGAGAATTCCAGGCGCGATGATTTCGGACGTCGTTATTCAGGAGCGGATCGAGGATAGGCGCAATTTCGATCTCGGCCTTTCCGTGTTCGAATCCAATCCTCCGCACAAACGGGCGATCGCGGAAATCAAGGATCTTCATCAGGAAATTTTACGCGCCAAGGATGCGCGTTTGAAAACCGGCGAGGTCGGCAATTCGATCATGCACGCGATTCAACGCTGGACGCACGAAAAAGCGGATGGCATGCGGTGAACGGCGTCTAGCTATTAAATACCGTCTGAACCGTTTTCATAAACGCCTGGAAATCGACAGGCTTTTGCAAATGCGCGGAAAAACCCGTGGCCAACGCGCGCTCTACATCGACCATGCGGCCGAATCCGGTCACCGCCAGTATCGGTGTCTTGGCGCCATTCGCCAATTTGCGTATTTCAACCAGCAATTGATACCCATCCGTCAAAGGCATGCCGATATCGGACACGATCAAATCGAATCGATCTTTCGCCACGGCGTTCAGCGCCTCCTCGGCATTCTGCACGCGGACCAGCCTGGCGCCGCATGACACCAGCAGATCGCCAAAAGTCTCAAGACAATCGGGATCGTCATCGATCAACAGCACGTGGCGATCTTGTAGCAGCGCCTGTTCTTCAATCGACATATCGCCCTGGCTGTCGAGCGCGCGGGCAATCGGCAGCCAGACGGTAAATTCGGCGCCTTGCCCCGCCCCTTCGGAAAAAACGTCAACCCGGCCGTTGTGGCTATCGACCAATTGCTTGACCAGCGCCAATCCGATGCCAAGCCCGCCATGTTCGCGCGTGGTGCCGCCGTCTGCCTGATTGAACATCTCAAACACATGCGGCAGAAAATCGGCCTTGATGCCTTTGCCGGTGTCCGCCACCTGTATGCAAGCCATGTCGTCCTTGATGGACAACGACAAACCGACCCGTCCACCGCCGGTCGTGAATTTAATGGCGTTGCTCAGCAAATTCCAGACGATCTGTTCGATCCGCGTGACATCGGCCAGCAACGGAATTTCAGCCTCCGAAGAAGCGTAGATCAGGCTGATGCCTTTATTGGAAGCTTCCTCCGAAAATGCCTCCACCAGCCGTTCGACCAAAGGCACCAGATCCAGCGGCGATCTATTCAGCGCCAGCTTGCCTGTGCTTACCCGCGACAGATCCAGCAAATCATTAATGATGGTCGCCTGACTGATCGCAGCAGAGCGGATGGTATCGGCCACGCGCAGGATGGGCAGCGAATCGCGTGAATCTGGCATGCGTTTCAACCACTCCGCATTCAAATGAATCAGGTTCAACGGTTGCTTCAATTCATGCGACAGGACCGCGAGAAATTCCTCCCGCATGCGGCTGGCGTTCTCTGCCTGAATGCGGGTTGCCGTTTCGCGCGCCAAGGTCAGCTCGCGGCGCGACTCGGCCTCTTTGGTGCCGGTCAAATCGCGGGCGATGCGGGCATAGCCGTGCATCTCGCCGTTATCCAGCAAGGTCGTCACGCCGCTGCAGAAGAAACGGCTGCCGTCCTTGCGCACATGCCAGCGTTCATCGACCGCACTGCCGTTGGTGCGCGCAGTCTGCATTTCGGCGTGCGGCACCCCGCGCCCGCGATCTTCCGGCGTAAATAACATATCCACCAGTTCGCCGAGCACTTCGCTCTCTTCATAGCCGAAAATGCGATGCGCGCCGCTGTTCCAACTGGTAATCACACCATTCAGATCCTGCGTAATGATCGCGTAATCCTTGGTGCTGGCAGCCACCAGCCGCATGCGCTGCTCTTCTTCATGCAGCTGTTTCTGCGCGCTTTTGAGGGTACTGATATCGATAAAGGTCAGCACCAGCCCGTCGATCTTGTCTTCGGTGGTGCGATAAGGAATCAAACGCGCGATATATGTTTTGCCATTGTCGCTATTGACTTCGCGCTCACAGGTGCGCAGCGATCGGAATACTTCAACGGCATCCCGTTCCAGATTCGGATAATCGAGCCGGTGCGTAATATCGAGCAAGGGCCGGCCGACATCGCTGGCAATCACGTTGAACACATCGGCGGCGCGCGGCGTAAAACGCTTGATGCGCATGGAGCGGCCGATGAAGAGCGTGGCGATTTCGGTCGACGAAATAAAATTCTGCAGATCGTCATTGCTTTTACCGGTCTCGTCAGCCTTTAATTTCAACTCCTGATTAACGGTAATCAACTCTTCATTGATCGATTGCAACTCTTCTTTGCTGGTCTCCAGCTCCTCAGTCGTCGAGCGCAGTTCCTCGTTGATCGCCTGCAGCTCTTCGTTCGATGCCTTCAATTCCTCGGCAGACGTTTCGTATTGCTCGATGGTCAGTTGCAATTGCTCCTTGGTCACGAACAGCTCGCCTTCCAGCTGCTTGATCATCAGGGAATTAACTGCTTCGGGCGATTGTTCTTCCGGCACCTTTTTCTGGGATTCGTTGAACAGCACGAGAACCATCTTGCTCGACATCTCGTCGCGCTGTACCTGGCGTATCGTGAGGCTGACGGCGGACTCGAACCCGTTTCTGCTTAAGGCAACCGGCCGCGTCTCGATATCGGCGCCGTTTTGCGCCATCTGAAACAAGGCGGTGCGCAATTCCAGCCTTAACTCCGGGACAATCAAGGCAATTAAATTATGCGAGGGCTCACCGCCCACATAACGCAAATACTGCCCAGCCTGTTCGGACAAATGGACAATATCGCCCTCATGATTGATCAGCACGCTAGGCGGCGCATAGCGCTCCAGCAAGCGCTGATGCAGATCGGCATAGGGCAAACGTGGCGTCGATTCCTGCGGCATATGCATGGCCGGCGATAAGTGCTTAGGTTGGCGGAACGGCAAGGTCGGCACGTAATGCCTTGGGTGCAAGCTATTCGAAGCACGATAAATACGATTCTTTTTATCGACAGGAATAAAGTATTTCGACGCGACTTCCGCCGACTCCGAACTGCCCAGGAATAGATAGCCGCCGGGCAGCAACGCAAAATGAAACATTTCGAAGATCTTTTGCTGCACATCGCGATTGAGATAAATCAGCAGGTTGCGGCAGCTAATCAGGTGCACGCGCGAAAACGGCGGATCGCGCAAAATATTGTGCGCAGCGAACAGCACTTTTTCGCGCACATCTTTTTTGATCTGGAATTGATTACCTTCTTTAGCCAAGAACCGGCGCAGCTTGGTTGCCGGGACATCGGTCACAATCGATTCCGAATACAGGCCGCGGCGGCCCACGGCGATAGCGCGCTTGTCGATGTCGGTTGCAAACACCTGAAAATCCAGCTGCGTCTTTTGCAGATCGATTTGCTCGGCCAAAAGCATGGCGACCGAATAGGCTTCTTCCCCGGTAGCGCAGCCCGCGGACCACGCTCTTATCTGCTCGCCATTTGCCGCGTCGTTCAAGAGGCGCGGAATAATATCCCGTTCCAGCGCATTGAAACTTTCGTGATCGCGGAAAAAATTAGTCACACTGATCAGCATATCCTGCAGCAACAGCGGCGTTTCTTCCTTCCGGTGTTCCAGAAAACCGAGATAGTCGCCCAGGTTCGACAGGCAATTGACTTGCATGCGCCGTTCAATGCGCCGCAGCACTGTCGCCTTTTTGTAATGGGTGAAATCATGCCCCGTGCGCAAATGGAGTATTTCCATGATGGCGGCCAACACCGACTCGGCGCGCATGCCCACGATGATATCGGCATCGGTTTCAGGCTGCATGAGAATGTCGATTTCCTCGGGGTCGGGCAAGACGATCGCCGCCGAATTCTTTACCACATCGATCAGCTTTTGCGGCATATCGGCCACCGGCAGCACCACATCGATCACACCGGCATCGATTGCGCTGCGCGGCATCGCATCGTATTCGGCATCCTCCGGCTCCTGTGCGATGGTCACGCCGCCGACTTCCCTGATCCGCGCAATGCCGACCGCGCCGTCGGAGCCGGTGCCGGACAAAATGATGCCGACCGCTTTTTCGCGATGCACGTCAGCCAGCGTGCGCAAGAACAAATCGATTGCAATATGTTTCCCGCGCGGCCGCGTCAATGGTTCGACGATCAAATGCCCATCTTCCATCAACAGATTTTTGGACGGAGGGATAACATAAATCTGGTTTTTTTCAATACGAACCGGCTCGACAACCTGAAGCACCAGCATCTGGGTCACGTTCTGCAATAATTTTGCGATATTGCTGTCGTACTTGGGAGCCAAATGCAACACGATGACAAATGCCATATCCGCTTGCGGCGGCATGCATTCGAAAAATCGCAACAACGCAGCAAGGCCGCCTGCAGAAGCGCCCATACCTACTACATGGAAATCTGGATGTTCTGCCACTTGGTTCAACGGTGTGTTCCTTTGGATCGGTGCGCCATCAATTATTCTCAACCCTTGGTCTTTCAGGGCAGATCCTTTTCTTCCGACCGCGCTTGCATTTTTTACGTCAGTTTAGCAAGAACGGGAAGGGAGCATACGAACCAAAGCCAGCCGACCTGTAGGACCGGCAAATATCATCTGAATGAGAGGCAGATTCATTATGGTGCAACTATGGATGGTTTAATGCCT
Organism: Herbaspirillum sp.; assembly: GCA_036500325.1. Taxonomy (GTDB): domain Bacteria; phylum Pseudomonadota; class Gammaproteobacteria; order Burkholderiales; family Burkholderiaceae_D; genus Herbaspirillum. The sequence goes on along the minus strand of DASYCG010000004.1, from coordinate 3,881 downwards.
ATCCAAGCATAATGACCGCATTAATTCATGTAATTCAGTGAATTAGGAGAAATAATTGGCCTTTTCGGCATTTTGGATGCCCTACCAATTTCAAAAACAATAAGAAAAATGTCTAGATATGAAAACCGGCCGGCACTCTGCGAGGCCATACGATGCAATATTCCGGAAAAATTACAATTGGATTGCCGATTAATCGATGCCGACCGTCAAGCCATAAGGTGACGCTGCAATCACATGGCCGCCTGCACCTTGCGGCCCCAATAAGGTCACAACGACGGCCCTGCCTTTTTTGGACGGACGCAGCGACACATGCATGGTTTGCCCTTTTCGCGCGGGGGAAGTGTCGCCAATGGAAATACTGTTATCTCACATGCAACTATCGGCGCATCGGCAAGTGCCGGTCCCACGCATAAGAAGAAGCTTGCAATGACTATTGCAAACAGGCCTGGCAGGTTGTTGCCGATGCGGTTATTGGCGAGTTTGCGCATGATGATTACAGACAATTCTGCGGGTTGGACAGATCGCGATTATCCGAAATTTTCGATACAAATGTCCCTCCTGTCAAAGGGGGGCAAATGCCCGGACGAGCGGTTTTGCCGCATAGATTTCCAGGAGGCAACCACAAAATGTAAATTTTCGGGAAGTCGCTAAAGTAAAACCGCCCCACACCGTAAAAGAATCATGTTCATCATGGCGGGCTATGCAAATGTACAAGAATTCTTCCGCTCAAATAGTTGCAGCAATGGCACGTGGAAACATGCGTCAGTTGAAGAAGAATGAGCATCCGCATTTGTATCGCGATGTCTATGACAAGATCGTCGGCGGCACCGCCAGCCTGCAGAGAAGCATCAGCGCCGCGATGTTGCGGGCAGATCGCCGCCGCTCGCGCAACGACGCCGATAAATCGCGCCGCGAACTGGAAATTGCGCAAGCACGCATTTCCAAACTGGAATCTCAATTGCAACAGATGGATGAATTGGTGCGCGCGGATCAGTTGACCAATATTCTGAATCGCCGCGGCCTGGACGAAGGCTTCGAGCGCGAATTCGCACGCGCCATGCGCCACGACACCCCTTTATCCGTAGCGCTTCTGGACCTGGATAATTTCAAACGCATCAATGACGATTTCGGACACGCAGCCGGCGATACCGTACTCGTGCATTTCACGCAAATCGTCGACGCCACGCTGCGCAGCACGGATGTGCTGGCACGCTTCGGCGGCGAAGAATTCGTGATCCTGCTGCCTTCGACCACGCCGGTCGAGGCCATGCAGACCATCGCACGCATCCAGGCCGCACTTGCAGAACAGCCCTGTATCTATGAAGGCGGCGCACTGCCCGTTACGTTCAGCGCCGGTGTGACTGCCTATCAGATCGGCGAAGAAAAACACGCCTTGATGAAGCGTGCCGATGCTGCTGTTTACAAGGCCAAGCACGCGGGCAAAAATCAGGCAATCTTCAATGGCGCGGCGCCGCAGCTGGTACGGGAAGCGCTGGCTGCCTAGGGGGTGCAGGCACTTCGCCATCTCTGCAACTATTGAGAGGGCTAGCGTTTTTACGAGAAAAGCAGCGACTTGATCACCACCGGCACCACGCCGGGCGGATCCAGCAATTCACCGACATCCACAAAGTCCAGTTCGCGCAGCTTGATGCCGTCGATCGACACAACCTTGCCGTCGAGATGAAGTTCTTTGTGCAAAATGCGCCCGAGGGATGAGCCCACATCGCCGTCGATCATCAGGAAAAGTATTTCATCCCGTTTCCCGAACGGCGCGGCAAACTGCATGATGGCCTTGGCCATTTCGAGCAGACGCCGATAGTCCGGTTCGCCGTTCCACGTGAATGCCAGCGCCAGCCTGGCGCTCGGTTCGACATTGAGAATGTCGGCATGCTCGCGGAACGCGGCAACGATCTCGTCGACATGGATGTGCTCCGTGATGTCCAGGCCGAGATGGATTACCGGAATGTTATGCACCGGCAGTACGCTGGCGTCGGGCAGGTAAATTGTCTTGCCGCTCACTTGCACCGTAAATTGCGAAGCGCCGATCACGGTTGCGCGGATGCGCTCCATCGGTTCGACGATCGGGGTCGAAATGCGCTTTTTAAGTTGCTGGACGATGGCATCGGCCAGCAGTTTGGCGATGTCGCCGTGGCTGGCGCTTTCACGCGCAAAAATGTATTCGGAAACGCCGCCGGAAAAGGTGATGAAACCCGGCTTTAATACGCGCGACAAAGGTTCCGTCAATTCCAGCGAGCGGCCCAACGCATCCAGGGCGGTTCCCGAAATCTGATCGACCACGATCACTGCCAGGCGTTCTGCGATCGCACGGCGCACGGATGCATCGGCAAAATTTTCCGGAGAAGCCTCGATACCCAGATCCTTGGCGACCAGATGCGCGGAATCGTCGATGCGCGTCCATGCGCCTTTGGCATCTTGCGCAAGCAGCCGGCCGCCCACCGCAAAGGCGGCCACGCTGACGATTTCGCCACGATCGATCAGCGCAAGTTTGGTAGTGCCGCCGCCGACATCGACATGCAAGCCGCACTCGTTCCTGCGCCTCGACAAAGCGCTCGCGCCGGAGCCGTGCGCCGCCAAAATACATTCCAGCTTATGCCCGGCTGTGGCGCAAACGAACTTCCCGGATTCGGCCGCAAAAATTTCGTCGATGGCGCGCGCATTTTTACGTTTGATCGCCTCGCCGGTAAGGATTACGGCGCCGCTGTCGATATCGCCGCGGCTCAGGCCGGCGTCATGATAGGCATCGTGTATGAAATGCTCCAGCCTGTGCGCATCGATGGTGCCGTCCGGTAAAAACGGGGTCAGCATGATCGGCGAGCGCCAGATGATCTGCCGGTCGATCACCACAAAGCGGCTGGATAAGCCTTCGGACAAGCGTTTCAGCGTGACCTGCGCAAATAGAAGATGGGAGGTGGAACTCCCAATATCGATGCCGACGGTCCGCAACTCTATCGTTTCCTGTTCCCAGATCGCCTGAGCGATTGCGGCATTAGCGGCTTCCGCCATTTGCTCATGTTCGTGATCGAGATCGATATCGTGCGGCACGCGGCGCTCCTTCTAAATGTCCTACCTTAGACTGCTGGACCGATTGATTGCGGCTGGCGGATTACGCCGGTCAACTGGTCGGCCGGCAGTGCCATGATGGCCGGTTCATCGAATATTTCGCCCATCTCGGATGGCACGCCGGTCTCGCGCATGGCTTCCAGCCATTTGCGGTGGATACGCGGATCCTGATCTTCGTATTCCAATTGGCGGCCGCCCTGCTGAATCGGTATCGAGCCCTGTCCTTCGGCACTCTTGCGGCGCAGCGAAATGAACGGATAGCGACGGCTGCCGAGACTGCACGCCAGATAACGCGCCGGATTCGGGCAAGTGTTGAAATGCTGATGGAACATCCAGAACGGCGGTGTGTACATGAAGCCGTGCTTCCATGGAAATTCCTTGAATTCCGAATCGCCCTCGTGCCACAACAGCGAATAGCCTTCGCCATCGATCGCGTGCACGTGGGTGCCGGCCGCATGGCGATGAGCCTTCTTGTAGCGGCCTTTCGGAATCTGCGACACGTGCGCGTGCATCGTTCCGTCGGCGAGAATGAAGCTGATATTGGTCGATCCCTTGCCGCGCTCTTCAAGCTCGTACAATTTAAAGCTGGTCAGATCGTGCACGAAATTGGTTTCCCATACATTACGTTTGACGGTGTTCGAGCCATGCGTATAAGCAGTGTGATCGCCTTCGCCGTCGAAGTGCTTCGACTGGCCGGCGCGTTCAGGAAACGTGCATGGATTGTTGAAAACGAAATCGAGGTTGTGATACAGATTGATCGTGATCGGCGCATCGTTGGTGCATGAAACGCGGACCGATTC
>DASYCG010000003.1:0-28166 GCA_036500325.1 Herbaspirillum sp. | reverse complement strand
GGTGAAGCTGGTCGATACCAGCTTGCCGGGCGTGTCGATCGAAGTGAGCGGCGTGGACGGCAAGGTGACCAATCTGGGCCAGATCATTGCGTCGGCCGGCACGATCGGGATCGGTGCTGCGCTGATCGACAACAGCGGGATCATCAATGCCAGCAGTGTTGAAAAAGAAGGCGGGCGGATCTTCCTGCGCGCCACGAAACTGCTGACGACCGACGCGACATCGAAGATCAATGCGGACGGCACGACCGGCGGCAATGTGCAGTTGTATTCGGATCAGACAGCCAATATCGATGGCGATGTTTCGGCGCTGGGTAGTGCGGGCAATGGCGGCTATGTCGATACCTCGGGCAAGACATCGCTATCTGTGAAATACGTCCCGCGCGTCGGTCCTGGCGGCGAGTGGTATATCGATCCTTACAACATCACTATCGTGGCCGACTCGCCGCCGGACACCGACGTTAATGCCGCGCCGGATCCGGATAGCGGCGTGATTGTTTCTACCGGCCCTGGCTCTACAATCCACGTCGGAACAATTAATACGGCACTGGATGCCGGCGCCAGCGTCACGATCTCAACCGGAGGGTTTGGCTCAGACGGTGGCGATGCCGGCGACATCACGATAAATACTGGCGCACACATTATCAAAACGGGTGGTGCTGCATCGCTATTTTCGTTGCAGGCGGCACACGATATCATCATCTCTTCCAACGCCTCGATCACGGACAATTCCAGCAGCGGATTGTCTGTGCAGATGTATGCCGGTTTCGACGGCCAGACGGCCATTGGCACGGTTCAATCCGCCGGCGACATCACGATGGGCAGTATCGGTAACCTGGAGGTACAAAGCGCGTCATTCACAAATACCGGGCATCTGACGCTTGGCGGTGGAATGGCTACTTTTTCCAATGCATTGAATACCGGCTCCGGCGGTACGACGCGCATTTCAGGCACAGTGAGCACCGGCTCGATATACGTTGAATCAGGCGGGACGATGCAGGTTTCGGGCGGTTCGATGACCGTAGCCAGCGGTACTACGCTCAATGGCACGGTCAATGTTTCAGGCGGCGTGCTGAATACGCAGGGCATAACGATGAACGCCGCCGCGGAGCTGCATGTTTCGGGCGGCACGGCGAATACGGGCGCTATCCTTGTCAATAGCGGCCAGGTCGACGTGACGGCGGGGACATTGAATGCTTCATCGCTGTCGATCCAGGCGTCTGGAGTGGTTAACGTTGCCGGCGGTTCAGCATCCGTGACCGGTTTGGTCACGGATGCCGGTGCGCTCATTGCTTCCAGTGGCAGTCTGACCATGGATTCGCTGGGCGTCGATGGAACGATGACGGTGTCGGGTGGCGTAGTCAAGGCGGGAAGTACGTCGATCAGTGGAAGCGCCACCGTCAACAATACTGGCTCGCTTGAATTTACAAGTGAGCTTTCCGGCCATGGTTCGTTGTTCATTCGTGATTCGGGTCATGCCATGGTAGACGCCGATACAAGCGTGGCGCTCGATCACGTTACGCAAAGCGGCGGTACTTTCGACGTCAAAGGCAATTTCATCATCGGCAATCTGACGATGTCGGGCGGCCAGATCAACGGCGCCGTCGGGAAATCGCTTACCGTGACCAATAGCCTGGCGCAGACCGGCGGCGCCATCGGCGGAACCGGCAGCGCAAAAATCGATATCGGATCGTTTACGCAGGTGGCAGGCGATCTGGTGGCGGGCAATATCAACGCCAATACAAGTCTGGTTTTGAACGCGGTTAACGGTGCAGTTTCGCAAACAGCCGGCACCAGCCTTATGTCGAACGTGCTCAGTACAACCGCCGCGCACGGAATTACGCTCAATAACGCAGGCAACAATATCGGCGCATTTATTGCGAGCAATACCCAGAGCGGCAATATCATATTGAATGACGCGGCCGTTTCGTTGCTGCTGAATGGCAACATCCAAAACCTTGCGCCCAGTGATGGTGAGGGCAGCGGCAACATATCGATCACCAATGCTGGCGGCATCAGTGCCACGGCGGTTCATAATGGCTGCTGCAATATCAACGGAATCGATTCCAGCGGCACCGTAGAGCTGACCAGTACCGGCGGCAATGTGACGCTCGGCCGTATCAATGCAGCTAATCTCAACGTCAGCGCTGCCGCCGGCAAGATAGATCAGGAAGCAACGGGAACAGGTGGCTTGACGATCACCGGTACGATGACCGCCAACGCCAGCAGCGGCATCACGCTGGGCAATGCTTTTGGCACTTGCGGCAGCAATCGCATCGCCTTTTTTGGCGCGACCAATACCGGCAGCGGCAATATTACGCTCCTCAATTCCGATGGCGATGGCGTGACTAACCGGCTGACGAAAATCAACAATCTTGGCGGCAATGTTTCGGTGAATAATAACGGCGCGCTGGAAACAGGTACGGACCTGGTCAACGCGTCAGGGACGGTGACCATTGCCACGCATAGTCCGTTGACGATCGGCGCGGGCGGCGTTACTGCGGGGAGCGGGGTGACGCTGACCGCCGGGGATAATACATCAGACGACGACGTGCTGACATTGAATGGCGCGGTGCAAGCCACGACGGGCGTTGTAACATTTGGCGGCAAGACGATATTTGAAAATGCGGCCGTTTTATCGCTTGCGCCGCCCGTCATTTCCAGCCCGAACCAGCCAGTTCAAGGCGCTGGTTATTCGTACTCGTTACCGCCTGTTACGCCTTCGAATCTGCCAGATAACGCTGCGAATAATCAGGCAGCGAATGCTGCAGCGACCACCACCGATTCAACTGTCACAAAGACCAGTCAAACGAATCTGGGCGACACGACCGATGTCATGACGACGCCTGTCGCGACCACGACAAATTCGACGGCCAATACGGCGTCCGATCAAACCGCCGGCGGCAGCGCCGGCGAGTTCGGTGGCGGTGATGGTAAAGACGAGAAAAAGGACAGCGACAGCAAATCCAACAAGCCGATGCCTATTTGCAGTTAAGCTGTATTCAAGCGTTTGTATTTAAGCCCTAAAACTCAAATACATAATCCTGCTGCAACATCGCAACCCGATGATGCGAGGCGCTGTTGGTGCTTTCCAGAATCTCTTGCCGGATGCGTTCGAACAAACCGGGTTTCGCATGCGTGACGTGCACCTCGGTGCGGCGGCGCAGCTTGTGCAGCCCTTCCATCAGCAAGCTCGGGCACATGTGTTTCGACAGCAGCGCCAAAGCCCGTTCGTCATTCGGAAACGCGGCTTCGATGATCAGGTAACGCAGATTATTGACGACATTGAGCACCTGCCATAAATCGTCGCAGGCGCAGGTGTCGCCGCTGAACGCCAGGCTGCTGTTGCCGCTGTCCAGAAGATAGCCGACCGCCGGTACCGTGTGATTGGCCGGCAGCGCGGTAATGCTGCGATCGCCGATCATGGTCGGCATGCCTACCGAGATGGTTTTGAAACGCAGAAATGGTTTTTCGGGCGTCGGGATCTGGCTGAAATCCGGCCATATTTTCCAGTTGAAAATATGTGCGCGAATGATGTCCATGGTTTCTTGCGTGGCGTACATGGTCAGCGGCTTGGAGCGCATGTCGCCGACGCTGTCCAGGATGAAGGGCAGGCAGGCGATGTGGTCCAGATGGGAGTGCGTGATGAATACGTGATCGATGCGCGCCAATGCTTCCAGCGACAGATCGGCAGCGCCGGTGCCGGCATCGATCAGGATGTCGTCATCTACCGCCAGACAAGTGGTGCGCATGCCGTTGCCGCCGATGCCCCCGCTGCATCCCAGAACTCGTACCTTCATCGGATGCTCGCTGTGTTGTGCAAATTCGTTTTCAAATGCGCTTTCTTCGAGCTTTTACGGCGTCGTAATGATCGTAATTGCCCACTTGCAAGTGGTTGCGTCGATATGGATATTTTTGCGCCCCGCGACGTTGCTGCATGTCACTGAACGGTTATATTTTTCCCGCCGAAACCTCCCTGTGCTTCATGTCCGGCGGCAGCATCCGATGTTAAGATAGTCCGCTGTTTAAATCAATGAACTCTTCCATCGAATTTGTGTTTTGCATGCGCAAAAGCAATACAATTGCCGGCCAGTACCATGTATATTTGCGGAATGGCAGAAATAGTCGGAATGGCTTAAAAAATAGCTTCGCCGCATTAATCGCAATAATCACAATAATCGCCGTAATCGCAATAACAAACCGAAAAAACGGGGGCCGCCCCGAGGGAATGCAACGATGACGAGTACCCAAGCAGATTTTGTGCAAGATCAGCCGATCGCGGATGACATTGCACTACGGTTGGAAAAACTGACCGAACTCAGCGTCGCGTTAAGCGCCAATCGCGATATTCCGCATTTGCTGGAAAGCATACTGCGCACCGCAAAAAGCATCACTCGCGCCGATGGCGGCACCTTGTACGGCGTTACGCCGGACGGCCAGCATCTGTCATTCGACATTTCGATCAACGATACGCTCAAGATGTACCAAGGCGGCAAGAGCGGCAATACGATCAATATCGCGCCGCTGACCTTGTTCCGGGAAAACGGCGAACCGAATCTGGATGCTGTAGCCGCTTACGCCGCAAATACCCGCAAGTCGGTCAATATCGCCGATGTCTATAGCGCCGATACCTTCAATTTCTCCGGCATGCGCCGCTTCGACGAGCAATTCAAATACCATTCGCAATCGTTTCTGACGGTGCCGATGCAGGATCACGAAGGCGAACTGGTCGGCGTGCTGCAATTGATCAATGCACGCCATTCCGTTACCGGCGAATTGCATCCGTTCTCGGAAACCGATCAACGTTTTATCGAGGCGCTGGCGTCGCAGGCGGCCATTGCGATCACCAATCAATTATTGATCGTGCGGCTGGAAACGCTGTTCGAGTCGTTCATTAAACTGATCAATATGGGGATCGATGAAAAGTCGGCCCATACCGGACGCCATTGCGAACATGTGCCGGAGCTGGCGATGCTGCTGGCCAAGGCCGCGCATGAGATGGAGCACGGCCCGCTGGCATCGTTCTCCATGACCGACAAGGATCGCCGCGAACTGTGGACCGCCGGGCTGTTGCACGATTGCGGCAAGATCGCCACGCCGGTGCATATCGTCGAAAAATCGACCAAGCTGGAAACCATTTTCGATCGCGTGCATGTGGTCGATGCGCGTATTGAAATCATGAAACGCGATGCCGAGATCAAGATGTTGCGGCAGCAAATGGCGCTGGGCGCAAATGCCGATGCCGCGCAATTGAATGCGCTGGAACAGGCGTATCAAGATGAATTGGCGGCGCTCGACGACGACCGCGCAGCAGTGCGTTTGGCCAACGTCGGCAGCGAACGCATGTCGCCGGAATTGCAGGAACGCATTCCGAAGATCGCATTGCGCCAATGGCGCGCGCCGGACGGCGCCATGCAGCCTTTGTTGAGTGCCGATGAGGTCACCAATTTGCTGATACGCGCCGGCACATTGAACGACAACGACCGGGAAATCATCAACAACCATATTGTCGTCACGATCAAGATGCTGGAAGCGCTGCCATGGCCCAAACATCTGGCGCGCGTGCCGGAATATGCCGGCGGCCATCACGAAAAGATGGACGGCAAGGGGTATCCGAAGGGCTTGCGCGGCGATCAGATGTCGGTCCAGGCGCGGATCATGGCGATTGCCGATATTTTCGAGGCGCTGACCGCCAACGACCGCCCGTACAAACGCGGCAATACCTTGAGTGAAGCGCTGCAGATCCTGGGCGGATTCAAGGAACGCAATCACATCGATCCCGATTTATTCGACGTGTTCGTGCGCTCGAAAGCCTATCTGCCGTATGCGCAGCAATTCATGAATCCGTCGCAGATCGACGTGGTCGACGAAAGCAAAATCCCCGGCTACGTTCCCTGATCAGGCCGGCGCCTGCGCCAGCAGATCCTCGGTCCAGCCGGCCGCCGGCGCTGGTACCGGTGGCCGGATCAAATTGTGTAGCCATGATTCCATCGCTGCGATCACCGGCAGCGGTTGTTCCAGCGTGCTCAGATGACCGCTCCGGTCGATGATTTCCACGGTGGCGCCGGCGATGGCGATCGCCAATTCCTCATGTACTTCCAACGGCGTCACCGGGTCTTCGCGGCCGCAGACGATCAGCGTCGGACAATTGATCCGATGCAGGAACGGGCGGCTGTCGACGCGGTGCATGATGGCGTGCTGCTGCCGCGCATAAATCTCTTCGCCCATGGCCTCGGCCATTGCCGCGATGACGTCCACCAGGGCCTGATTTTCCAGATGCTCCGGGAGCAGCAATCTCGGCGCCAGGCTTTTCACGACTGCCGGCCAATTGTGCTCGGCCACCGCGATCGTTGCCTTGCGATCGGCAGTAGCCTGTTCGGTATCGGGGCGGGCGCTGGTATCGATCAGCGCCAGGCCCAGGACGCGTTCCGGCGCGCGCCGCATGATTTCCAGGGCCACGTAGCCGCCCATCGACAAACCGGCCAGCGCAAACGGGCCCGGCGGCGCTTGCGCCAATACATCGTCAGCCAGTGCGGCGATGCTGTCATGCCGCGTCAGATCGGCGACGGTGATGTCGGCGTAATTTGCCAGCGCGGTCGTTTGCGGCTGCCATAGCCGTGCATCGGTGAGCAGGCCGGGCAGCAGGACGAGATTGATTTTGCTTGTGGTCATGGGAACCTCTGAAAAGTTAAAAAAATCCTTCTTATTGACTGCGCTTTGGAGGCCGTGTTCCCGCACTGCAGCATTCATGTCGCAACAGAATGTATCGGCGTCAGTTTTGTAGCCCGCGGCTGACAGCCAACTGCTTAAAAATGCGTCAGATTGTAAAAAAATGCATTGCGCCGCAGAACTTCCATTTAAAACGTCGACTCCATCGGAAATCCCCCGCGTTTCTGTTTGGAAGGCGCCCCATGAACAAGCAAACCATCCCGGCCCTGCTGGCCGATCCGGCGCCGGAGCCGGCAGTGCCGGCCGTTGCCGTGACACTGCATATCAACCAGCGCAGTCATACCTTGCAGCTCGATCCGCGCACCACTTTGCTGGATGCCTTGCGCGACCATTTACAAATGAACGGCGCCAAAAAAGGCTGCGATCACGGCCAATGCGGCGCCTGCACCGTGTTGCTGGAAGGCCGCCGCATCAATAGTTGTCTGGCATTGGCGGTGATGCATGACGGTGCGCGGATTACCACGATCGAAGGATTGGCCGAGGGCCTTGCGCTGCACCCGATGCAGACGGCGTTTTTGCAGCACGACGGTTTTCAGTGCGGCTATTGCACGCCGGGGCAGATCTGTTCGGCGATCGCCATGCTGGAGGAAGTGCGGCAGGGCATGCCTAGCCATGTCACCGATGATTTGCTGAATCCTCCCGGGCCGACGGAAGAAGAAATCCGCGAGCGCATGAGCGGCAATATTTGCCGCTGCGCCGCGTATCCGAATATTGTCGCGGCCATCATGCAAGCAGCCGAAGCGGGGCAGGCCACACAAACCGCGGAAGCATCGCGATGAAGGAGTCACAATGAAAGCCTTCGATTACCAACGGCCCGGATCGGCCGAACAAGCTGTGGCGGCGGCGCAGCAGGAAGGCGCGCGCTTTATTGCGGGCGGCACCAATCTGGTCGATCTGATGAAGGTACAGGTCGAAACGCCGGCGCATCTGGTCGATATCAGCCGCTTGCCGTTGCGCGCTATCGACGCTACGCGGGAGGGTGGTTTGCGGATCGGCGCACTGGTGAGTAATACCGATCTGGCAGCGGATGCGCGAGTGCGCAGCGACTATCCTTTGTTGAGCCGCGCCTTGCTGGCCGGCGCTTCCGGCCAATTGCGCAATATGGCCAGCACCGGCGGTAATTTGCTGCAGCGTACCCGTTGCTATTACTTTTACGATGTCGCCCAGCCCTGCAACAAGCGCACGCCCGGCAGCGGTTGTTCCGCGATGCACGGCTTCAATCGTATCCATGCAGTGCTGGGCGCCAGCGATCAATGCATCGCGGTGCATCCATCCGACATGGCGGTGGCGTTGCGCGCCCTGGATGCGAGGATCGAAACCTTGGCGGCCGACGGCAAACGCCGTGTCATTCCCATCGCGGATTTTCATAAATTGCCAGGCGATACGCCGCAGCGGGAAAGCGAACTGGATCAGGGCGAATTGATCACCGCCGTCACATTGCCGCCACCGATCCGCGGCCAACAGATATATCGCAAGGTGCGCGATCGCGCATCGTATGCATTTGCATTGGTGTCGGTCGCGGCCGCGGTGTTGGTGGAAGATGGTGTCGTGCGCCATGCGCGGATCGCTTTTGGCGGGCTGGCGCATAAACCATGGCGCGTGGATGAGGCGGAACGGCTACTGGTCGGACATCGTGCAAATGATGCGGCGTTCACTGCTGCGGCCGAAAGCGCGCTGGCCGGTGCGCAAGGACGCGGTCATAACGATTTCAAGATCGCGCTGGCTAAACGATCGTTGTGCGCTGTGTTGAATCAGGCAACACGTGCAGGAGTGCAATCATGAAAATGGACGCGCCCGCAAAATTGAATCCGCTTGACCGGAACCGCGAGGGCTGGGTCGGCAAGCCGATCGATCGCATCGATGGCCGCCTGAAAGTGACCGGCGCGGCGACTTATGCCTATGAGTATCGGGACGGCGCGGCGCCGGCTTACGGCTTTCTGGTGCAGGCGACCATCGGTAAAGGCAGCATCAGCGGCATCGATACCGCCGCTGCCGAAAAAGCGCCGGGCGTGCTGCTGGTGATGACGCATCTGAATGCGCCCGTGCAAGCGCCGGCCAAGGTGGACGAAACCGCGCCTTTTCTGGCCGATGCGGCGGTTCATCATTACGGCCAGCCGATCGCATTGGTGGTGGCGACTTCCTATGAAGCGGCGCGCGATGCATCGTATCTGGTGCGGGTGTCATACGACGAAGCGCCGGGCAGATATACACTGGCCGGCGCGATGGGGGAGGCTAAAGCGCCGCCGCCGCTGGTGCAGCCTGCCGACAGCCGGGTCGGCGATTTCGAGAGTGCTTTTGTGCAGGCCGATGTCAAGATCGATAGTATCTACCGCACGCCGCATCAAATCCATATGCAGATGGAGCCGCACACGACATTGGCGACGTGGGAAGGCGGCCTGTTGACGTTGCATACCTCGCATCAATGGCTGGAAAGCGCACGTAAAATTATGTGCGCGACGCTCAATCTCGAGAAGGATAATGTGCGCATTATCAGCCGCTACGTCGGCGGTGGATTCGGCTCCAAACTCGATATCTGCGCGGACGCCATTCTGGCGGCGCTGGCGGCGCTGCAGTTGCAGCGGCCGGTCAAGATTGCCCTGACGCGCCAGCAGTTGTTTCACGTTTGCCCGCATCGTTCGGAAACCATACAAAGGGTGCGGCTGGGGGCCGATCGCAACGGCAAGCTGGATGCGATCGCGCATGAAATCTGGTGCGAGAATCTGGAAGGCCAGACGTTTTACGAGCCGGCCGCCGATCAGACCCGCAGCCTGTATGCCGCACCGCACCGGATGACCGCGCACAGAATGGCCGATCTCGATTTACCGCTTTCGGCATCGATGCGCGCGCCGGGCGAAGCGGTCGGTTTGCTGGCGTTGGAAGGCGCCATGGATGAATTGGCCGATACGCTGCAGTTGGATCCGATTGCATTGCGCATTCTGAACGAGCCTGCTATCGATCCGGAAAAGAATATACCGTTTTCGACGCGCAATCTGATCGGCTGCATGCAAGAAGGTGCGCGCCGTTTCGGATGGGAGCGCCGCAATCCGAAACCGGGCCAGGTCCGCGAAGGACGGCTGTTGATCGGGATCGGGATGGCGGCGGCGATACGCAGTAATCCCTTGATGGCATCGAAGGCCAACGTGGCATTGACGCTGAAGGACGGCAAGCCTTTATTGACCGTGAAAACTGCGATGACCGATATCGGCACCGGCAGCTATACCGTGTTCACGCAGATTGCCGCCGAGCTGCTGGGCTTGCCGCTGGATGGCGTTGTCATGCTGTTGGGCGATACCGATTTCCCGAAATCGTCGGGCTCCGGCGGGTCGTGGGGGGCCAGTAGCACGGGTTCTGCCATTTACGAGGCGTGCATGAATTTGCGCGATGCGTTGACGAAGAAAGCAGGTATCGAGAGTATGGACGATGCCGAAAATGCGGATGTTCGCTTCGAGAATGGTGCGCTGGTCGCCGTTGTCGAGTCGTCACGGTCGGTGACTTTGCAAAGCTTGCTGGCCGATACCGGTCCCGAGGGCATGCAGGCCGATGGCGCGCTCGATCCGGGCGATATGCATAAGAAATATTCGCAGCATTCGTACGGTGCGCATTTTGCCGAAGTGGCGGTCGATATCGACACCGGCGAAATCCGGCTGCGGCGCATGCTCGGCGTGTTCACGGCCGGCCGCATTCTGAACCGGAAGACGGCGCGTTCGCAGGCCATCGGCGGCATGGTGTTCGGCGTCGGCGCCGCGTTGACCGAGGAAGCGGTGATCGATCCGGCTTGCGGCTTTTTCGTCAATCACGATATGGCCGAATACCATGTGCCGACCCATGCCGACATACCGGCGATCGATGCAATTTATCTGGAAGAAGTCGACGATAAAGCCAATCCGCTGAAGAGCAAGGGCGTGGGTGAATTGGGGATATGCGGCGCAGGGGCTGCGGTTGCCAACGCTGTGTATAACGCTTGCGGTGTGCGCATTCGGGATTTCCCGTTGACGCTGGATAAGGTGTTGGCGGGCCTTGGGGATGCGGCGGCGATATAACGACGGCCCGGGTAGGGCAGCGATGCGGAAGTAAAGGATACAATCCTGCTTGGCAGAATTTCCTTTCCTTTCACCTCCAGAAATCAGGCTCGCGCATGCCCACTGTTCAGGTCGATCCCGCCCTTGCGATGCTGCAGCAGCGCCGGCGTGAGCAAGCTTCGGTAACTTTACTGGATCTCGATTTCGGTGATGGCCTGCGGTTGTTGACGGTGGCCGCGGCTTTATTGCGTGAGCCGAATGCATCGACGGGCGTGCCGCGTGTGCATTATGTTGCGGTGATTGAGGCCTGGCCAGATGCCGGGTTTGAAACGCCTGCCGCGTCGCTGGCAGCGGAAGAAGACAATGCCGCTTTCAAGCAGTTTTGCGCGCAGTTACGGAACGCATGGCTGCCGCGGGTTCCGGGTTTTCAACGTTTGGTATTGGCCGATGGGCGGTTGCTGCTGACTTTGGTGTCCGGAACTGTAGAGAATAATCTGCCGCAGTTGACCTTGAATTTCGATGTCTGCTATTGCCGTATCGCCGAAGCGACATCGACCGTCATCCGCTGGCTGGGGCGATTGGCGGCGCCACGGGCGACGTTGGCGATGGATGCGGCAATGGATGCAGGCCACGTCGATGGCGGTGCGAGCAACTTGAATCGCATCGATAAGGAAATCGCACAGGCCGGTTTTGTCGAAAGCGAAACAACTGCCGATCACCGTTTATTTCAATTTGCCCCGCGTCATTCGCATCTTCATGTGCATCTTGCGCAGGCTGCCGATACCGCCACTGATAAACCTGCTTCGGAAAAACACGCCATCGTCATCGGCGGCGGTCTGGCCGGGGCTGCTGCTTGTCATCGCTTGAGTGCGCGCGGTTGGCGTTGCACTTTGATCGAACAGGAAGCCAAGCCGGCGCAACAGGCTTCCGGCAATGCCGCCGGCATCTTCATGCCGATGCTGTCGCAGGATGACAATCCCTTGTCGCGCCTGACGCGCGCCGCTTATCTGTTTGCGTTGCCGCTGTGGGAAGAACTCGGCGGGATCGGGCGTGCTTTGCCGGGGCAGGTTTGCGGCGTGCTGCAATTGGCGCGCAGCGATGCGGCGGTCGCCGAATTCACCAAATCCGAGGCATCGGCCGAACGCCGTACGCCCTGGCCGTATCCATCGGATTTTGCGCGTTGGCTGGACAGTGCTGAAGCCGCGATCCGTCTTGGCCTGCAACAACGCGTAGCCGGCGGATGGTGGTTTCCGAGAGCCGGCTGGCTGCATCCGGCGGCGGTGTGCGAGGCGATGCTGGCCGCTTGCGGCGATCGTTTGCAGGTTTTGTATCGGCGTCAAGCAGAGCGCCTGACGCATGACGGCAGGCATTGGCATGTGTTCGATGCGGACGGTTCGGTCATTGCGAACGCGCCGGTGGTGATTCTGGCCAACGGCGTGCAGGCAACGCACTTTGGGCAGGCCGCGCATTTGCCGTTGAGCGCAATCCGTGGGCAGGTCACGCATTTGCCGGCAGATGCGGCGGATATGCCGTTTGTGGTTTGCGGCGATGCCTATTTGACGCCTGCGGCTAACGGGATTGCCAGCTTGGGCGCAACGTATGGCCGCGATGACGATAGCGATGCGTCGTTGCGGTTGGAGGATCATCAGGAAAATGTCCGCCGTCTGCAGCAGATGTTGCCCGATTGGCGGCTGCCGCCGGATTTGGAAGGACTGGATGGACGGGTCGGCTTTCGCTGCGTTGCAGCAGACCGTTTGCCGCTGGTCGGCGGCTTGCCGGATCTGGAGCGTTTCCAGGCCAATGGCAATGGCGATATGCGTCTGCAGGATATGCCGCGTCTGCCGGGCTTGTACGGCTTGCTGGCTTACGGTTCGCGCGGGCTGATCTGGTCGCCCTTGGCCGCCGAATTGCTGGCGGCGCAATTGAATGGGGAACCGTTACCGTTGCCGCGCAATCTGACTGCGTTGCTGGACCCGGCCCGTTTTGCCTTGAAGCAGCGCCGGCATGGCGCCTGTGCGCTGCCTTTTGCTGAGGTAGAATAGCGCCCTTGTATTCCCCTGACCCCTGACTGCGCATGCTGCGACTGACCGAAATACCACTTCCGCTGGACCACCCCGAAACCGCGCTGTCGGCGGCGATTTTGGCGCGGCTCGGGATTCACGCCACCGATTTGCTGAGCTATACGATTTTCCGGCGCAGTTACGATGCGCGCAAGAAATCGGCCATCGTGCTGACCTATTCGTTCGATGTGGAAGTGCGCGACGAGGCGGCTGTGTTGCGCCGTTTGCAGGGTGTTCGCACGGTGATGCCGGCGCCGGATACCGAGTACAAATTCGTGGCGCAGGCGCCGGCGCAATTGAAAAGCCGGCCGGTGGTGATCGGCACCGGGCCATGCGGTATTTTCGCGGGACTGATTCTGGCGCAGATGGGTTTTCGGCCGATCATTCTGGAGCGCGGCAAGGCGGTGCGCGAACGCACTAAAGATACTTGGGGCCTGTGGCGCAAGCGGACGCTGGAACCAGAGTCCAACGTGCAATTCGGCGAGGGCGGCGCGGGCACTTTTTCCGACGGCAAGCTGTATAGCCAGATCAAGGACCCCAAACATTATGGCCGCAAGGTGTTGATGGAATTCGTCAAGGCCGATGCGCCGGAAGAAATTCTGTACGTCAGCAAGCCGCATATCGGCACCTTCCGGCTGGTCAAGATGGTGGAACTGATGCGGGCCTCGATCGAGGCGCTGGGCGGCGAGTTCCGCTTTCAGCAAAAGGTCGAGGATATCGATATCGCCGATGGCCAGGTACGCGGGGTGATACTGGCCGGCGGTGAATATATCGCCAGCGATCATGTGGTGCTGGCGATCGGGCATAGCGCGCGCGATACTTTCCAGATGTTGTACGAGCGCGGCGTGTATATCGAGGCCAAGCCGTTTTCACTGGGTTTCCGGATCGAACATCCGCAATCGCTGATCGACCGCTGCCGTTTTGGCGCCAGCGCCGGCCATCCGATTCTGGGCGCGGCCGATTACAAGCTGGTGCACCATTGCGAAAACGGACGCGCGGTTTATAGCTTTTGCATGTGCCCGGGCGGTACCGTGGTGGCGGCAACCTCGGAGCCGGGCCGCGTGGTGACCAACGGCATGAGTCAATATTCGCGCAATGAGCGTAACGCCAATAGCGGGATCGTGGTCGGTATTACGCCGGCCGATTATCCGGGCCATCCGCTGGCCGGGATTGCCTTTCAGCAGCAGTGGGAATCGCGCGCTTATGAATTGGGCGGCGCCAATTACGATGCGCCGGCGCAACTGGTCGGCGATTTTCTGGCTGACCGGCCGTCTACGGCGCTGGGTGCAGTCGAGCCTTCGTATAAGCCGGGGGTTCGTCTTGGGAGTTTGAATACGGCTTTGCCGGATTACGCGATCGTCGCGATTCGTGAAGCCTTGCCGGTATTCGATAAACAGCTGCGCGGCTTTGCGATGAACGATGCGGTGCTGACTGGCGTGGAGACACGGACTTCTTCGCCGATCCGGATTCGCCGCAACGATGAAAACTGCCAGAGTATCAATACCAAGGGTTTGTTTCCGGCCGGTGAAGGCGCCGGCTATGCGGGCGGGATCATGTCGGCGTCGGTTGACGGGATCAAGGTTGCGGAGGCGGTTGCGTTAAGTATGCTGGCGTAGCGCCGCACAAAGGAAAACGGGCCGCATTTTAAAAAATGCGGCCCGTTTGTATTTCAACTCTGCTTAACGCTGCATTATTTCTTGGCAGTGCGAGTTGTTTTTTCAGCAGCAGCGGTGAATTGCTTGGCGGCTGTGTTCAGATTTGTTTCCATTGTTTCGACAGCTTGCTTGGTAGTCTTGGTCAGTTGCTCGTAACCTGCGTTGGCATTGCCGACTACCGATTTCAACATTGCAATCGCGTTTTCCGAACCGGCCGGCGCGTTCTTGCTGACTTCGTCGATCAGCAACGATACCTTGCGGCTGTTTTCAGCGATTTGCGCTTCGGCGGCTTTAGCGAATTCGGATTGTGTCGAAGTCAAAATGCCTGCCAGATGACGGCTGTATGCGACGGCCTTGTCTGCGCTCGGTTGTGCTTGCGATGTAGCTAAGGTCGTGAATTCTTGTGGGTCTTTGACGGCGCCGAACTGCTTGGCAGTCGCTGCGTATTCTTCCATCGATGCCTTGGTAGCGCTGAGGTTGAGTTCGATTACTTTCTCAACGCCTTCAAACGCTTTGCTGGTCAATGTGTTGATCAATGCCATTTGCGTTTCGAAATGGGATTTGGTTGCAGCCGAAAATTGGTCTTGGAATGAAAACATGCGAGTCTCCTGGATAAACGGTTAAGGACGCTGGTAGCGGTAAAAACGTTAGCGGATTCACTCGAATGGTGCGCCGCAACAATTCTTATTCTACGCATTTGTTTGATGTTGTCAATACAATTTTGTTGCACTGCAAGATATTACATTTAGTCGTGTTTATGCGACGGACTTGCTCTTGGGAAATGTCGGGTCGTCTTCTGTGAGGAGCGGCCTGAAATCGTGAATGACGATACCGTCATCCGAATGTTCGAACAGAACATTTTTGCAGCCGTCCAGCGCGCGCATGGCATCGTTATAGCCCTGCTCCCAGCGCCAGCCGATCGAGCCGCGTGAAAAATTGATATCTTTCGATGCCATGTTCCAGTCGCGCCCGGTGTATTGCAAACGCACTACATGGATGGTGGTGGCTTTGCCGAGCTCTTTCAAATCTTTCAGATCGTGTGAATCCTGCAGCTCCTTCGGCAGCCGCGCATAGAGCGAACGCGCTGCGCTGCGTAATTTATTGGTGTGTAAATAACTGTCGATATGGGCTTGCGAACGGGACGCGAAAGTGACGTCTTTCTGCCGCGTTTGTACTTCTTCCAGCGTGGTCGGCTCACTGCCGTCGGCCAGCCACAGATCGACCATGACGCAAATGATATTGCGGCGCGGCTCGTCATCGAGCACGGTTTCCAACGGCGTGTTCGAGTACATGCCGCCGTCCCAATACAGATCGCCATCGACCCGCACCGGCGCAAAGCCGGGCGGCAGTGCGCCGCTGGCCATGATGTGTTCGACGCCGATGCGGCGTTGGGAAGAATCGAAATTGACCAGCGAACCGCAGATGACTTTCATGGCGCTGACGGTCAGGCGTATGCCGTGCTGCGCGTTCAGATAATCGAAATCGATCAGCTCGGCCAATGTCTTGGCGAGCTCGCTGGTATCGTAAAAACTGGCTTCTTCCGGTTTTACCGGCAAGCCCAGGGCAAACGGATTGAATTGGCGCGGCGCGAAAAATCCGGGCACGCCATGGGCATAGGTTTCCATCGTGGCCAGCCAGATGTTGAGCCGGCGGGTGGCGTCCGGAATTTTTTGCATGTCCAGCACATCGGCCTGGCCGACTCTATCCCAGAATTCTTTCAGGCGTTCCAGCCGTGTCTCGCGTGGATTGCCGGCGATGAGCGCGGCATTAATGGCGCCGATCGACGTGCCGACGACCCAATCAGGCGTCAGATTATGTTCGTGCAGCGCCTGATAGACGCCGGCCTGGTACGCGCCCAATGCGCCGCCGCCCTGCAAAACCAGGGCAACATGAGGCTGGGCGTTGGCGGCCTTGGCGGTGAGGCTGTTGCCATTGGCGTGATTGGATGTGTTGGACGAGGTATTGGCCTTGAGCGCCGCAATTTTAGCTGCTGGCCGTTTGGCCGGCGGTTTGCCGTCGGATGTGCCAGGTGTGCCTGCTGACATTGGCGTTGAATTTGAGGCGGAAGCTGCAGGGACTTTACGCGGTTTGACTGCCATAGCTGTTTATCCTCGGTCGATAGGCTCGCGCCTCCCGGTTGAGAAATCGCGGATGCCTGGTCCATTGAGTAGGCAGCGTAACAGAGTCCCGCATGCATTGCATTGCGGTGCAGCAGGGGTGTAACAAGGGTGTAACAGGCCGGGTAGCAAGCGACGCAGCTTAAGCGAGCTGTTGTTGCCAAACAGTTATCAACTCCTGGGCACGCGCGTCGAGCGTGTCATCCGGCGTCATCGTAACGCCCTCGAAAATCATCATGGCATAGACATCTGCCAGCGTATTGACCTCAGGCGATAATGCACATTCTTCGCCGGTGGCAGGGCGTTGCCGGCGCCAGTAATTGATCGCTTCTTCAAGCTCGGTAAGGGAGATATTCATGGTCGTATTGTACGGCCAACGGGCTCTATCTCAAGTAATCAAGGTGTGCAATCAATTTGCCTAAATTTACAAAAATGCGCATCGGCGCAATGCGATTTTTCCAGTGCGCGCCGATAGTGCGATAAAGTACGCCCTAATTCGAATGTAAATGGAATATAAATGAGTAGTTCATCGGCAGCGAAAGATGGCGTTTTCACTTCGGCCCGTCTGCATATCGTGACTTTGGCCGCATTAGGGGTGGTTTTTGGCGACATCGGCACCAGCCCGTTATATGCGCTGAAAGAATGTTTTAGCCCGCAGCACGGGATCCCTTTTTCCGCAAACGCTGTTTTCGGCATTATTTCCATGTTGTTCTGGTCGATCACCATCGTGGTATCGCTGAAATACGTGATGTTCGTGATGCGGGCCGACAACAATGGCGAAGGCGGCGTGCTGGCGCTGATGGCGCTGTCGCTGCGCACCGCAACCGCAGGATCGCGCTGGGCAAAAGCGTTGATGATGCTGGGTGTGTTCGGCGCCTGCATGTTCTATGGCGATGTGGTGATTACGCCGGCTATTTCGGTGTTGTCGGCGGTCGAAGGGCTGGAAATCGCGGTGCCGGGCATGGCCAAATATGTGATTCCGTTGTCGTTGGTGATCCTGGTCGCCTTGTTCATGATTCAACGCCATGGCACGTCGGTCGTCGGCAAGCTGTTCGGACCGGTGATGATGGTCTGGTTCGCGTCGCTCGGCATTCTGGGAATATTCAATATCGTGCAGGCGCCCAGCATTCTGGCTGCGATCAATCCCTATTACGCCATTCATTTCATGGCAACGCATTCGATTCAGGCTTTTGTGGTGTTGGGTTCGGTAGTGCTGGTGCTGACCGGCGCCGAGGCGCTGTATGCGGATATGGGACACTTCGGCATCCGTCCGATCCGCTTTGCCTGGTTATTTACCGTGATGCCTTGTCTGGTATTGAATTACTTCGGCCAGGGCGCCAATTTGCTGATTCATCCAGAGGCGATCGGCAATCCGTTTTATCTGATGGTGCCTGAATGGCTGCTGATCCCGATGGTGATATTGGCCACCGGCGCCACTGTGATTGCATCGCAGGCAGTTATTTCCGGCGCGTTTTCGTTGACCAGCCAGGCGATTCTGCTGGGCTTTGTGCCGCGGATGCGCATCTTGCATACATCGGTTGATGAGCGCGGCCAGATTTATGCGCCGTTCATTAACTGGATGCTGATGATATTGGTGGTTGCAGTGGTGCTGGCATTCAGGAAATCCGATAACCTGGCGGCCGCATACGGCGTGGCGGTGACCACCACGATGGTTATTACTACCGTTCTTGCGGCGGTCGTGATGCGCACCATTTGGAAGTGGCATACCGGTATGGTCACGCTGGTGATATCGATTTTCTTCATTGTCGATTTCAGTTTCTTTGCCGCCAATCTGATCAAGATTGTCGATGGCGGCTGGTTCCCGCTGCTGCTGGGCGGCTCGGCATTCTTCCTGCTGATGACCTGGTATTCGGGCCGCATGCTGTTGCGCACGCGAACCAAGGACGACGGTATTCCGTTGGTGCCTTTTGTCGAAGGCCTGCTGGCGCATCCGCCGCATCGGGTGGGCGGTACGGCGGTATTCATGACGGCGAATAAGGAAACCGTGCCGGTTTCGCTGTTGCACAACCTTAAACACAATCGCATCCTGCATGAGCGCGTGATTTTCATGAAGATCAGTATCTGGGACGTGCCGTTCGTGGCCGATAGTCACAGGCTGAAATTGCAGGATTTAGGCGGTAATGTTTACTTATTGCGGGCAGCGTTCGGTTTCAAGGAAGCGCCGGATGTCAATTCGGTGTTGGTGTTGACGACGCAGCAGTTCGATATGCAGTTCGAATTGATGGAAACTTCATTCTTTATCGCACGCGATACAGTGGTGCCGAGCAAATTGCCGGGCATGTCGATGTGGCGCGAACGGATTTTTGCATGGATGCATCAGAACGCAGCCAAGCCATCCGATTTTTTCCATATTCCGGCTAATCGCGTGGTGGAATTAGGAACCAAGATCGAAATCTAAATTTAGATATCAGAACAACTTATTTATTGATATCACAATAAATAAACCCAAAAACAAACGGGGCGCTTTTCAAGGCGCCCCGTTTGTGTTTGGGAGTAAAGCTACAGCAGGCTAGTGGTTAAAAGATCGACGCTGTCGTTAATGCACTACCAAAGGTTGCCGCATGTAGCTATCGTATTGACCCAGGAAACTGTCAATGTCTTCGATGGTAGGCTCGCTTGCAATCAAATCCTCGACATCCTTGCGGAATACTTCGGCCATTGAACCGGCCAGGAATATCTCGCGGTTGAAGGACTTGTCCATGATTTCATAACCGCCGCTGTGCAGAGTTTCAGTACTATTGTCAGGTGTAAACTCGACAACGCTGTATTGGTCACTGTTATAGATCAGGTTCATGTGCACGCTCTCCATAGTAAAGTCCTGCTTCGAAAACAGACATGGCGCTATTGCGATGGTATTTCAAGAGCTATTGCAAAAACGATACAGTGTTCGTCGATCCTCCCAGGTGATTGTTACAGTTTGTAGGATTCATTCCATCATGAAATGAATCCCTAATTTTTTCTGGCCAGTTTGCCGGGTTCCACGCCTAACTGCTTGAGTTTGCGATAAAGATGCGTGCGTTCAAGGCCGGTTCGTTCCGCTACGCGGGTCATGCTGCTGTTTTCGCGCACCAGGTGATATTCGAAATAAGCACGTTCGAAAGCGTCGCGCGCCTCGCGTAGCGGTAAATCGAATGAAATACTGGCTGCTTTATCGGCAGCGGTGTAATAAGCGGCGCCGATGCTGAGGCTGTTCGGTACTTCCGAATTGCCGGGAACGCTGTAGGAAGCCACTGGCGGCATATCGGAGGCATCGCCGACAACGACCGCAGGGCGCACAAAGCCGGGTGCACGTGGCGCTTCGCGGTTATGCGAGAGGCCATGCTGCACGGCCTTCAGCAATTTTTGCAAGGCAATCGGTTTTTCCAGGAAATTCAGCGCGCCGATGCGGGTCGCTTCGACCGCGGTGTCGATGGTGGCATGGCCGGACATCATGATGACCGGCATGGTCAGTTGGCCATCGCGTTGCCATTCCTTGAGCAGCGTGACGCCATCGGTGTCGGGCATCCAGATATCGAGCAGCACCAGATCGGGCGCTGCGCTCAAGCGCAACTCACGCGCTTGCTGCGCGTTCTCTGCCGTTACTACGACATGTCCCTCATCACTCAAAATTTCGGAGAGTAACTCGCGGATACCCATTTCGTCATCGACGACCAGGATGTTAGCCATGTGCCTGCTTTCTCATGTAGTGCGTAATTCCATCCGACTACCGAATCTGCGTTGAGTTGCGGAAGCGGCAGAATGCGATGTCGGGTTTTTTGCAATTATATGCGGTCGGCGTTCGTAGGTGCTGCTTTGTGTTTGCCAGAGCTGTTTATGACATGAGCTCCAGGAAAACTTCTTCCGAATTTCCGGCACATTGTGTGAAATACCTGAACTCAGCCGGCTAACTTTAACAGCAAAATTGAGATTTTGGCGCCGCTTCCGTCCGAACGATTTTGGATATCAATTTTACCGCCGTGTTCATCGACGATTTTCTTGACCATGGCCAATCCCAATCCGGTGCCGCGGGCTTTCGATGTCACATAAGGCTCGAACGCGCGCGCCAGAATTTTCTGCGCAAAACCTGCGCCGTTATCTTTAATCGTCAACCGGATCGCAGCACAGGCGTCGCCGGCCGGGCTTGCGTAGTTGACGACTTCAGTGACGACGTCGATACGTGGCGCAATTGCCGGATCGCGTGATAGTACAGGATCATTGACGGCATCTTGCGCATTTTGCAGCAGATTGTGAATGACTTGCCGCAATTGCGTGGCATCGCCCATCACCTGCGGCAGTTTCGGCGCCAGCGCCGCGTGTATCGCGTCGCGTTCGTCGCCGGACAAGTATAGATTAAGAATCTCGGCAATCAGATCGTTCAGGTCGAGCGGCGTCGGTTTGGCCGGCGGCGTGCGCGCGTAATCGCGGAAATCGTCGACCATGCGTTTCATCGCGGTGACTTGATTGACGATGGTGGTGGTGCTCTTGTTCAGGATAGTGGCGTCCGGCGGGCTCAGCTTATCGATCAGCCGCATTTGCAGACGTTCCGCTGAAAGCTGGATCGGCGTCAGCGGGTTTTTGATTTCATGCGCCAGACGCCGCGCGACCTCGCCCCAGGCGATCGAGCGCTGGGCTGAAATGACATCCGATATATCGTCGAATACAACGACATAGCCGGTGCCGGTTTCGACCGGCAGGCGTGAGCCGCGTGCCAGCAGGGTGATTTTCTCGTCGTCGGCGCCGTCCAGCAAACGGGGTAATTCGATCTGCTGTTGCCAATGCAGCTTTTCCATCGGAATCGCGTTGGCGGCCAGTTGCGCGCTCTGTTCCGAAAATGCATTGGTGATTGCCAGCGCGAATGCGGCCAGCCCGTCGACATTGACCAGAGGCTGGCCGATATAGGGCGAAAAGTCGAGTTGCAAAATGCGTTTGACCGATTCGTTGCTGGTGATCAGCCGGAAGCCGTCATCCAGCACCACCACGCCGGCCGACATATTGGCCAGCACCGATTCCAGATAGGCTTTGGCTTCTTCCAACTGGACACGATTCTTTTCGACGGTGTCGCGCGCTTCCAGTAATTGCCGGGTCATGGTGTTGAAGGATTTGGTCAGCGTGCCGAGTTCGTCGGAGGTGGCCACAATCGGCCGCGGCGACAGATTGCCTTCCGCCACGGCCTTGGTGCCTTCCGCCAGCAACAGCAGCGGTTTGGCCAGATCGCCGGCAATCACGAAGGCGCTGACGATAGCGGCGAAGATCGCCAGCAGCAGCGTCAGGGTTAATGTGACGAGATAGATCTTGCGCAGCCCGGAGCGCGATACCGAACGTTGCTGGTATTCGGTGTAGGCAATCCGCAAGGTATTGGCATTGCTGGCCAGATAAGTCGGCACTGCCTGAAAGATTTGCAGATAGTGACGGTCGGAACGGGCGGTCAATCCGCTGCCGGAATCTGGAATTTCCAATATGACGTGCAAGCGCAGGTCGCCGTCGGTGTTGTCGATGTCGCCGCTGGCGTCGGCGTTTTCGATGGCGGCAAAGCCGCGCGTGGTGCCGGCCTGGCGCAGCATCGCTGTCGTCGGCACTTCCGGCGTGAGTGCGCCGAGCTTGCCGCCGACCGTGGCGATGACCTGGCCGGTGGCGGTGAAGATGGCGGTTTCCAGATTTTGCTCGCGCAGGCGCGACAGATAAGTCACTTGAGCACTGTCGCTCTTGTCGGCCAGTTCAAGCACGATGTTGTGACCTTTGTCGCGCAGGTCGGCCAGCGCCGAATCCAGCGAATTGCGTCCCAGATTGAGACCGGACTCCAGCGCCGATTCGATGCGCACATCGAACCAGGATTCAATCGAACGCGAGACGAATTGCACCGATACCAGGTAAATCAGAAGGCCCGGCAGAATGCCGATCAGCGCAAACAGCATGACCAGCCTGGCCATCAGGCGCGAGCCGAATTTGCCTCTGCGATAACGTTTGAACAAGCGGGTGAGCAACAGGAACACCACACTCAGCAACATGGCTGCGACCAATGCATTCAGGCCCAGCAGCCACGGATAATGCTGATCGAAGAAAGCTGTGTTTTCGGAAGCGGAAGCCAGCAGGAACAGCAGAATGGCGAACACGCCAAAGCCGACTACCAGCATGTAGCGAAGCTTGCGTGTCATTCCGGCTTATAAGTGAAGTTGATCCAGTCCGACGACAAATGCCAGTCGCTGTTGTTCAGCGCATTGACCTGGAACGGTTTGGAGAGCTGTGCGATATCGAGCTGCATGCGCACGGCAACGTTATATTCTTCTCCGGAATGCAAGGCCTTGGTGTCGGCAATGATCCAGCGCGGCGGCCGGCGCACCATCGCCATCGCGTCTTCCAGGGTCTCGAAATTCTGCTGCAGGCTGCTGTTGATCGAGGCATGGAATTGCCGGGTCAGGACGTTGTATGAGACGCGCGTGGTTTGCGTGGCCCGCACCGCGGTTTCGTCCAGCCAATACCAGCGATGCCGTTTCACCTCGATCTCGGTGGTGAAATATAGCGGCACGCCACGCATGATGGTGCTTTCGAGGCCGTGATTGAGTTCGAATGCGTAGGCGGTGGAGAGGCGATAGCCCTCATCGGTGCTGTCGATGGACGCCTTGAGGACATCGATGTCGGCGGCACGGGCAACCGTGGGCGCCATTGCCGTAATAAAGAAGAAGCATGAAAGGAGCAGCAAAAATGCCGACGATAATGTACGAAACCCGGTACGAAACCCGGCGCGCAATCCGGCTCGTCGTCGGGCCCCGGTCGCGGCCGGGATGTGTTGAGGATTGCGCCGAGTTGCTTGCATCAAATTCCTGTGCCGGTTTTCTGAAACAACGCGTAAAACAGCCCGTCATGATCCTGTTGCGCATCCGCTGTCGGAAGTAATTGGCCGGGGGCTGGCAACCGGACTGCATCGCTCTTGTTGCGCTGTGCAAAAGCGACTGCCTGTTGTTCCGATTCCTGAGGCCACAGCGAACATGTTACAAGCAATAATTTACCATTCGGCTCCAGCATCTGCCAAAGGTTGTCCAGAATTCCGGCAGAAAGTGTTGCAAGTTGCGCGGTATCGGTTTTGCGCCGCAGCCAGCGAATATCGGGATGGCGTCTGACGATGCCGGAGGCGGTACAAGGCAGATCGGCGAGGATGCGATCGAAACGGCGACCATCCCACCAGTTAGCGCTATTTTCGTCGTGCTTTCCGTTGTTCTTGCCGCTATTCGCATCCATAGCCTTGATTCCGCCCATGCGGGCATCGCCGGTAATCAGGGTCGCCGATGCGGATAGGTTCAGGCGTTCCAGATTTTCGGCTATGCGGCGCAGCCGTTTCGGGTCGTGGTCCAGTGCATGGAGCGTGACATCTGCCATTTCGAGCAAATGACCGGTCTTGCCGCCCGGCGCCGCGCAGGCATCCAGTATCCGCATGCCGGGTTGAACATCCAGTAACGGCGCGGCCAACTGGGCCGCTGCATCCTGCACCGAGCTCAGGCCCTCCGCGAAGCCGGGAATCTGCGCGACCGGAATCGGTTTATGCAGTTTGACGGCGAAGGGACCGATGGCGCTTGCTTCCAATCCGGCGTCTTGCAATATTTGCAAGTAAGCGGCCAGCGTGGTTTTCCTTTGATTGATGCGTAGCGTGAGCGGTGGCTGGCGATTGCCGGCCTGCAGAATCGATTGCCAGTGCTCGGGATAGGCATCCCTGATCCGGTCGATCCACCAGACCGGATAATTCCAATTTCCGGCAGGGGTCTTCCGGGCTTGCTGCAACAGGCTTTCCTGTTCGCGCAGAAAGCGGCGCAATACCGCGTTGACCATCCCTTTTGCATGCGCCATGTCCGGATCGGATGCGGCGGCATCGACTGCCTGGTTGACGATGGTAAAGGCGTCATAGCCGGAAGCGTCGGTATCGGCCAGCAAGGCCAATGCGCAACTCAGCAGAGATTGCAGCACCGGCACTTGCACGGGCTTGGTAATTAATAGCGCCAGCAGCCCCTCGGCCAGGCCGAGCTGGCGCATGGTGCGGTAGGCGATATCCTGGATAGCGCCGCGTGCCTGGGGCGATGGACTGCCATCGAGAAAAATCCGGTTCAGCGCTTGCGGCAGCGCAGTACCGGATTTAACTTGAGCGACAGCTTGCGCCGCACCGTGCAAATGAAACGCCAGTGGATCGTTTTTGGTCGGGGATAAGGTCACGTCTGCTTCGGTCAGACGCCCCAAAGTACGTCGTAATTGCCTTTTTGCGCTTCGCGCAGCATTTCCAGCAGCGGGTAAGCACGATTGGCAAAGCTGACGTGATCGACTTCGTGTTCGTGATTGTTGTCGTCGCCCTTTTCGTTGTGATGGGCATTGATGTCGCGTTCGATGGCGTAGCTGGTTTCATGCTGGCGTGTAGAGCCTATGAATTTTTCCAGCACGGCGACTGCGTTGGCTGTTTCTGCTGCAGTAATGACACCGATTTTGGTGTCTTTATGCAAAAGATCGAGAATACGCTTCGCGTGCTCTTCGTACATCGTTACGTTGGCCGCGCCTTTGGATTTGAAGGTCAGTAACATAGTGTCTCTCGCCTGGTTTAGTTATTAAATCTCGGTTTTTCTAAATTTTAGTTCGCTTTGAACGAAGTAAAAAACATTTCGCTGGCGTCATCGGGCATTTTTTTCGGATCGCCGACCATGATGACCTGATAAACGCGCTTTTCAATATTGTATAAGTGTCCGATCATTTTTAACGGTTTTCCTCGGTCTGTGCCGACAGCACTGAGGGTCAATGATAAGCCGCCGGCAATTTCCGTACCCGGTATTGCTGAATTGACCGTGCTGCCGTTAATGTTTTTGATCAGCGCTTCTTTCATCTGGTTCATTCCACTTTGCGCGGCTGCAGCGTCGGCAAAGCTTGCCGTGCCGACGGCAAAGGTAACGCCATTGACGTCGGTTGCAGTCATGGTCATGGGCACTTGTGCGCCGTTGAGCTCAACCGACTGCGTGAAGGTATCCGCCTTGCCCGGCAGTAATACCGTAAAAGGGACCGTATTGCCATGCACTTCGCGCCAATTATATTGGGGCGAACAGGCGCTTAAAAAGACCAGGAGGCAGGCCAGAAGTAATTGCGGAAGTGCTTGCGGAAGTTTCGGCATATTTAATAACTAGTGAATCAGGGCTCTCGCAGGGCGCGCCGTAACTGGATTGCTTCGGCCACATGGGCGGCGGCGATGGTCAGCGCGTTATCCAGGTCGGCAATGGTGCGCGCCAGCTTGAGGACGCGATGATACGCTCGCGCCGACCAGTTGAGGCGATTCATTGCATGGCTGAGTAGTTGCGCTCCGGTAGCATCGGGTTTGCAATGCGCATCGATACCACGTGACGTCAGCAGGTTATTGGGGTGGTCCTGACGCTGCAATTGACGGTCGAAAGCTTGCGCTACCCGGCCGGCGATCGCGCACGACGGCTCGCCGTCGGCACTGTTGACCAGTTCTGTATGTTTCAGGGCAGCTACCGGAATCTGCATATCGATGCGGTCCAGCAACGGGCCGGAAATCTTGCCCTGGTAACGGTCGATGGCATCCGGCGTGCATCGGCAACTGCCGCCGGCATGCCCAAAATAACCGCAAGGACAGGGGTTCATGGCAGCGATCAACTGGAATCCTGCCGGAAACTCTGCCTGGCGCGCCGCTCGGGAGATGGTGATGTGTCCCGATTCCAGCGGTTCGCGCAATACTTCCAGTACATGGCGATTGAATTCCGGCAATTCATCCAGAAACAGGACGCCCTGATGCGCCAGCGAGATTTCTCCCGGACGCGGGATGCCGCCGCCGCCCACCAGTGCCGCCGCCGATGCCGTATGGTGCGGAGCCCGGTAAGGACGCTGTTTCCAGCGGCTGATGGCAAACGCGCCGTTGACCGATTGCAGCGCCGCGCTTTCGAGTGCCTGCTGCTCTGTCATGGGCGGCAGGATGCCCGGCAGGCGTGCAGCCAGCATCGACTTGCCGGCGCCGGGTGGGCCGACCATCAGGACGCTGTGACGGCCCGCCGCGGCAATTTCCAGAGCGCGTTTGACTTGCAATTGTCCTTTTACTTCGGAGAAATCGGGATAGCGGTGAGGAGAGGCTTTGACCGGATCGGCGGCGGTAACGGTATGGCGCGCCAGTCTGGCATCCGGGTCCAGAGCGGCAAAATGCGCACAGACCTCGAGCAGGGAATTAGCGGGGTAGATGCGGGCGTCTTGCACCAGTGCGGCTTCGTCCGCATTGTCTGCCGGCACAATGAATCCGCGCCGATCGGATGCGCGCTGTATGGCGTATGCCATGGCCAAGGCGCCGCGAATGGGGCGGAGCGCTCCGGATAGCGATAAGTCGCCGGCATATTCATAACGATCGAGGTCGTCCGCCGGGATTTGCCCGGACGCCGCGAGGATGCCCAGCGCAATCGGCAGATCGAATCGGCCCGATTCCTTGGGCAGATCCGCCGGCGCCAGATTGACCACGATGCGCCGGTTGGGAAATTCGAAGCGGTTGTTCAGGAGCGCGGCGCGAACCCTGTCCTTGGCTTCCTTTACTTCGGCTTCCGGCAGGCCGACGATGGCAAAACCCGGTAATCCGTTGGCCAGATGGACTTCGACTGTAACTTGCGGGGCGTCCATGCCGGCCAAGGCACGGCTTTTGAGAACGGCCAGACTCATCGCATGTTAGTCAGGTTGATTGCCGGGTGTCTTCGATGCTTCCAATTGCGCAACGCGTAGTTCCAGCGCTTCCAGCTTGGCGCGCGTCTTGGCCAGTACTTGCGCCTGAATATCGAATTCTTCGCGGGTTACCAGATCGAGCTTGGCAAATCCCTGGCTCATCATCGCCTTGACGTTCTTTTCTATGTCTTTGACCGGAGAGTTTTCAATGGCCTGATGCATCTTGGCCTGCATATCTTCAAAAAAGTTTGGCTTGCTCATGATATTTCCTATCTGCTGTATTTAATAAAAGGAGTGTAGCGCGTTACGTTCGGCAGGGAAATGCGCAAACGTGTAGGTAAAATTCTTGCGTCGCACTAAAAAAGAGCATTTTTTACGCATCGATTTGGTGCATTCTATCGTGGGCAATCGATATGTCATGTTTGTCAATGATTTGGCGTGTTAATTAAAGTAAATTCCTTGGCGTATCGGCGCAACATGGCGATCTTCCGGCTATTTTTATTTATCGGGCATGCCGTTCGGAAACATTTTGTAACCTGGCATGAGAACTGCTTAGGTGAGCAATGAAGCAGATCGTCTTCGTTTATAAACATTATTTCCCAGAGGGACGCCATGAAAAAACTTATCCTTGCCACAGCAGTAGCCGCAGCGTGTATTTCCAGCATTGCCCAAGCCGACGAAGCAGCAGCACCCGTACCCGACAATGCATTGAGCTTCAACATCGGCGCTGTCAACGATTACCGTTTCCGTGGCATCTCGCAAACCCGCTTCGACCCAGCCGTCCAGGGCGGCGCGGATTATGTCTACAACCCACTGGGCCTGTATGCCGGCACCTGGCTGTCGAACATCAAATGGATTAAAGATACCGTCGGCGCCGGCGGCAAGGGCAATGTCGAATGGGATATCTACGGCGGC
>DASYCG010000002.1:0-5256 GCA_036500325.1 Herbaspirillum sp. | reverse complement strand
GCCGAACGGCGAGGTGCCGCCGATCAGATAACCGGAATGGCGATTCGCCACATCCGGTCGGCAAGGCTCAACCGACTTGCGGCCGATTTGCCGCGCCAGATTTTTGGTGGATACCTTGCAATCCCCATGCATCAATACCAGTAAGGGCTTGGCCGCTTCGTCCTGCATCACCAGGGTTTTGATCACTGCGTGTTCGGGTACGCCGAGTTCACGTGCAGACACCGCCGTGCCGCCATGTTCTTCATAAGCGTAGGGATGCTCGGTGAAAATGACCCGATGGCGGCGCAGGAACTGCGTCGCCGGGGAAGCCGAAATGTGTTTAACCATAGTGGTTCAGAGACTGACTGGACCGATGTGCCGACCATAGAAACGTGTAGAACGATCAGGCGGGTCTATGCTACGGATTACGCTATCGGTTGCTCGGGCGGAGGGGGTTCGACGGCATGATCGGGTGCAGGATCGTCGCCCGCTTCGCCAATGCCGGGTTCGTTGCCCTTCTCCGCCTTGCGCTTCAGTTTTTCCTCTTTCTTCTTTTTCTTCTCTAACTCTTTTTGCCGCTTTTCGTACTGGAAATTAGTTTTCGCCAAGTGTGCACCTCGTAGATTATTCGATTGGATATGGCTCAAAGCCATGGCAAAAAGCCGTGTCTTGCAGGATACAGGGATTAGCCCGGCTACGCACAAAACCATAGTAGCGCAGTCGGAATTGTTAATAAAGCAACATTTAACCCCGTGGGTGATGGGTTGTATGCAGCAATTTCAAGCGTTCACGGGCGATATGCGTATAAATTTGCGTAGTGGATATATCGGCGTGTCCCAGCAGCAACTGCACCACCCGCAGATCGGCGCCGTGATTCAGCAGATGCGTGGCAAATGCGTGGCGCAGCGTATGCGGCGACAGCGGCGCATTGATATCGGCCCGCTTTGCGTGCTTTTTGATCAGCGTCCAGAACATCTGCCGCGTCATCGGCCCACCGCGCGCGGTTACAAATAGGGCATCGTTCATCTGCCCATCCAGAATCTTCCCGCGCGCCTCTTGCAGATAGCGCACGATCCAGCCGCGCGCCTCCTCGCCGAACGGCACCAGACGTGTTTTATTGCCCTTCCCGGTAATACGCAACACGCCTTCCGTCATCCCCACTTCGAGCGATTTCAGCAGCACCAGTTCCGATACCCGCAAACCACTGGCGTACATCAATTCGAGCATGGTCCGATCGCGCAAACCGAGCGGCGTCTCGACGTCCGGCGCCGCCAGCAAGGCTTCCACCTGCGCTTCGGTCAAGGTCTTCGGAAACCGCGGCGGCTGCTTGGCCGATTTCATCCGGAGGCAAGGGTCGACGCCGATGCGGTTTTGCCGCAGCGCCAACAGATAAAAGCGCTTGAGCACCGCCAGGCGCCGATTGGCCGATGTGGCCTTGGTATCGGCATGACGCGCCGAGAAATAGCCAAGCAGATGTTCGGCCTCTGCCTCCAGCAAAGACTTCCCATGCGTCACATGCAGCCATTGCGCGAACAGCCGCATGTCGCGCCGATACGCTTCCAGCGAATTTTTGGCCAGCCCGTCTTCCAGCCATAAGGCATCGCAGAATTCGTCGATCGCCGCCAGGCTCGCCGATGGCAGAACGACTGCCGGCGACGGCGGATTTGCACCGGGTTTAACGGCGTCACCCAAACGAAACACCTTCGCGCGCCAACAGCCAGCGCTTGACGCCGATATGAAAGCCCTGCACATCGCCATCGTTGGAAAAACCGCCCAAACCGCCGGCTGCGGTCACGCGGTGGCAAGGGATGATCAGCGGATACCAGTTGGCGCCACAGGCTTGCCCGACGGCACGCGGCGCCGATTGCACCAGCCGCGCCACCTGGCCGTAGGTCAGTACATCGCCCATCGGTATCGCGCTGATGGCTTTCCAGACGCGCTGCTGAAAGGCGGTGCCGACCGGCGCCAGCGGCAGATCGAATACGGTATCGGGCTGCTCGAGATAACGCGCAATCTGATTCGCGGCGCGTTCAGCCACTGCATCGGTCGGCGCCTGCTCATCGAAACGCGGCGGCAGATACACCACTTCGCACACCTGCCCTTGCCCGGTACGAATGCCGACCGCACCGAACGGCGCAGCCACGATGGCGGAAAACAACGGAAGAGAATTGGATGAGAGCATCGCGCTAGTGTACTCAAAAATGCCATCGGGCGAGAGCGCCGGCCATGCATAATTTTCAACAACGGCGCAACAGCGCATCGACTATGCGACACTAGCGTGCTGCCCCACATTCACCCAATACCGCCCGCCATCGATGAATACTGTCTCACTGCTGTTCCCCGACTTCGCGCTGATGGTCATCGGTCTGATCCTGTTTCGCGTCACCGATTGGGGCGCGGAATTCTGGGCTGGCGCAGAAAAGCTGGTCTATTTCGTACTATTCCCATCGTTGCTGTTTTACTCCACCGCGCGCACGCCGCTGCATTTCGAAAGCACCGGCAGCATGATTCTGATCGGCACGCTGGCGTCGCTGTCGGCAATCGCCCTGGCCTGGATCGGCAAACCGCTGTTCCGCAGCCAGGCGCGGAAAGTCCCTGATCAGCCGCTGCAATATGAATGCGGCATGCAGACGGCGTTTCGCTTCAATTCCTATATCGCACTGGCGTTGACATCTCGTCTGGCAGGCGAGCAAGGCGCCGGCCTGGCCGCATTGCTGATCGGTTTCGGCGTGCCGCTTTGCAATATCGCCTCGGTGCATTCGATGGTGAAAAAAAACGGTCATCTGCTCAAGGAACTGGCCCGCAATCCCCTGCTGATCGCCACTGCCGGCGGTCTGCTGTTCAATCTGCTCGGCTTTACTATTCCAGAAGTCGCCGGCGCAATCTTTGTACGGATGGGCAATGCGGCGGTGGCGATGGGGCTGATACTGGTCGGCGCCGGTTTGAAATTGGCCGGCATGCATCAGGGAAAAGCGATTTCCGCTTATTTCATTTCGATTAAATTATTGATCCTGCCGGCGATTGCCTATGCGATGGGACGCTACGCCGGATTACCGCCGCTGCAGCTACAGATTCTGGTGTTGTTCTGCGGCCTGCCGACTGCCTCCAGCGCCTACATCCTGGCCGCACGCATGGGCGGCAACGGACCGCTGGTGGCGTTTCAGATATCGGCCGGCACAATCTTGTCGGCGCTGACGCTGCCGTTCTGGTTGTGGGTGGTGGACGCTTAGGGCAAGGCTGATTTAGTGCCATGGGTGCCCTTTTTTTTCACGCGGCACGGGCCCTACCCCCCACCCAAATGAACGGTCTTTTATGGATTTAAAGAAAATTCGAAGTTGACTGATTTTCTTTAGCGCCATAAAAAATCGTTCATTTGGGTGAGGGGTAGGGCCCGTGCCGCGTGAAAAAAAAGGGCACCCATGGCACTAAATCAGCCTTGCCCCAGGGCCGTTTCACGACACCCCATGTTGCGCCAAAGCCCAGGCCACATGTTCCCGCACAATCGGCGACGCATCGTCGGCCCGCGACTGCAAGGCGGCGACAACCGCCGCCGCGCCTTTGGCGGCAGCGGCATTTCCCAAGCCGACCGCAATATTGCGCAGCCAGCGCTCATGCCCGATACGGCGAATCGCGCTGCCTTCCATGTTGCTGTTGAATTGCGCTTCGCTCCAGCCGAACAGATCGATCAGCGTCGCCTCGCCCAAGCCGTGACGCTCATCGAAATCGCTCAAGGTCGACGCTTGCGCAAATTTATTCCACGGACAAAATAACTGGCAATCGTCGCAACCATAGACCCGATTGCCGATCAGGCTGCGCAACTCTACCGGAATGCTGCCCTTCAATTCGATCGTCAAATAGGAAATGCAACGCCGCGCATCCAGTTCATAGGGACCGACAATCGCCTGCGTCGGGCAGACATCGATGCAGGCGCTGCACTGCCCGCAATGCGCGGTTGCCGGCTGGTCCGGGGGCAGCGGCAAATCGGTCAGGATCTCGCCCAGGAAAAACATCGAACCGGCTTCGCGATTGAGCAGCAGCGTGTGCTTGCCGCGCCAGCCGAGTCCGGCTTTCTCGGCCAGCGCCACTTCCATGACCGGCGCCGAATCGGTGAACACGCGATAGCCGAACGGCCCGGTCTGCGCCTCGATGCGGCTGGCCAATTGCTGCAGGCGCGCCCGGATCACCTTGTGATAATCACGTCCACGCGCATAGATCGACACCACAGCCGCATTGGCATCGTGCATGCGCGCGGTTTCGCGTTCGCGCCAATCCTGCATTTCGGTGTCGGTCCCGGCTCCGGTTTCAGTCCCAACGCCGGCCCGCGGCAGATACGGCATGCGCGCCGTGATCACGCTCACCGTGCCCGGCACCAGTTCGGCCGGACGGGCGCGCTTCATGCCGTGCGCGGCCATATAATCCATCTCGCCGTGATAACCTTTGGCCAGCCATGCGGCAAAGCCGGCTTCGCGATGCGACAGATCGACATCGGTAATCCGGACATCGGCAAAGCCAAGCTCCCGCCCCCAGGCCTTGATGGTCTGCGCCAGCGCGAACATGCGATCGGCTTCGGTCATGGGGAAAAAAGAATCATGCATTACCATTCGACACAATTTACTTAAACAAATTTACCTGAATTGCATTCCATCATATGCCAGCGACCAAACTCTTTCATCTGCACGACGAAGCCGGCACCGAAGCACTCGGCCGCGCACTGGCGCACGTCCTGCAACCGGGTCTGGCGATCTATCTGCAAGGCGATCTGGGCACCGGCAAAACCGCGCTGACCCGCGCCATGCTGCACGCTGCCGGCCATACCGGCCATGTCAAAAGCCCGACATACACATTGGCCGAACCGTACGCGATCAAGCTGGGTGAACGCATGGTAACGCTAATTCATTTCGATCTGTACCGCATGCTCAGCGCCGATGAATTTCTGGACGCCGGTTTCAGGGAACATTTCAGCTCAAATACTATCTGTGTTGTCGAATGGCCGGAAAAAGGCGACACAGTGTTGCCGCGCCCCGACATCGAAATTTCGCTAAGTGTGCAAGGGCACGGTCGTGAGGTAGAATTACGCGCATTATCCGACAAGGGTCTTGAATGCCTCGTTCGACTGAAATTCGCACCAAATCTCTTGATTCCAAGGCCCGGCGTACCGTTCTCAAAGCCGGCGGGTCGCTACTCTTTTCAGTTCTTGCCTACACGCCGATGCTGGCGCGCGCCGCCCAGATCGTCGCCGTGCGGGTCTGGCCTGCCGAAGAATATACCCGCGTTACG
>DASYCG010000001.1:0-59158 GCA_036500325.1 Herbaspirillum sp. | reverse complement strand
CAGGAAGGCATCAAGCACGGCGTGCGCAAGGTGAATATCGATACCGATATCCGTCTCGCGATGACCGGCGCGATCCGCCGCTATCTGTTCGAAAATCCAAGCAAGTTCGATCCGCGCGATTATCTGAAGCCTGCGCGTGAAGCCGCCAAGATGGTCTGCAAGGCACGTTATCTGTCGTTCGGTTGCGAAGGCCAGGGCAGCAAGATCAAACCGGTGCCATTGGAAAAAATCGCCGAGAAGTATAAAAAAGGCGAATTGTCGCAAATCGTTCAGTAATTTTGTCCGGCCAATCGACGCCGCGCTCGCCATAACGGCAGCGCGGCGTCGCTTGCGTTAGATCGTGTCTTTATTTTATTTTCTTATTTTATTTTTGCATCATTACTCATCGGCCTTGAGATCCATATGACCAGTCTGTATCAATCCTCCATCAAATCCCTGACCTTGCTCGGCAACGGCAAGGTGCGCGACAACTATGCCGTCGGCGATGACAAAATCCTGATCGTCACGACCGATCGCCTGTCTGCGTTCGATGTAGTGATGAACGAACCGATTCCGGGGAAGGGCAAGGTTTTGAATCAGATGTCCGATTTCTGGTTTGAAAAACTGAGCGCGCTGGTGCCGAATCATTTGACCGGCATCGCGCCGGAATCCGTGGTTGCGCCGGATGAAGTCGAGCAGGTTCGCGGCCGCGCCGTGGTTGCCAAGCGGCTCAAGCCGATTCTGGTGGAAGCAGTGGTGCGCGGTTACCTGATCGGCTCCGGATGGAAGGATTATCAGGACACCGGCGCGGTTTGCGGCATCGCCTTGCCGGCCGGATTGCCGCAGGCAGCCAAATTGGTCGAACCTATTTTCACGCCGGCAGCCAAGGCCGATCTGGGCGAGCATGATGAAAACATCAGCTTTGCCGAAATGGAACAGCGCATCGGCGCCGAGCTGGCCGGTAAAATGCGCGCCATCAGTATCGCGTTGTACAAGGCCGCCGCCGATTACGCAGCGACGCGCGGCATCATCATTGCCGATACCAAATTCGAATTCGGCCTGGACAACAACGGCGTGCTGCATCTGATGGATGAAGTGCTGACGGCCGATTCGTCGCGCTTCTGGCCGGCCGACAGCTATAAGGTCGGCATGTCGCCGCCTTCGTTCGACAAGCAGTTCGTGCGCGATTACCTGGAAACCATCACCGAGTGGAAAAAGACCGCACCGGCGCCGACGCTGCCGGCCGATGTGATTGAAAAAACCGGCGCCAAATATCGCGAGGCGCTGGAGCGTTTGACCGGTGCAAAACTGAAGGATTGATATGTCGACTACGCGCGAACAGGATGCAGCTTCAGCTTCAATCACGGCCGCAGGTACAACTACGGCTACCGCTGCGGCTTCTGCCGCCACGCCGCTGGTCGGTGTGGTGATGGGTTCTTCGTCCGATTGGGACGTGATGCAGCATGCCGTGGCGATCTTGAAGGAATTCGGCATTCCGCATGAGGCGCAGGTGGTTTCGGCGCATCGGATGCCGGATCAGATGTTCGACTATGCCGGCAGCGCGCGCACGCGGGGTT
Organism: Herbaspirillum sp.; assembly: GCA_036500325.1. Taxonomy (GTDB): domain Bacteria; phylum Pseudomonadota; class Gammaproteobacteria; order Burkholderiales; family Burkholderiaceae_D; genus Herbaspirillum. Next base: position 57,602 of record DASYCG010000001.1, on the reverse strand, counting down.
TGCGCGCCATCATCGCCGGCGCCGGCGGTGCGGCGCATTTGCCCGGCATGATCGCCGCCAAAACCATCGTGCCGGTGCTCGGCGTGCCGGTACCGTCCAAATATTTGCGCGGCGAAGATTCGCTGCTATCGATTGTGCAGATGCCGAAAGGCATTCCGGTGGCCACCTTTGCCATCGGCGAAGCCGGCGCAGCGAATGCCGCATTGGCGGCGATCGCGATGCTGGCCACTACCGATGAATCCCTGGCTGCCCGGCTGTTCGTGTATCGCGAGCAGCAGACGCAGGTTGCACTGAATATGAAATTACCTTTATGAACGATGTTGACCTGCCGGCGTTGATTCCCGGCACGACGCCGCCGACCTGGCTGGGCGTGATGGGTGGCGGCCAGTTGGGGCGCATGTTTGCACAGGCGGCGCAATCGCTGGGTTATCGTGTCGCCACGCTGGAGCCGGAAGCCGATTGTCCGGCGGGCCAGGTCGCCGATCGTCATTTGCATGCTGCCTACGATGATGCCGACGCCTTGGATGGCCTGGCGGATTTGTGCGTGGCCGTCACGACCGAATTCGAAAATGTCTACGCCGGCAGTCTGGCGCGTCTGGCGCAACACGCCATGGTGGCGCCGAGCGCCGCCAACGTATCCATCGCGCAGGACCGGCTGGCCGAAAAACGGTTCTTCGCCGAATGCAGCACCGCTTCCGGCGTGCTGCCGGCGCCGCACCATTCCATCACCAATATGGCCGATGTCGACGCCGTGCCGGACGATCTGCTGCCCGGTATCCTGAAAACGGTGCGCATGGGCTACGACGGCAAAGGCCAGGTTCGCGTAACGACGCGCGAGCAATTGCGCACGGCTTTTTCCGGGATGCAGGGTGTGCATTGCGTGCTGGAAAAGATGCTGCCGCTGGCCTACGAAATTTCAGTGCTGGTGGCGCGCGGCGCCGATGGCGAAGCGGTGGTTTATCCGATTGCAGAAAACGTGCATCGCGACGGCATTTTGTTCAGCACCACCGTGCCGGGCCCGAATGTGTCTGCGCAAAGTGCGCGGCTGGCGCAGGAAGCGGCGCTGGCGATTGTGGCGAAGCTGGCCTATGTCGGCGTGTTGTGCATTGAATTTTTTGTGTTGCAGGATGGCTCGCTGGTCGTCAACGAAATGGCGCCGCGTCCGCATAACAGCGGGCATTACACCATCGATGCCTGCATCACCAGCCAGTTCGAGCAGCAGGTCCGGGCCATGGCGCGTTTGCCGCTGGGCGATACGCGGCAGCATTCGCCGTCGGTGATGCTCAATATCCTGGGCGATATCTGGATCGATGCCAACGGACAGGCGCGCGAGCCGGCGTGGAATCTGGTGCTGGCCTTGCCCGGTGCGCATCTGCATTTATACGGCAAGGCGCACGCGCGCAGCGGCCGCAAGATGGGACACATCACCTTTGTCGCACCGACGCTGGCACAGGCCCAGCAACAATTCTCGCTGGCCTGCGTTATGCTCGGCATTGCTTTGTAACGCCGACGAGAACTGACGAGATACGCGATGAGTTCGCCCGCTTTTCAGCCTCCTTCTCCACCGCCCGCAGACATCGCTTTTGCGGCGCGCACGCTGGAGGCCGGCGGCCTGGTGGCGTTTCCCACCGAAACGGTCTACGGCCTCGGTGGCGATGCCGAGAATGCCCGGGCGATTGCCAATATCTACGCAGCCAAAGGCCGGCCCGCAAATCATCCGGTGATCGTGCATATCGCGCCGGAAGCCGATATCGCTTATTGGGTCAGCGTGTTGCCGCGGCAGGCGCAGCAGTTGATCGATGCATTCTGGCCCGGTCCGTTGACGCTTATTTTGCCGCGCGCCGCGCATATTCCGGACGCAGTTTCCGGCGGCCAGGATACGGTGGGCGTGCGTTGCCCCTCGCATCCGGTTGCGCAAGCCTTGTTGCGCCAATTCAAACAGGGCAGGGGCGGGATCGCCGGACCGTCCGCCAATAAATTCGGCCATGTCAGCCCGACCACCGCACAGCATGTGCGCGATGAATTTGCCGGCGCCGATGCGGCATTGCTTGATTACATATTGGATGGCGGGCAAAGCGAAGTCGGCATCGAATCGACGATTCTGGACATGTCGCGTGTTGCAACGCATGGTGTCGCGTTGCTGCGCCCGGGTCAGATCTCGGCGCTGCAGATTGCCGAGGTGCTGGGTGTCATGCCGCATGCGCCGGATGCTTCCGCGCCGCGTGCTTCGGGCACGCTGGATGCGCATTACGCGCCGGCCACGCCGGTGGTGCTGGTGGCAAGCCATGGCCTGGCGTCCCTGGCCCGGCAGTTGTCGAATTCAGGCAAGACGATAGCCTTGATTCACTACAGTCGTCACGTTGTCGCATCGAAGACAGCGAAGGCATCGCTGGCATTGCCTGCCGATGCCGCCGGTTATGCGCACGATTTATATGCGGCGTTGCGCGCGATGGATGAGGCAGGAGCGGATCTGATCGTGGTGGAGTCGCCGCCAGCCGACGCTGCATGGCAAGGCGTCAACGATAGGCTGCGCCGCGCTGCGTTCGATTCGACGGATTGGCTATCGGGATTAGGATCAGGCCTCACGTCCCGGACGGAATTCCCCAAAAAATAACCCTCCTGTTCTGCCCGTGCATCCGATAGCGCAGGACGGCAGCTGTCAGAAATCGCCAGGACCGTTGCGGGCGGTTGTCAAAAACAGACACAATCAACACAAACGATAACAAAGCTGGCATAGTTATCTTTAATGAATAGCACGCACGTTCTTTTTTATAAATAGCACGTGCGTTCTTTTATTTGGATGTACCGGATCACTAAAGAGCGAAAACTATATTCGCCCAATATTTTTGCAAGCACCCACTAAAAAATCTGGAGACAAGAAATGAAGAAACCGTTTAAAGCACTGTCCTGCGCTGCCGCCCTGTCCGCACTGGCGGCATTTTCTTTACCTGCCGCAGCACAGAGTGCCGGCAGCAATGTATTCGGTGTGGGTTGGTTTCATATTGCACCAAACGATTCCAGCGAACCGCTGAAATTCAGCCAACCCGCTTTTGTCGGCACGATTCCCGGCAGCGGTGCGTCTATCGATAGCGCCGACACCCTGGGATTGGCGATTACCCATTTCTGGACCGATAACTTCGCGACCACGCTTGATGCAGGTATCCCGCCGCGCTTTCATTTGAAGGCGGAAGGAGCTGTTTTGGCATCGCAAGGCGTTACCGACATTGGTTCGGCAAAACAATGGAGTCCTGCAATTGTCGCCAAGTGGTTCTTCGGCGATGCGAAGAGCAAATTCCGTCCGTTCATCGGCGCCGGTGTGAGTTATGTCTGGTATACAGGCGTCGAATTGAGCCAGCCTTTCCAGAATGCGGCGACGATTACCGGGGCGACCGGAACCTCTTCAGCGCATTTGAGTTCTTCGTGGGCGCCCGTCGCCAACGTCGGCGCAACCTATAACTTCGACGATAACTGGTCGTTGTCCTTATCGGTTTCGTATATACCGCTGAAGACCAACGCGGATGTTACGACGACCGGTGGCGGGGCGGGTACGACGGTTGCGCACACCACTTTGACCATTGATCCGCTGGTGACTTTCCTGTCGGTGGGCTACAGGTTCTAGATACGCTATTTGTTTTGCGCGCATTGCGCAGTAAAAAACCAAACCCGCTTTTCAGCGGGTTTGGTTTTTTCAGGTATCTGTCGTTTTGACGAATTTCCCATTGTGAAACACCAGCCCGGTCTGCGGCTGCACTTCGCAATGTTCAACTTCTCCGACGAAGATCACATGATCGCCTTCCGGATAGCGGCTGCGGTTATGGCATTCGAACCAGGCCGCGGCGCCGGTCAGAACCGGTTGGCCGGTGCGGGATAATTGATAGTCGATTCCTTCGAATTTATTGTTTCTGCGTTTGCCGAAGCGCTCCGCCAGGGCGGCTTGCTGCGCGCCCAGGATATTGATGACGTAATGGGAATTGCCGCTGAATGCATCGAGACTGGCGGAAGCGTTGGCCAGGCTCCACAACACCAGCGGCGGTTCCAGCGAAACGGAATTGAAGGAACTGGCGGTCAATCCGAGAAAGCTGCCATCGGAAAGGCGCGTGGTGATCACCGTGACGCCGGTCGCAAATTGCGAAAGCGCGCGGCGGAAATGGCTCGCGTCGAATTCACGGGATAAAGCGCGCGGGGAACGTATGTGCATCTATTGCCTGTGGAAATCGAAATCGCTATAAAGATTAATTATGTTAATTATCATCGTGGGACAAATTCTCCCATATAAAGGGGTGTTTTGCGTTAAAGTTTGAAGCAGGGTAAATCTTTGGAGCAAGGTATGGCGACGGCAATCCTCGGGGGCGGATGTTTCTGGTGCACGGAGGCGGTCTACAAGGAAGTCAAAGGCGTGACGGCTGCCGAGTCCGGCTACACCGGCGGCAAGATGGCCAACCCGAGCTACGAACAGATTTGCACAGGCGCCACCGGACACGCCGAAGTGGTCAAACTGAGCTTCGATCCCGCAGTGATTTCTTATCGGGAATTACTGGAGATTTTTTTCACGATCCACGATCCGACAACGCCGAACCGCCAGGGCAACGACGTCGGCACGCAATATCGTTCGGTAATTTATTACGATTCACCGGAGCAATTGGAGACGGCCAAGCATGTGATCAGCGAAATGGCGCTGGTGTGGGATGCGCCTATCGTTACCGAAGTGAGCCCGGTTGAGGCTTATTATGCGGCCGAAGATTATCATCAGAATTATTTCGAAAATCATCCGCTGCAAGGGTATTGCGCATTCGTCGTGGCGCCGAAAGTGGAGAAGTTCAGAACTCTATTTACCGATAACGCCAAATAGCGATGCAATCGGCGCTTGGCGCTGATTGCATCGCTATTCTATCTGGGGGTGTCATGGTTGCAGGCGTTGCTTTTGCCAACTGCCATCTTCATTGAGCGTGTAGACGATGCGGTCATGCAGCCGCGATCTGCGGCCTTGCCAGAATTCCAGCCGGTCCGGCACCAGGCGGTAACCGCCCCAGTTCGCCGGACGCACCGGATGATCGCCGTAAATATGCCCGGTATCCAGCAACTGTTGTTCCAGAATGGCGCGGTCGGCCACCGGAGCGCTTTGCGCCGATGCGATTGCCGCCAATCGGCTCAGCAATGGCCGGCTATTGAAATACGCTTCGCTTTCCGCTTCGGTAACACGTTCAACCCGGCCTTCGATGCGCACCTGGCGCTCAAGTTCTATCCAATGAAATAACAGGGCCGCGTGCGAATTGCTCGCCAGTTCCTGGCCTTTGCGGCTGTCATAGTTGGTGAACCAGACAAAGCCGTGCGCATCGATATTTTTGATCAGCACGATGCGTGATGAAGGGCGATTATCGGGCGCTACGGTGCTCAGGCACATCGCATTCGCTTCAGGGATTTCGGCGGTTAAAGCCTGATCGAACCAGATCGAAAATTGTTCGATCGGGTTGTCGGCCAGATCAGCTTCGGTCAGGCTCATCCGGCTGTAATCTTTGCGAAGATCGGCGATGGACATGGGCAATTTCCGTTCTATTTGTGCTTAATTGTTCTTGAGGGCTTCTACCTGAATCGCCAGAGTCACGCGCGCCGAAAACTTTGGCAGCCCGTAATTGATACCGAAATCGGAGCGCATGAATTCGGCGCTGGCATCGGCGCCGCAAGTTTCGCGCTTGGTCAGGCCATCTGTGATGCAGGCAAATTTATTGATCTTCAGTTCGATCGGTTTGGTGATGCCATGCAAGGTCAGTTCGCCTTCTGCGGCCACCGGTTTGTTGCCGTCGAATTTAATCGATGTGCTTTTGTAAGTGGCGGTCGGAAATTGCTCGGCATCGAATATATCCGCTGCCTGGACGCGCTTATTCAGCGTATTGATGCCGAAATCGATCGAAGCGATGTCGATCTTGATATTGATGGCGCCGGTTTTCGCTGCGCGGTCCAGAGTGACGTCGCCGCTGGACTTGGTGAATTTGCCACGCCATGTCGAGATCCCTTGATGGTCTGCTTCAAAGCTTGGATAGGTGTGCCTCGGGTCGATCGTGTATGTATCGGCCGCGAATGCAGATGCTGCAGCGCTTGCCAGAAGCGATAGGATGATCAGGTGCAATTTCATGACGATGTCCTTTTGGAACGGGATAGAGCGCTTGGAATCGGCTTGGACCGGGCTTTGAATGATTATGGCGTCGTGACGACATGAAATTTAATGAGTACTTCATCGGCGACGGTATCGGTGTCTTTCCAGTCGCCTTCGCCGATATTATAAGTCAGGCGTTTGATCGGCAATACGCCGTCGAAAACCTGTGTTGCACCTGCACCTGCGCCGTCTTTTTTGACGGATAAGGCAAAGTTCACATCGCTGGACTTGCCTTTGATGCTCAGCTTGCCGGTGACGTTGAACTTGCCGGGGCCGGCGCTTTTGATGGTGCCCGCGGTGAAATTCGCTTTCGGGAACCGGGCGGTGTTGAACCAGTCTTTTTTCATGACTTCCTGATTGTATTCAGGGTCGCCCAGGTCGAAACTGGCGATGTCCATATCCACAACAGCTTTGGCTGTTTCGGGTTTGGCGGCATCGAAATCGATTTGCGCGTTGAATTTCTTGAACTTGGCTTCCACCGGCACATTGAGCTGTTTGAAAACGATGGTGACCGTGCTTTTCGCGTTGTCTATTTTAAGGGGCGCAGCCAATGCCGAAGCTGCCGGTAATACCAGGCAAAGCGTTGCGAGGCCCGAAACGGTAACGGCACTGGCCGCGCGCAGAGTTGGTTGAAATGTCATGGCGGTTCATGCTCCCGGAATGGAAAGTAGGAAGTCGTTAAGGCAACATGCGCTTTAGTATCTCGTCGCGGTCGATGAAGTGATGTTTCAAAGCTGCCAGTGCATGCAGGCAGACGCAAGCCAGCATGGTCATGTTCAACACGTAATGGGCAGTCTTCAAAATCACTTTCAGTTCCGGATTGGGTGCGATCAGAACCGGCAGTTGAAACAGGCCGAGATAAACCACCGGAACGCCGGCAGACAGCGAATAAAAATAGCCGGTCAGCGGGACCGCGAAGATCAGGACATACAACAACAGGTGCATCAGATGCGCTGCGCTGATCTGCCAGCGCGATATTCCTGCAGGATAGGGCGGGGCGGCGTGCGTCAGACGCCACAATACCCGCAGACACGCCAGCGCCAGAATGGTGACGCCACTCCATTTGTGCCACGACACATACTTCAATTTGGTCGGGGTGAGGCCGGGAATATTGACCATCACCAGACCCAGCGTGAAGGTGCAGATGATCATCAGGGCGATCAGCCAATGAAGCAGGATCGCCATGCCGCCGTATTTTTTCTTGGAAAACGGTCTCATCGTTGCCTTTCATGCGATGAACATTGCAGATAATCAACACAACGCATCGATAGAGGCACGGTCGATGCGTTCTTAAATGGCATTGGCGAGCGATGTCGCGTAGCCGATATAGTTGTCCGGCGTCAGCGCCATTAACTGCGCTTTTGCGGCAGGCGGAATATCGAGGGTATCGATAAACTCGCGCAATGCTTCTTTGGAAATGCCTTTGCCGCGGGTTAGTTCTTTTAATTGTTCGTACGGATTTTCGATGCCATAGCGGCGCATCACGGTTTGTACCGGTTCTGCCAGTACTTCCCAGGTAAGGTTCAAGTCTTCCGCCAGACGCGCCGGATTGACTTCCAGTTTATTCAAGCCGCGCAGGCAGCTATCGTAAGCCAGCACGCTATAACCGAAACCGACGCCGATGTTGCGCAGCACGGTCGAATCGGTCAGGTCGCGCTGCCAGCGCGATACCGGCAGCTTTTCTGCCATGTGCTTGAGCACGGCGTTGGCCATGCCCAGATTGCCTTCGGAATTTTCGAAGTCGATCGGATTGACTTTGTGCGGCATGGTCGACGAACCGATTTCGCCCGCCTTGGTGCGCTGCTTGAAATAGCCAACCGAAATATAGCCCCAGATGTCGCGGTTCAGATCGAGCAAGATGGTGTTGGCGCGTGCCGTGGCATCGAATAATTCGGCCATATAGTCGTGCGGTTCGATTTGAATGGTGTAAGGATTGAACACCAGGCCGAGCCGTTGCTCGATAACGTTTTTCGAAAACGCCGGCCAATCGATTTCGGGATAGGCGCTCAGATGCGCATTGTAATTCCCGACCGCGCCGTTCATTTTTGCCAGGATTTCGACATCGGCAATACGCTTTGCGGCGCGCTGCAAACGTGCCACCACGTTGGCGATTTCCTTGCCCAAAGTAGTTGGGCTGGCCGGCTGCCCGTGCGTGCGCGAAAGCATCGGCACGGCTGCATTGGTATGTGCAATCTCGGTCAGCTTTTCAATCACGGCCCGCAGCGCCGGCAGGACGACGGTGTCGCGCGCGGCTTTCAGCATCATGCCGTGCGACGTGTTGTTGATGTCTTCCGAGGTGCAGGCGAAGTGAATGAATTCGGACGCCGCCAGCAGTTCTGCATCGCCGGCAACTTTTTCCTTGAGCCAATATTCGACCGCTTTTACATCGTGATTGGTGACGGCTTCGATTTCCTTGATGCGCGCAGCGTCGGCTTCGGTGAATTCATCGGCGATCCGATTCAATAAAGCGTTGCCTTTGGCGGAGAACGGCTTTATTTCAGCCAATCCTGCTGCGGACAATGCCTGCAGCCATGCAATTTCCACTTTGACCCGATGGTGCATGAAACCGGCTTCCGACAGGATGGGGCGAAGCTTATCGGTTTTGGCGGCATAGCGGCCGTCGAGCGGGGACAGAGCGGAAAGGGCGGTAAGAGACATGGTTTTACGTAAAGAATAAAGGCGGAGGTTGATGGAAGCAGCTGCGCCGTAGGACAAGCGCTAATTGCAAAAAGCGATTTTACCATTCGTCTCCTATGCGCATGATTGTTCTGCACTGTGTGGTAATGCTGCCGCCAAAGCTGCATTTCCGAGGATTGCCGATGATATAATCGCTGCCGAATTGTTATTCTGGATATTATGAAACTAATCGCCTCTCTTGGTAGCCCGTTTGTCCGCAAAGTACGCATTGTCATGGCGGAAAAAAAGATCGATTACGATCTCCTACTGGATGATCCATGGAGCCCGGACTCATTGATTCAACAATCGAATCCACTCGGTAAAGTGCCTTGCCTGATGATGGACGACGGCGGCGCAATGTTCGATTCGCGCGTCATCGTCGAATATCTTGATATTTTGACACCAGTCGGCAAATTGATTCCGGTCAGCGGCCGGGAGCGCGCCGAGGTCAAATGCTGGGAAGCGCTGGCCGATGGCATCGTGGATGCGGGCGTTATGCTGCGTTTGGAAAAGAAGCGCCCGGCAGCGCATCAAAGCGATGCGCTGTTGAAGCGTCAGAGAGGCAAGATCGATGTTGCTTTAAGAGCGATGTCGGAAGGCCTGGCCGATAAGCCTTTTTGCGTCGGTACGCATTATTCGCTGGCCGACGTGGCGACTGGCTGTGCTTTGGACTGGTTGACGTTCCGCTTTCCCGATATCGCATGGCGCGAAGATTATCCTGAACTGGCGAAGCTGCTGGATAAATTGTCCGAGCGGCAATCATTCAAGGATACGGTACCGCAATAAATTTGAATTACCGAAGAATTGCTGGGGTTAAGCAAAAAGGGCGCAGATCATATGATGTGATCTGTGCCCTTTTTGTTACGCATGCTTTGCATGCGCTACGTTATGTCTTTATCGCTCAGCTTTCAATGATCTGTGCCTGCAGGTAATTTTGCAGGCCGATTTTTTCGATCAGATCGAGCTGGGTTTCCAGCCAGTCGATATGTTCTTCCGTATCGTCCAGGATAACTTGAAGCAGATCGCGCGAAACATAATCGCCGGCTTTCTCGGAAGTTGCGATGCCTTCCTTCACAGTCAACTGTGCGGCTTGTTCCAGTTTCAGATCGCTGCCGAGCATTTCCGGTGTATTTTCACCGATCATCAATTTATGCAGCGCCTGCAGATTGGGCAGTCCACCCAGCATCAGAATGCGGTCGATCAATTTATCGGCGTGTTTCATTTCACCGATGGATTCTTCGTATTCTTTTTTTGCGATCTTTTCCAGGCCCCAATGTTTATACATACGGGCGTGCAGGAAATATTGGTTGATCGCGGATAGTTCGTTGGTGAGTTGCGCGTTGAGCAACTTGATGACGGATTTATCGCCTTGCATGAGAACCTCTGTAATTGGTTGGAGATGGAATTCGGTGTGATGCCGCCGAACAGGGATCTTGCTTGCGGGAATGGCGGAATAATAGCGTAGCGAGCGGATAAATTCACCATCAATTAGCAGGAATCATTCGCAATTTCATTCGTTGTCGGGAATTCCGTTCGCGCCCGACTATGTCTCTAATGCCGTGAAGGTACCCAGCGCTCTATGAAAAACGCGTTTTTCAAAGCAAAATAGCCTCCCGCTCGGGAGGCTATTTTGCTTTGTTTCTTCTTCACTATTTGTCTATTTATTGCTGCAAAAATATCGCTGTAAACATATCGCTTGGAACATATTATTTAAAGCATTATTTCTTCGGATCGGTGACGAAGCCGATTTTGCTTAATCCACCGGATTGCGCCGCCGCCATGACCTGCGCTACCTTTTCATATTGCGTTGTGCGTTCGGCGCGCAAATGCAATTCCGGTTGCGGTTGTTTCTGTGCTTCGGCCGCGATACGCAGATTCAGCTGATTCATATCGATGATTTCGGTATTCCAATAGACTTTACCTTCGGCATCGATCGATAAATCGATGTTTTGCGGCTTGACCTGGTCAGGTTGATCGGTGGCGCGCGGCAAGTCGATTTTGACCGCATGGTTCATCACAGGAATGGTCATGATGAAAATAATCAGCAACACCAACATGACGTCGACCAGCGGCGTCGTGTTGATTTCCGGATTGAAATCGTCGTCCGAATCCGACAAAGATCCCATTGCCATTTTATATACCTCCGACCGCGGTCAATGTCGGATTTTTCTTGCCCGGCTTGTCGCCGACATCGGCCACGGAACGCGAACCGGTGACGAACAACGCATGGAGATCGAAACCGAATTTGTTCAGTTTGGCGATGGTGCTTTTATTGCCGCGGACCAACGCGTTATAGCCGAAAGTGGCAGGAATCGCGACCGCCAGGCCGAGCGCCGTCATGATCAGGGATTCGCCGACCGGACCGGCCACTTTGTCGATGCTGGCCTGACCCGATGTGCCGATCGCTACCAGTGCGTGATAGATGCCCCACACCGTACCGAACAAGCCGACAAACGGTGCAGTCGAGCCGACCGATGCCAATACGGCCATGCCGGTTTGCAGCTTGGCGGAAGCATCGTCAATGGCCTGGCGCAGCGACAATGTGACCCAATCGCTGACCGACAACTGATCGTGCAGATGGCCTTTGTGCGCTGTGTGATGACTCATCGCGCTGACGCCGGCTTTGGCGACTTCGGCGAACGGATTGTCGCGGCCCAGCGTTTCAACGCCTTCCGGCAGGCTGGTTGTATCCCAGAATTGATGGCCGGCAGCCGACGCGGCGCGGTTCAGGCGAACCAGCGAAATCGCTTTGGTCAGAATGACGTACCAGGATGCGATCGACATTGCGACCAGCAGGACGGCGACGCCTCGGGTAATGAGGTCGCCTTGATCCCAAAGGCTTTGTAATCCGTATGGACTGACTTCCATGATGCGTTTCCTTGTATCTGTGAATTTAAGTTTGAAGTTGAATAGGTTTAATTTTCCAGCTTGAATGTAATCGGCACATTGGCGTAAACCCGAATTGCCTTGCCGTCTTCGGTATAGGGCTTGAATAATGCGCGCCGCGCTGCCTGCCGGCCTGCTTCATCGAGGCGTGGCGAACCGGACGATTTCTGGACTTCAACGCTTTCCGCACGCCCTTTTTCATTGACTAGTACGTGCAGGATCACGGTGCCTTCTTCGCCCATGCGTTTCGACGCTGCCGGATATTCCGCTTGCGGCTTTTGAATATACTCCACGCCTGAGGTGATGGTTTTCGGCACCGCCGGGGCTGCCGGCGCTGGAGCAGGGGACGGTTCAGGCGCAGCGGCGACCGGCGCTTCAGGTTGCGGCGGCGACGGTGGCGCTGTTACAGCAGTAGGAGAAGGGGTATTGATGACGGGCAGCGGTGGCGCTACCGTTTTTTTGACAATCGGCACAGTCTTCGGTATCGGCTTCGGCGCTTCTTTCGGCGGAGCCGGTTCCGGGGCGTGCTCCGGAGTGATGAGCGAAACGAATACTTCTTTGGGCAGCGCGTCCGTGGCTTTCTTGATCAGCCCGCTTTCCAGCGCATAAAAAAAAGCGATGTGAAGCAGAATGATCGCGCCCAGCGGGCCAATACGTTTAACTTGCTTCCAGATATGGAAAGGCGTAACAGGCATCCGGGCTGACAATATTGCATTCATTGGTAAATCTTAGGCAGTGTGGAGATTGCTGATGAAGGATATGGTTTGTATCGAATGATGATGCTGGCCATTGCCCTGGCTCAGGCATTCCTTGAGAACATGCTTTGCGCAGGAATGGCATTTCCCGCAATTGTTTGCGACGCCGAGATCTTTTCGAAGTTCCGCCATGGAAGTCGCGCCATCGCGGACTGCCTGATGGATTCTACCTTCGGATACGTTATTGCAGACGCAAACAATCATGATTGTCCTGTAATCGCTATGTTGACCGGTTGCCCGACATGATTCGGGCAAACAGCGTAAATTTTTCCGGTTGGGGCTTGGTCCGGGGCATGGTCCGTTCCACCACTGTCGCCCATTGCTCCGACAATTGCCGGCAGGTTGTTCGTAATACCGGCGCCAGGTTGGGTAAATCTGCCAAGGCCTTCAGATGGCGTTCAATGACAGAGGCCAACTTCACGCAACTTTGCCGTTCCTGCAAATTGGCTGTGTAATGCGACATCAGGTGCAATACAGCCGAAACTAATAACTCTGGTCTTGCCGCACTATCGTGCGATTCGGTAAATGCCGGATTCATTCTGTCAATTGCCATCAAACTCTCCTGGTGAGTTTAAGGCTGGCTCAGGGTCACACGCTGACACGCTTGGCTGGCTCTTGATTGCTTGATCCTGCTTGATTTACCCGGGTTTCCTAAGCCGTCAAAATCAGTTTGTTCAATTGCGTCAGTCGCAATTTATAAATTCTGCCGCCGTGGTCGATTTCCAGTTCACGCATTTTCTGGAATAAATCCTGGCTCTTGATGCGGTTAATCGGCGCACTCGCTGCAGTTCTGGCGGATGGTGTTACACGGTCTGGTGCACGGGTGGTGGACTCCATGATTACTCTCCTTCAGGTAAATACGAACAATTCCTATTTAGATTATTATTGATTTGCCTTATCAATGCAAGTCTTTTTATCAAATGACTGAAAGTAGTCTTGTCGTATTTCTACTAATGCGGAATGCTTACTGGGAGGACGGAATTTGGATGCCGGAAGACAAGAGAAAAGCAGGACGAAAGGAAGGCGAAAAAAAGACTTAAAGCGGGCGGGGGGAGTCCGCCGCTGAAAGATGGGCAAAACTGTGAAATTGCACTTTCAAATGCATAAGGCGTGCAGAAAAGGCGTTCAGGACGCCGTTTCAATGATGCCGCCGCCCAGACAGATGTCGCCGTTATACAACACAGCAGACTGCCCTGGCGTAACTGCCCATTGCGGCATGTCGAAATGCAGCGCGAAATCCTGGCCGGCCGTGCGGAACCGGCAGGACATATCGGCTTGCCGGTAACGCGTCTTGGCGCTCAGCAATTGCGCATCCGGCGCGACGCCGGCAACCCAGCTGACTTGCGCAGCGTGCAGTTCGGGCGTCAGCAGCCACGGATGGTCGTGGCCTTGCACAATATATAGCGTGTTGCTGGCGACATCCTTGCGCGCGACGTACCAGGGCTCGCTATTGCCATCGCTGTTCTGATGCGATTTCACGCCGCCCAGGCCGATCCCCTTGCGTTGTCCCAGCGTGTAAAAACTGAGGCCGATGTGTTCGCCGACAATGTCGCCTTCCGGCGTTTTCATCGGACCCGGTTGATGCGATAGGTAGCGATTCAAAAAATCGCGAAACGGCCGTTCGCCGATAAAGCAGATGCCGGTGGAATCCTTTTTTGCCGCGTTCGGCAGCTTCAGATTCTGCGCAATTTTGCGTACTTCCGTTTTCTGGATTTCACCCAAAGGAAACAGTGTCTTCGATAGTTGCGCCTGATTCAGGCGATGCAAAAAATAGCTTTGATCTTTGCTGGCATCGAGCGCCTTCAACAATTCGAATTGGCCGCTGTCGTTCTGGCGCACGCGCGCGTAATGACCGGTGGCGATGAGATCGGCGCCGAGCGCTACTGCATGATCCAGAAAGGCCTTGAATTTGATTTCGGCGTTGCACAGCACGTCAGGATTCGGTGTGCGGCCGGCCTGGTATTCGCGCAGGAATTCGGCGAAGACGCGGTCCTTGTATTCGGCTGCAAAATTGACGGCTTCGATATCGACGCCGACCACATCGGCCACACTCACCGCATCGATCCAATCCTGCCGGGTCGAGCAGTATTCGGAGTCGTCATCGTCTTCCCAATTTTTCATGAACAGGCCGATCACTTCGTAGCCTTGCTCTTTCAGCAGCCACGCCGAAACGGACGAGTCGACCCCGCCGGACATACCGATAACGACACGCTTTTTAGTCCGCATTCTGGTCTGCATTTTCGTTACTCGAGGTTCCGGTGTTTGAGGTCGATAAAAATAATCCGATGGGCTCGACGTTCAGGTCGATGGCCCAGGATAGCGTGCATGCGCAGGTCATGGTTTCCTTTTCGCAGAACCGGCTATTTTACCGTGCTAGCGCAATTTCTTCAGTAATGTCAATGACGTAGGTTTTTCTTTCATGCATAGGTGACAATATTTCTATCCATTGAATTCACTGAAAAATACCGTGTAAGATTCCAGCACAAAGTTAACACTCAATTTATGGGAGTCAAGATGAGGTTAGGCATACCGGTCGAAAGTCGCGAAGGCGAGACGCGTGTTGCAGCCACGCCCGAGACCATCAAAAAACTGATTGCTGCCAAGCATCAGGTGCTGGTGCAATCTGGCGCAGGTGTTTCGTCGAGTATCACCGACGACGCATACCGTGCAGCCGGCGCGGAAATTACCGGCGCGTCCGAAGTATTCGCCTGCGACGCCGTGCTGAAGGTGCGCGCGCCGAGCCCGGCGGAACTGGCGCAGTTGAAGCGCGGCACAGTCGTTGTTGGCATGTTGAACCCGTTCGACGCCGACAATAATACCGCCATGGCCGGCGCGGGCATCACGGCTTTTGCACTGGAAGCCGCGCCGCGCACCACGCGTGCGCAGTCGATGGATGTCTTGTCGTCGCAAGCCAACATTGCCGGTTACAAGGCGGTCCTGCTGACCGCCAATACCTACCAGCGCTTCATGCCGATGCTGATGACGGCGGCCGGTACCGTGAAGGCGGCGCGCATGCTGATCATGGGCGCCGGCGTGGCCGGTCTGCAGGCAATTGCGACCGCCAAGCGCCTGGGCGCGGTGATCGAGGCGTCCGATGTCCGCCCTGCGGTCAAGGAGCAGATCGAATCGCTGGGCGCCAAGTTTCTCGACGTGCCGTTCATCACCGATGAAGAAAAAGAAATCGCAAAAGGCGTGGGCGGCTATGCCCGTCCGATGCCGGCCGACTGGATGCGGCGTCAGGCCGAACTGGTGCATGAGCGCGCCAAACTGGCCGACATCATCATCACTACGGCGCTGATCCCGGGGCGCAAAGCGCCGGTGCTTATCAGCGAAGAGACCGTCAAGGCGATGAAGCCGGGCTCGGTCATTCTGGATATGGCGGTCGACCAGGGCGGTAACTGCCCATTGTCCGAATCCGGCAAAACCGTGATCAAACATGGCGTGCATATCATCGGCGAAGGTAATCTGGCGGCGCTGGTGGCGGCCGACGCGTCGGCGTTGTATGCCCGCAATGTGCTGGATTTCCTGAAGCTGATCGTGGATGCCGAAGGCGCATTGGTGATCAATCGCGAAGATGATATCGTGGCGGCAACGCTGATGTGCATCGACGGCGAAGTCACGCGGAAATAAGCAGCAAGGAACATTAAGTGCGGCGCGTCTTCGATTTGTTGGAAACTTCAAACAGACGCCGCCAAACTTGAGCAAAGTCAATAACCAGGAAATGTATGCAACGTATTATGTTACGCGCGAAGATTCATCGCGCGGCGGTGACTGAATGTGTATTGGATTACGAAGGATCTTGCGGTATCGACGAGAATTTGCTGGATGCCGCGGATATTCGCGAATTTGAAAAAATCGAAATTTACAACGTCAATAATGGCGAGCGTTTTTCGACATACGCCATTCGCGGCAAACGCGGCAGCGGCGAGATTTCGCTGAACGGGGCTGCTGCGCGTCGGGCGCATTTGGGCGATTTGCTGATCATCTGCACGTTTGCGCCGATGAGCGAGGCGGAAATCGCTGCTTACCGCCCGAAAATTGTATTTGTGGATCACAAGAATCAAATCACCAGCCTAAAAGCAGAATAACGACCGAACGGCAGCTCTGAACGATTGCCGTCATATAGAGGAGTACTTCATGGAAGTCAGTGATACCATCATCAACCTGATCATCTTCGTGCTGGCGATTTACGTCGGCTATCACGTGGTCTGGACCGTTACGCCGGCCTTGCATACGCCGCTGATGGCAGTGACCAATGCCATTTCGGCCATCATCATCATCGGCGCCATGCTGGCAGCCGGGCTGACTGAGGGCTGGGTCGGCCAGGTCGCCGGCACGCTGGCGGTGGCGCTGGCCGCGGTCAATGTGTTCGGCGGTTTCCTCGTCACGCAGCGCATGTTGGAGATGTTCAAGAAAAAAGAACCCAAAGTAAAAGCCGTAGCAGCCCCTGCAGCAGATGGGGCGGTGTCATGATGAATATGGTCAGCATGAATCTGGTCACACTGCTCTATCTGATTGCCTCGGTCTGCTTCATCCAGGCACTCAAAGGCTTGTCGCACCCTTCGACTGCGCGGCGCGGCAACAGCTTCGGCATGATCGGCATGGGGATTGCATTCGTCACGACGTTTGTGCTGATCCTGAAACTGAAAGACGCCATGCTGGCCGCCGGTACCGGCTCCGGCCTGGGCTTTTACCTGGTTGCAGGCGGCGTGATTGTCGGCGGCACTATCGGCGCCTTCCTGGCCAAGCGGGTCGAAATGACCAAGATGCCGGAACTGGTCGCGGCGATGCACTCGCTGATCGGCCTGGCCGCGGTCTGTATTGCGGTGGCGGCGGTGTCCGAGCCATGGGCTTTCAATATTGCCGCACACGGCGAAGCATTGCCGGTCGGCAACCGGATCGAACTGTTCATCGGTACCTTTGTCGGCGCAATTACGTTCTCGGGTTCCGTGATCGCTTTCGGCAAGTTGTCGGGCAAATATAAATTCCGTCTGTTTCAAGGCGCACCGGTCAGCTTCCAGGGCCAGCATTTCTTCAATCTGTTGCTGGCAGTTGCCATGATCGGCTTCGGCATCATGTTCGTGATGACGCAGGCATGGTTGCCGTTCGTGCTGATGGCTGCCATCGCCTTTGTGCTGGGCGTGTTGATCATCATCCCGATCGGCGGCGCCGATATGCCGGTGGTGGTGTCGATGCTGAACAGTTATTCGGGCTGGGCGGCGGCCGGTATCGGCTTCTCGCTGAACAATTCGATGCTGATCATTGCCGGTTCGCTGGTCGGATCGAGCGGCGCGATTCTGTCCTACATCATGTGCAAGGCGATGAATCGCTCGTTCTTCAACGTGCTGCTGGGCGGCTTCGGCGGCGATGCGGGTTCTGCCGCAGCTACTGGCGATGGGACGCAACGGCCGGTCAAATCCGGCTCTGCCGACGATGCGGCTTTCCTGATGGGCAATGCGGAAACGGTCATCATCGTGCCCGGTTACGGCCTGGCCGTGGCGCGCGCACAGCATGCTTTGAAGGAATTGACCGAGAAGCTGACGCACAAGGGCGTCATCGTCAAATATGCGATTCATCCGGTGGCAGGACGTATGCCGGGCCACATGAACGTGTTGCTGGCCGAAGCGGAAGTACCGTACGACCAGGTGTTCGAAATGGAAGACATCAACAGCGAGTTCGGGCAAGCCGACGTGGTGCTGGTACTGGGCGCCAACGATGTGGTCAATCCGGCCGCCAAGGATCCGAAGTCGTCGATTGCCGGCATGCCGATTCTGGAAGCGTATAAAGCCAAGACGGTCATCGTCAACAAGCGTTCGATGGCGGCCGGTTATGCCGGTCTGGATAACGAACTGTTTTACATGGATAAGACCATGATGGTGTTCGGCGATGCCAAGAAGGTGATCGAAGATATGGTCAAGGCGGTAGAATAGCGCGCTGCGGCAATGGTGCGGCGCTGACGGTTCTCGATCTCTAGCGTATTCGCCCGAAATTGCAAAAAGGCCGCGTCCGAAAGGATGCGGCCTTTTTTATTGAACGATGCACTTATTCTGGATAATAAAAAGCTTTATGGCCAAACTCACGCTGGACCGCATTCTGCAATCGCAAGGCGTCGGCACACGCAAATACTGCCGTCAATTGATCGACGATGGCGAAGTTGAAATAGCCGGCGAAGTCGTGACCGATTATCGCCTGGCGCCGGAGACGGACGGGCTGGTCTTTACGCTGTTCGGTGAAGAATGGACTTACCGAGCGCAGCTATATATCGCACTGAACAAGCCGGCCGACTTCGAATGCTCGCGCAAGCCGAGCCACCATCCCGGCGTGTTGACGATATTGCCTGAGGAATTCGGCTGGCGCGATTTGCAGCCGGTAGGGCGGCTGGACCACGATACGACCGGCTTGCTGCTGATGTCGGACGATGGCAAATTCATTCACGCGCAATCGTCGCCGAAGCATCATATCCCCAAGGTTTATCAGGCAACGACGCATGATGCGGTAACGCCGGAATTGATCGCGCAATTATTGGCCGGCGTGCAATTGCATGACGAGCCTGCGCCGCTGGCGGCGATCAGTTGCCGCCAGATCAAGGGCGGCGAGCATCTGCTGGAGATCGTTTTGGAGCAGGGAAAATACCATCAGGTCAAACGGATGCTGGCGGCAGCGGGGAACCATTGCGCGGCATTGCAGCGCACGGCGATCGGTGCGCTGACGCTGGAAGCGCTGGATCTGGACATCGGCCAATGGTGTTATCTGACGCCGGATCAGTTGAAGCTGTTGGCGCCGGCAAGTCCGGCATAGACTTCGAGTCTGAACTTGTGCTATCTGGTCCCGAAAATCCGGTCGCCCGCATCGCCCAGGCCAGGCACGATATACGCGTGCTCATCGAGATGCGAATCCAGCGCAGCGACATACAGTTTGACGTCCGGATGTGCATTCTGAAATACCGTGACGCCTTCCGGTGCGGCCACCAGCGCAACAAAAATAATCTGATTGGCTGGCACGCCACGTTTTTTCAATACATCGATCGCGTACACCGCGGAGTTGCCGGTCGCCACCATTGGATCGCATAAAATCATCGTCCGGTTCCGCATATCCGGCAGCCGCACGAAATATTCAACCGGCTGATGATCGGCGTTGCGGTAGACCCCGATATGGCCGACCCGCGCCGACGGGATCAGATCCAGCAAACCGTCGCTCATGCCGATGCCGGCGCGCAGCACCGGTACCACGGCCAGCTTGCGGCCGGCGATGACAGGCGCATCGAAAGTGACCATCGGCGTTTCGATGGACTCGGTGGTCAACGGCAGATCGCGCGTAATTTCATATCCCATCAACAGCGTAATTTCGCGCAGCAGATCGCGGAAGGTGCGGGTCGACGTATTCTTGTCGCGCATATGGCTGAGCTTATGCTGAATCAGCGGATGATTCAGGATGAACAGATTGGGAAACCGCGGATCTTGTTTCATTGAGGGCGCCCTGGTGAACGGTAAAGGTGAACTAGCGATGCGCCGGCTTAACGGCGACCGAACATCATCTGTTCGGCAAGCAAACGTTTTGCCAGCGGCATGCCGTCGATCAGTCCGAGGCCTGCGCCCAGCAAGGTTTGCGGGATCGCGCCAAAGAGGCCATCCGGCGCTTTGGCAAATACGGTTGCCATCAAATCGGTCAGCCCGACTGTGCTGCGGCGGTCTGCGCTGCGCTGCGCATCGAATTCACGCAAGCCGGCCGGCGTATTTTGCTGCGCCAGCAGACGCGCCAGATTGGTCGCATCGCGCAAGCCCAGATTCAGACCCTGGCCTGCCACCGGATGCAGCGTTTGCGCCGCATTGCCGATGGCGACGATACGCGTCGACGGCGCCGGTTCCGCGTTCAGGCCGAGCGGATAACTGTTGCGCGCCGAAACCGTTGTGAAGCGCCCCAGGCGCGTGCCGAATGCATCGCCCAGCTCGCGCAGGAAATCGGCATCCGGCAACGCCAGCAGCGTTTTCGCCCGGGCCGGCCGCACGCACCATACCAATGCATAGCCGTCGTCCTGCGGCAGCAAGGCCAGCGGCCCTTCGGCGGTAAAGCGTTCGAAAGCGCGTTGCGGCATCGGCGCGCCGACACGCACCTGCGCCACGATAGCGGTCTGGTCGTAAGTATGCTTGCGCCCCTTGGCAGTCTGTTCCGTATAAAGCCCGCCTTCGCATTGCACCACGATTGCTGCCCGCAAGCGCCGGCCATCGTCGAGATGAACTGAAACAGCATCCTTGTCTTCGATCATTGCAGTCACGCGCGCCGGCCGCAAGATCGTCGGCATGCCGAGATCGCGCTCGTGTCCGTGCTTGTGTCCGCGTTCAAGCACCGCCGCCAGCGTCGTGACCAGATTGCCGTAGCGCGTGACGTAACCCAGTGCAGGCAGTGCGTAATCGGCGCCATCGATCAGGGTGCGGCCGAAATGCCCGCGGCGCGATACATGGATCTGATGGATCTCGTTGGCTGCGATCGGCCACGCGCCGATTTGCTGCAAAATCTGGCGGCTGCCGTACGACAATGCAATCGAGCGCGGATCGCCGGCGGTTTGCGCCAGGGTCTTGGCGTCGATCAGCGTGATGTCGGCCGGCGCCACATCGCGCGCAATCAGCAATGCCGCCACACCGAGCCCGACCGGACCGGCGCCGCAAATCAGAATCGGCGAAATCGGCGGTATGGAAGAGGCGATCGCTTCAGACATGCCGCATCAACGCCTCAATCTCGGCCACCGTATTCGGTACTGCCTTGCTGAGTATGCGGCAGCCGTCCGGCGTCACCAAAGCATCGTCTTCGATACGGATGCCGATATTCCAGAATTGCTCGGGCACGTCGGCTGCCGGCCGCACATAAATACCGGGCTCGACCGTGACCACCATGCCGGGCTCCAGCGTGCGCCATGCGCGTTCGGCGCCTTCGGCTGCCGGGGCGGCGTTGCGATAGTCGCCGACGTCATGCACATCCATGCCCAGCCAGTGGCCGGTGCGATGCATGTAAAACTGACGGTAAGCGCCGGCGGCGATGGCATCGTCGACATTGCCGGCCTTGTTGCCGTCGAGCAGACCGGTGTCCAGCATGCCTTGCGTGAGCACGCGTACCGCTGCGTCGTGGCCGTCCATGAAATGGCGGCCCGGACGGGTCGCTGCAATCGCGGCGGTTTGCGCCGCCAGGACGATTTCATACAAGGTTTTTTGCGGGCCGCTGAATTTGCCGTTGACCGGGAAAGTGCGCGTGATATCGGCGGCATAGCTGTCGAATTCACAGCCGGCGTCGATCAAGACCAGATCGCCGTCTTTCAGTTCGGCGTCGCTGGCCCGGTAGTGCAATACGCAGGCATTGGCGCCGGTGGCGACGATCGATCCGTAAGCCGGCGCTTGCGCACCGTTGTAGCGAAATTCGTGCAACAGCTCCGCTTCCAGTTGATATTCGCGCAGCCCTGGCCGCGACATGCGCATCGCCCGGCAATGCGCGGCAGCGGAAATTTCACCGGCGCGGCTCATGGCGGCGATTTCGTCGTCGTCCTTGATCAGCCGCATCTGGTCCAGCAGGCGCTGCACATCGTAAATGCCGGCCGGCGCTTCCACGCCGCTGCGAGAGAGCATGCGTACGCCTTGCAGCCAGTTTTGCAACTGTGCGTCGCGTTTTTCGCTTTGGCCCAGGGCATAAAAAATGGTCCCTGCGTCGGGCAGCAGGCCGGGCATTTCCTGGTCCAGTTGCTCGACTGGAAATGCTGCGTCGAAACCGAATTTTTCACGGGCGACAGCAGGGCCGTAACGGAAGCCGTCCCAGATTTCGCGCTCCAGGTTTTTGTCGCGGCAGAACAGGATGGATTTGTTTTCCTTGCTGGCGACCAGCACCAGCACCGCCTCGGGTTCGGTAAAGCCGGTCAGGTAGTAAAAGTAGCTGTCGTGGCGATAAGCATAATCGGCGTCGCGATTGCGCATGACTTCCGGTGCGGTCGGAATGATGGCAACGCCGCCGCCCTGAGCTTGCATTTGCGCCAGTAAGCGGGCGCGGCGCGTGGAATACGGTTTCATGGGATATCCCGGCAAAGGTTAAGCATCAAGCAAGTATCAGGCAGTTGATTTGGAGGTGAGCGCTGCATTCAATTGCGCCAGTTGTTCGGCGGTGCCGACGTTGGTCCATTGACCTCGATATATTTCGCCGCCCAGCAGGCCGCGATCGGCATATTCGTGTAATAGCGGTCCCAGTTTGGCATGGGTGCCGGGCTGGATGCCATCGAACATTTCGGGGCGGTATACGCCGATATTGGCAAAGGTCCAGAGCGCTTCGCCCTGATTGGCCAGGGTGAAATTGTTCAGCGCGAAATCGCCTTGCGGATGATGATCCGGGTTCTTGACCAGATAAAGCCAGGCGATATCGCGCTCTCCCGGCGGCCATGGATTGCCCCACATGTCGTGGTCTTCCAAGGTATTCAATACTTGTTCGTAATTGAAATGCGGGCAAAAAATATCGCCGGACAATACCAGAAACGGCTTATCGTCAAGCAGATGGCGGGCTTGCGCAATGCCGCCGGCGGTTTCGAGTGCGGCGCCTTCCGGTGAATACTGGATTTGCGCGCCGTACTGCGAACCGTCGCCCAATGCAGCTTCAATCATGTGGCCCAGATGCGCATGGTTGATGACGATTTCGGTGATGCCGGCGCGTACCAGGCTCAGGATTTGCCAGACGATCAGCGGCCGGCCGCGTACCGTCAGCAGCGGTTTGGGACAGGTATCGGTCAATGGCCGCAGCCGCTCGCCGCGACCGGCGGCCAGGATCATTGCCTTCATTGATGTGCTTTCATTAAAACGTGTAGCCGACTTGCGGCGCGTTGTTTTCCAGTTTTTCCAGCAAACGCACCAGTGGAATCAAGGCACTATAGCGACGTGCTGTCTTCAGCGCGTATTCCATCACCAGCGGAATATCGCGCAGATAGGCCTCTTTGCCGTCGCGGTAAGCCAGCCGGGAAAAAATACCGAGTACTTTCAGATGGCGTTGCAGCCCCATGAATTCGAAATCGCGATAAAACGCATCGATATCGGGGTTAACCGGCAATCCGGCTTTTTTGGCGCGCTCCCAATAGCGGATCATCCAGTCCAGCACCATTGCTTCATCCCATTGCACATAGGCGTCGCGCAGCAGCGACACCAGATCGTAGGTAATCGGCCCGAAAACGGCGTCCTGGAAGTCCAGTATGCCGGGATTGCCGGCTGGCAGCACCATCAGATTGCGCGAATGATAATCGCGATGTACATACACTTGCGGCTGCGCCAGATTATTGGCCAGCAACGTTTCGAATACCTTGTTCAGGGACGCTGCCTGTTCGTCGTCCAGGGTCAGTTTCAGATGGCGTCCGATGTACCAGTCCGGGAACAGTTGCAATTCTCGCAACAACAGGGCGCGATCATATTGCGGCAGCGCCTCTGGCTTGCTTTGGGTTTGCAACAGAACCAGGGCATCGATGGCGTCGATATACAGTTTATGCGCGGTGTCGTTAT
This sequence comes from Herbaspirillum sp., assembly GCA_036500325.1. Lineage (GTDB taxonomy): Bacteria > Pseudomonadota > Gammaproteobacteria > Burkholderiales > Burkholderiaceae_D > Herbaspirillum. The sequence goes on along the minus strand of DASYCG010000001.1, from coordinate 33,624 downwards.
TGAGCTGGTGCAGATAGGTGGTCGAACCGAGATCGGTCAGCAGCAGGAAACCTTGGGCGATGTCTTGCGCCAGGATTTGCGGGACAGTGACGCCGGTGGCGCCGAACAGATCGGCGACATGGATGAATGGCTTCACATCTTCCTGCGGCGGCGGGGCGTCCATTACAATCAGGCTGCCGCCGGTTTCCGTGTCCACGCGGAAATATCGCCGGAAACTGGCATCGGCTGAAGCCGGGCGCAACGAGGCGATCACCGGCTTGGGGTTATCGATAGTGCTTAGCCATTGCTGCAGTTGCGTCAGGCGAAGATCGGTTGAATCGGTATTTAAAGACATGGACGGCCTGAGTAAATCGGTTGAGGGGCATGAGTTCCCATATAATAAGGGATTAATTTTCAGGAAGCACTGATTAAGCACTGCCGGCGGTCCAATCTCCGGGCTGCGATGCTCACCGTACCTGCGTACGGTTCCGCTTCTCGCCCAGAGCTTGGGCCGCCGGCAGCACTTACTCAGTGCTTCCTGTATTTAACTGAATACCGCTGGTTATCGTTTGATTTCGAGCAGCACTTGTTTATGCATTGATTGTTACTTACCGTTTTGGCATTGCGTGCCTTTTTTGGCATTTAATTAACTATTTTTTTGGTGTTGCGTCCAGTGTCATTTCATTCCCGGCGATTGTTCCGTATTTTCACTTCTTTTGTCGTGGTCACTTCGGCCTCGGCGACATTGCCGGCTACTGTGTTCGCACAGTCGGTTGCCGGCGTGGGCGTAGGGGTTGGAAATGCCGATGATCCTGCTGTTGCCAAGCCTGCCACCGGTTCCAACGACGCCAATCAGCCTACTACCGTCCGGTCGGAACAGATGACCGGCCGGCCGGATCGGGAAGTCGATCTCGACCGCGATGTCGAGCTGGTTCGCGGCAATACCATCGTCAAGGCCGATAAGGCGATCTACCGGATTATCAAGGACGAAGTCGACGCTACCGGCAACGTCTGGCTGAAACGGCTGACGGCGCGCTATACCGGCGATCATGCCGTGCTCAATATCGAATCGGGTGAAGGGTTTGCTACCAACCCTACTTATTATCTGGAAGCCAACGGCGGCCGCGGCAGCGCGCAACGGGCCGATTTCCTCTCGAACGAACAGGCTGTATTGACGCAAAGCACTTACAGCACCTGCGAAGCCGAAGATCCTGACTGGTACCTCAAATCCCAGACGCTGGATCTGGATCAGGGGCGCGATGTCGGCACCATGACCAACGGGATCGTGTATTTCAAGGGCGTGCCGATTTTCGGTTCGCCGTGGCTGGACTTTCCGCTGTCGGATGCGCGTAAATCCGGCGTGCTGGCGCCGACCATCGGCGCCACCAGTACCGGCGGCATGGAAGTGGCGGTCCCGTATTACTTCAATATCGCACCGAATCGCGACCTGACCGTTACGCCGAAATACATTGCGCGCCGCGGTTTGCAGATGGGGGCTGTCGGCCGCTATCTTGGCGATGGCTATTCGGGCATCACATCCGGCGAGCGGATTGACGATCACCTGACCAATACAGCGCGTTATACATTCAGTACCCAGCACACGCAGGCATTTAAAAATGGCGTCGGTTTCGGCTGGAACGTGAGCAAAGCCTCCGACAATAATTACCCTACCGATTTTTCCAATACCCTGGCCGGCGTTTCGAACCGCTTACTGTTGCGCGATGTGTATGCGTTATATGCAAGCACTTATTGGAATGTTACCGCTCACGTATCGAAATATCAGGTGTTGCAAGATCCGCTTTTGCCGATTACGCAGCCCTATGATCGTGTACCGCAGATCATCTTGAACGCGATGCGTCCGGACGTCGGCGGCTTCGATTTGTCCATGACCGGCGAATACACCCGTTTCTCCAGTCCAAATCTGGTCGGTGGCGATCGGTCCTCAGTTACGCCGAAGATTTCCTATCCGATTCTCGGCACCAGTTACTACGTGACGCCGACGGTTTCCCTGGATGCCACCAACTACCGCCTGAATAATCAGACGCCAGGTGGGCCGACTGATCTGAATCGCGTGACGCCAACATTTTCTGTGGACAGCGGCCTGACATTCGAGCGCGATATTAATTTTCTCGGCCGTTCGATGACGCAGACCTTTGAGCCGCGAGTGTATTATTTACGCACACCGTTCCGCGATCAAAGCCAATTCCCGGTATTCGATACAGCGCTTGCCGACTTTAATTTTTCGCAAATTTTCAGCGATAACCGTTTCGTCGGCCGCGACCGTATCAGCGATGCCAACCAGATCACCGTCGGCGCCGTATCGCGTTTCGTAGAAAGCAACGGTACCGAGCGCATGAAGATCGCAGCTGCGCAACGGTTTTATTTTGCACAACCTCGTGTCGCGCTCCCCGACGCTGTTAACAGTCAAAGCAGCAAGTCCGATCTGCTGGGCGCGCTCGCCGGCCAGGTTACCAATGAGATCAGCATCGACACCGCGATGCAATACAGTCAAAGTTTATCGCAACTGGTCCAGGCCAATTACGGCGTACGCTGGGAGCCGGCGCCTAAAAAGGTATTGAATCTATCTTATCGTCTGGATAGAACCAACCAGATTTTGGGGCAAAATGGTGTCCTCGAAGACGTGAAGCAGTATGATTTGTCCGGTCAATGGCCGCTGACCGCGCGCTGGTATGGCGTCGGCCGCTTGAATTATTCGATTCCCGACAAAACCGTCACAGAGGGCCTGGCCGGGTTTGAATATCGGGCCGATTGCTGGGTTTTCCGGGTAGTCGCACAACGGCTTCCGACCTCCAGCGCACAGGCCACTACCTCGTTCTTTATTCAATTGGAGCTGAATGGTTTTGCCAAGATCGGCTCCAACCCGATGGATGCATTAACCAGCAGCATCCCAGGCTATCAGATCGTCAACAAGCCTGATTCGCTTTCCCGTAACTGATCGGATAATACTCACTCATGAACGTTTCTTTCACTATGCGTAACGTCGCTTCCACACTGTCCAGAATCAAATATTCCATCGCGCTGCTGTGCGCAGGTTTCCTTATTGCACCGGGTAGTTATGCGCAATATGCAACGCCGCCGATGGGACAGCCTCAACTGGGCACCGGCACCTCGGCACTTGCGGCACCCTCGGCGCCGGCGCCTCAGGCACGGCCGAAACCGAATGAACCGCAATTTGTCGATGCCATTCTGGTCGTGGTCAATAATGAGGTGATTACGCGCCGGGAACTGTTCGACCGCATCAAGATGGTGCAACAGCGGATGAAGGAACAAGGTGTTGCATTACCGCCGCAAAACCAGATTCAGGCGCAAGTGCTGGAACGGATGATTGTCGAGCATGCTCAAATCCAGCAGGCTAAAGAAGACGGCATCAAGGTCGATGACGCCACTCTGGATAAGGCAGTCGAAGGCATTGCAGCGCAGAATAAATTGACCCTGCCGCAATTCCGCGCGCAGCTGGAGCAGCAGGAAGGCGTTTCCTTTAAAGCATTCCGCGAACAGATTCGCGGCGAAATCCTGATGCAGCGCGTGCGCGAGCGTGAAGTCGATACCAAGGTTCAGATTTCCGATTCTGAAATCGATAATTACCTGGCGGCTGAGGCCAAGGCCGGTCCGCAAACGCAAGAATTGGATGTCGCTCAAATTCTGATTCGGGTACCGGACAACGCAACCACAGAACAAGTCGCCGAGCGCCGCAAGCGTGCCGAAGAGGTTTATCGGCAAGTCCACACCGGCGGCGATTTCGGGAAATTGGCAGCGACCTATTCTGATGCGCCCGATGCAATGACCGGCGGCGATCTCGGCTGGCGCACACCGGACCATTTACCGCAATTATTTGCCGAGGCGGTGGCCAATCTGAAGCCGGGCCAACTGGCGCCGGTGATTCGCAGCGGCAACGGTTTTCACATTTTAAAACTGGTGGATAGCCGTACTGTTGCCGGCGCCAGTGCCACCGCAGCCGCCCCGGTCCAGCAGACCCATGCGCGCCACATTCTGATCAAGGTAACCCCGACCGTGACGGCCGCCGATGCACGCCGCAAACTGGTCGAACTGAAACAGCGCCTGGATAATCATGCGGCCACGTTTGAAGATTTGGCCAGGCTGTATTCCAACGATTTATCGGCGTCCAAAGGCGGCGATCTGGGCTGGATCTATCCTGGCGATACCGTACCGGAATTCGAAAAAGCAATGGATGCATTGCAGATCGGACAAGTCAGCGATCCGATTGAATCGCCGTTCGGATTTCACCTGATCCAGGTGCTTGAGCGCAAGTCCGACGATGTGTCGTTGGAGCGTCAGCGCACCACCGCCCGTGCAGCAATTCGCGAGCGCAAGGTGGCGGAGGCCACTGACGATTGGTTGCGCCAATTGCGTGACCGGGCCTACGTCGAATACCGTACGGATTATTGATCCGCACGCGATGACGCTGCTTTGCAAAGCATGACGATGCATAACGACACAAGCGATGCGAAGGATGCAAACGGTGCGAACGACAGGCGGCCGGTGCTGGCCTTGACCTGCGGCGAACCGGCCGGTATCGGTCCGGAAATTACCCTCAGGGCGGCCTGGGCTCTGCGTGCCGTTGTCGACAGCATTCTGATTGGCGATGCGGCGCTGCTGCGGCGGACGGCATCGGCATTGAATGCGGCAGCGGATAGGACGCCGGGCGCGCCTATAGCGCTCCAGGTAATTGCTTTAAGCGACTGGCAAAAAAATGCCGTACTGCCTGTTGTCCTGCCGTCGAATGCAATCTGCCTGACAGTAATCGATTGTCCGCTGGCCGCACCGGTCGTGGCCGGCCGGCTCGATCCGCGGAATGGTTTGGCGGTGCTGCAGACTCTGGATGTCGCCATCGCCGGCGCGCAGGCCGGGCATTTCGACGCAATCGTCACGGCGCCTTTACAGAAAAGCACAATCAACGATGCGGGTGTTCCTTTTACCGGGCATACCGAATATCTGGCCGAACAAACCGGCACCGCCCAAGTTGTCATGATGCTGGCAGGCGCACCGCCGAAAGCATCGGGGTCCGCACTGAAGTATTTGCGTGTCGCACTGGCCACCACGCACTTGCCGCTGAAAGACGTCTCGGCCGCCATCGATTACGACAGCCTGACGCGCACGCTGGATATCCTGCAGCATGATCTGCAACGCAAATTCGGCCTCGCGCATCCACGCATCCTGGTGACCGGACTGAATCCGCATGCAGGCGAGAACGGTTATCTGGGGCATGAGGAAGACGACGTGATCACGCCGGCAATCAAGGCGGCGCAGGCGCGCGGCATCGATGCCCGCGGCCCTTATCCGGCCGATACCCTGTTTCAGGAAAAATATCTGCAGGACGCCGATTGCGTGCTGGCGATGTATCACGATCAGGGTTTGCCAGTACTCAAATTCGCTACCTTCGGTCACGGCATCAACGTGACACTGGGCTTGCCCATCATCCGGACTTCGGTCGATCACGGCACTGCGCTCGATCTTGCCGCAACCGGTATCGGGCAGGCCGATCATCAGAGCATGATTGCCGCCATCGAAGCCGCCGCCGCCATGGCGAAAATCGGCAAAACAAAAAGCAGACAATGAAACATATTCCGCGTAAACGCTTCGGTCAGAATTTCCTGACCGATCAGCTCGTCCTATACAACATCATCAAGGATATCGCGCCGGCCGCCGGCGATACGATGGTTGAAATCGGGCCCGGCCTGGGCGCGATGACGAAACTGCTGCTGGAGTCTCTCAAGCAATTGCATGTGGTGGAGCTCGACCGCGATCTGGTAACGCGGCTGGAGCATGCATTTCCTGCCGACCGGCTGATCGTGCATTCCGCCGATGCGCTTAAATTCGATTTTGCTTCCATCGCGGCATCCGAAACTGCGCCGGCCGGACAGAAGCTGCGGGTAGTCGGCAATCTTCCGTATAACATTTCCACGCCGCTGCTGTTCCATCTGGCCGAGTTTGCGCCGCTGGTGCAGGATCAGCATTTCATGTTGCAAAAGGAAGTCGTGGAGCGCATGGTGGCCGCGCCGGGCAGCAAGGCTTTCGGGCGGCTGTCGGTGATGCTGCAATGGCGTTACCGGATGGATTTGCGGTTTATCGTGCCGCCGACGGCGTTCGATCCGCCGCCGCGCGTGGAATCTGCAATCGTGCGCATGATCCCGATTGCACAGCCGCTGCAGTGCGAATTGCCGGCGCTGGAACAGGTGGTGACCAAGGCGTTTTCGCAACGGCGCAAGGTCATTCGCAATTGCGTCGCCGGTTTACTGCTGGAGCAGGATTTGATCGACGCCGGGATCAACCCGCAGGACCGGCCGGAAGCGGTAGCGGTCGAGCGGTTTGTCGCACTGGCGAATATTCTCAGCCGCAAATAAAAGCCTGCTGAAGCCTATAGAAGCTTACCGGCGTACGCAAAATTCCCGTTACGCCGCCTCGCGCTGGATCAATTCGATTTTGTAACCGTCCGGGTCCTGCACAAAAGCGATCACCGTATTGCCGCCTTTAACCGGCCCGGCTTCACGGGTAACGGTGCCGCCCTGCGCCTTGACGCTGCTGCAAGTCGCTGCGGCATCGGCTACCTGAATCGCGATATGGCCGTAAGCATCTCCCAGATCGTATTTTTCCACGCCATAGTTGAACGTCAGTTCCAGCTCGGCATGTTCCGGATTCTTGCCGTAACCCAGATAGGCCAGCGTGTATTTCTGTTCCGGCCTGTCGACTGTGCGCAGCAAGGTCATGCCCAATTGCCGGGTATAGAAATCGATGGATTTTTGCATGTCGCCGACGCGAAGCATGGTGTGAAGGATGCGCATGAGATATCCAATAAATTAAAAAATCGGCAGGGTTTCCGGCGCGCTGTCGCGCAGGGCTTTTTTGGCGCTTTCGAATTCCGGAAAGATCGACTGCACCGTGGCCCAGAATTTCGGGCCGTGATTCATTTCACGCAGATGCGATAGTTCATGGGCGATCACATAATCGATCATCGGCAGCGCAAAGTGCATCAAACGCCAGTTCAGGCGGATTTTTCCGTCAGCCGTGCATGAACCCCATTGCGTTGTTGCCGATGACAACGCAAACGATTGATAGCTTGCATTCAGTTTTTCGGCATAAATCGGCAGGCGCTCGGCAAACAGATGCTTGGCCTGCGTTTGCAACCAGCCCTGCACGCGATCTTTCAATTGCTGCTCACCGGCGCCTTCCGGCAGGCAGACGATCAGTTCGAGCAACTGTGCGTCATAGACAATACCTGCATTCTGCGCCGCACGCACCCGCAGGATGATGTCTTGACCAAGGTAAGGCAAGGTAGCGCCGTCACGCCATTGCATCGGCGGTTGCAGCCGCCGCGCCGAGCGCTCGCGGCGTTCGTGCAGCTTGTTGAAAATCCAGCGTTTCTTTTCCTGAATGACTTTTTCGATTTCGCTGATGGTGGCCCATTTGGGCGCGGTGATGCGCAAGCCGTCATCGTTGATCAGGAAGCCGATCGAGCGCCGTTTGGAGCGCTGCAGCACATAGTCGAGCATATGTTCGTCGACATACAGGCGGCGCCAGCCGGGGGCGACCGGCGGTGGCGCAATATCGATTTCAGGCAGCGGCGCGGTGGCCGGTCCCGGCGTACGCAACATGCCAGGCTGAACGTCGGCCGGTGCAAACAGATCGAGCTGTAGCGCGAGCTGCTCGGGACCTGGTTGCTGACGTTTTTGACGTAGTAGTTTCAAAATGGCCGTTGTAAATAAGCTAAATACTGAGATCAATACCGGACGCAATACCAAAAATACGGAAACACGAAAACCTGAAATCAAGAAGCTCTATGGGACCGGCCCGTCCGCTTGCCCGTATGGGTAGCCTGATGACGATAAACCGCCGGCGAAATAACGCGCATTTCGGATTCTATCCAATTTTCGACCTGTAGCGTCAGATCGGCTGCTTCCAGGCCTTCCGGCGAGATCGGCGGGCCAATGGAGACCGTGATGACGCCGGGCCGCTTGATGAAGGAATTCTTGGGCCAGCATTCGCCGGCATTGACCGCAATCGGTACCACGACGGTGTTGGTTTCAACTGCCAGACGTGCGCCGCCGTGCTTGTATTTGCCTTTTTCGCCGACCGGAATCCGGGTGCCTTCCGGGAACATGATGACCCATTGACCATCGGCAAGGCGTTTCCTGCCTTGCTCGACCACTTGCGCGAAGGCATCGCGGCCTTTTCTTCTATCGATCGGAATCATGCGCAACAAGCCGATGCCCCATCCGAAAAATGGAATATACGTCAGTTCTTTTTTGAACACATAGACCAGCGGCCGCGGCATCCACATCAGATAGAAGATGGTTTCCCATGCCGATTGATGCTTGGACAAGAGGATAACCGGTTGGTCGGGCAGGTTTTCGGCGCCTTTGATCCGGTAGCGGATGCCGCAGATCACTTTCGCCATCCAGATCACAAATACGTTCCAGCGCGAGGTGCAGTAATACCGCTTGGCGTAGGGCAATGGGGCAAACAGAAAACACGCGAGCGCCCAGATCACGGTGGCAACGGTCATCAGCGTAAAAAACAGCAGGGACCGCAGAAATAATGTGAAGCGCAAATCAACTCTCCTAAATGGGGTCCAACCTGCAGCTGTCAAAGCTGCAGCTAAAGCATTATGACAATGTTTCAATCGGATTGGTGTGCTGCGACGTATCGGCGCTAAGCAGCACTTCGACCACTTCAGCCAGATCGGCGTAAGTCTTGGTGCCCGGCGGCAAGCCGCCCTTGTTCAACGTATCTTGCCCCTTGCCTGTCAATACCAGATACGGCACGCAGCCCACCACAAAACCTGCTTGCAGATCGCGCAATGAATCGCCGATGACGACCACGCTTTCCTGGCGCAAATTGATGCCGAAACGCTTGGCGATCTCCAGCAGCATGCCGGACTTCGGCTTGCGGCAATCGCAGTTGTCGTCCTGGGTGTGCGGGCAGAAAAAAACGGCATCGATATCGGCGCCGACCTGTTGCGCCGAGGTGTGCATTTTCTGATGAATGGCATTCAGCGTCGCCATCGCAAAAAGACCGCGCCCGACACCGGATTGGTTGGTTGCCACCACGACCCGGTAACCGGCCTGGTTCAAACGTGCGATCGCTTCCAGCGAGCCGGGCAGCGGTATCCATTCTTCGGGCGTTTTGATGAAGGAGTCGGAGTCCTGGTTGATGACGCCGTCCCGATCCAGAATAATCAGTTTCATGTGTTCGCTCCCCACACCTGATTTGGCTATGACCATTAAGCCGCCAGCTTGGAAATATCGGCAACCCGGTTCAACATCCTGTGCAGCTGCGCCAGCAATGCCAGGCGATTGTTGCGCAATTGCAGATCTTCCGCCATCACCATCACATCGTTGAAGAAGGCATCCACACCTTCGCGCAATTGCGCCAGGGCCTTCAATGCGCCTGCAAAATCGTTGCGGGCGAATGCAGTGTCGATATCCGGCTGCAATTTCAGCATCGCAGCGTACAGATTCTGTTCAGCCGTTTCCTGCAGCAGATCGCGTTGCACCATGGCCGCAATGGCGCCTTCGGTTTTTTTCAGAATATTGGTGATGCGTTTGTTGGCCGCGGCCAGTGCTTCGGCTTCCGGCAACGCGGCAAACGCCTGCACTGCTGCCAGCCGTGCATCGATATCGGCCAGGATATCGGGTTGCTGCGCCACCACTGCCTCGATTTCGTTCTGGGCGTAACCGCGTTCGCGCAACAGGCCGCGCAAACGATCGTAAATGAAATTGCTCAGATCCGCACTCGGGTCTTTGAAATTGGTGTTGTCGGCAAACAGGGCGCCGGCGTCGCGCAACAGGGCGATGATCGACAGCGGCAACCGTTTCTCGACCAGCATGCGCAGCACGCCCAGCGCGTGGCGGCGCAGTGCAAACGGATCTTTGTCGCCGGTGGGCTGCAGCCCGATGCCCCAGATACCGACCAGGGTTTCCAGTTTGTCGGCCAGGGCAACCGCGGTACCGGTTGCCGTCAGCGGCAATGCGTCGCCGGCGAAGCGGGGCTGGTAATGTTCGGCGGCAGTCTGTGCGACATCGGCGTGTTCGCCGTCATGACGCGCATAGTAGCTGCCCATAATGCCCTGCAGCTCAGGAAACTCTCCCACCATATCGGTCAGCAGATCGGCTTTGGCGAGGAATGCGGCGCGTTGCGCCAACGTCACGTCGCCGCCCAGCATGGCGGCGATCTGGCCGGCCAGCGCCTGGATGCGTTCAGTGCGCTGCAACTGGTTGCCGAGCTTGTTGTGATAAACCACATTGGCCAGCAACGGTACCCGGTCGGCAAGCGTTTTCTTTTGGTCCTGCTCATAGAAAAATTTGGCGTCCGACAAGCGCGGACGCACCACGCGTTCGTTGCCTTCGATAATGTGATGCGGGTCGTCGGTCGCCAGATTGGAGACGATCAGAAAGCGCGAACGCAGCTTGCCGGCGGCATCGGTCAGCGCGAAATATTTCTGATTGGTTTGCATCGTCAGGATCAGGCATTCCTGCGGCACCGTCAGGAATGCATCTTCAAATTTGCAGACGTAGACTACCGGCCATTCGACCAGCCCCGCGACTTCGTCGAGCAGCGCTTCCGGCATCAGCACCTGATCGTCGCCGGCTGCGCGCAGCAAGGCGGCACGGATGTTTTCCTTGCGTTCGCCGAAACCGGCGATGACCTTGCCCTGGGTATTCAGCGCTTCCGCGTAGCGGGCCGGTTCCGCGATGGCGATTTCCCCTTGCGACAGGAAGCGATGGCCCAGCGTGATGTTGCCGGCATCCAGACCGAGCAGATTGACCGGCACGATATCGCTGCCGTGCAATGCGATCAGCTTGTGAGCAGGCCGTACGAAATGAACGGTCTGTCCGGCATCGCGGCCGCTTTGGCGCTGATAGCTCATCACCTTCGGAATCGGCAGCTTGGCCAGGGTTTCTTCCAACACAGTTTGCAAGCCTGCCTGCAGCGGGCTGCCCTTGGCGGTGTACACATGGAAAAAACTTTCCGCTTTGCCGTCGGCTGCGCGTTCCAACTGATCGATGGCGATGGTCGCGACCCCGGTTTGCGTTGCGAGCGCCGCCAGTTTTTTAATCAACGGCGCGGTCGGCGCGCCGGCGGCGTCCAGTGCGATCGATACCGGCAAGACTTTTTCGCGCATCGCCTTGTCCAGCGAAACGGCGCGTACATTGGTGATGATGACGGCCAGGCGGCGTGGCGTGGCGTAGGCGGTGGCGATGGCATCGCCTTCCAGGAAATCGCGTGTTTTCAGACCGTTGAAAATGCCGGCGGCAAACGCATCGCCCAACTTCGACAAGGCCTTCGGCGGCAGTTCTTCGGTCAGTAATTCGATTAACAGTGTTTGATTCATGTTTTACTTTTGATCGTAGTCAGGGCAGGGCTGCAGTAGAACGGATTGCAAGATAGGGCAAGGAACGACTAACTGGCCAGCGCATGTTTTTTATCTGCGCCTGCGTCCGCTTGCAACATCGGAAAACCGAGTTTTTCGCGCGACTCGAAATACGCCTGCGCAACCGCACGCGACAAATTGCGGATGCGCCCCATATAAGCGGCGCGTTCGGTCACCGAAATGGCGCCGCGGGCATCCAGCAGATTAAAGGTATGCGCGGCCTTCAGAATCATCTCGTAGGCCGGCAGCGCCAGCGGTACTTCCAGCAGGCGCTTGGCTTCGGATTCGTAATTGCCGAACAGCGAGAACAGGAAATCGGTATTCGAATGCTCGAAGTTATAAGTGGATTGCTCGACCTCGTTTTGATGGAATACGTCGCGATAGGTCAGGCGGCGTGTCGCGTTATTCTCGGTGACTTCGGTCCATACCAGGTCGTAGACGTTTTCAACGCCCTGCAGATACATGGCCAGACGCTCGATCCCATAGGTGATTTCGCCCAGTACCGGTTTGCAATCGAGGCCGCCGACCTGCTGGAAATAGGTGAACTGCGTCACCTCCATGCCGTTGAGCCAGACTTCCCAGCCCAGGCCCCAGGCGCCCAGCGTCGGGTTTTCCCAGTCGTCTTCAACGAAACGCACGTCGTTTTGCTTCAAATTCAGTCCCAGCGCCTCCAGCGAGCCGAGATACAGATCCAGAATATTTTCGGGCGCCGGCTTCAGCACGACCTGGTATTGGTAGTAATGCTGCATCCGATTCGGGTTTTCGCCATAGCGTCCGTCTTTCGGGCGGCGCGACGGTTGCACATAGGCGGCACGCCACGGCTCCGGTCCGATGGCGCGCAGAAAGGTCGCGGTATGGGACGTGCCGGCGCCGACTTCCATGTCGTAGGGTTGCAATAATGCGCAGCCCTGGGCGCCCCAGTAATCTTGCAGCTTGAGGATAATTTGTTGAAAAGTAAGCATCGTATTGGAGTCCGGCCTGCTGATTTGCTAAAACCTTGAATTTTAGCGGGTTTTGCTGCGTCACGCCGTCGTTTTAAGAGCGAAATAGCGATGGAATTGATGTCAGATAAATCGTAATGCCGCTCAGTTAAGGGGCCGTCTGGCGGCTGTGGCGGTATGTTGTACTCCGTTCGTGTCCCCCGGCGGCCTGCGGCCGTCTCCTCCTTTACCTCACCGCGCACAACATACCGCCACAGCCGCCAGACGGCCCCTTAACTAAACGACATTACTTATCCCGCCGCCGAGCTTGCAGCCAAGTCCATCCCAGTGCCAGTAATAACAGTGTCAGAATTAGTTTGTTGCCGGCCAGCACATACGGCGTCCAACCCTGATAACCCTGCACTTGCGCCGCCAGGGTGCCGGCGGTGTAAGGCGTCAGCTCGGCTGTGATCACACCTTTGGGATCGATGATGGCGGTGGCGCCGGTATTGGTGGCGCGCAGCATCGGACGTCCGGTTTCCAATGCGCGCATTTGGGAAATCTGCAGATGTTGCGGCAATGCAATGGTATCGCCGAACCAAGCGATATTCGACATGTTCAACAGGATGCTGGCCTGCGGTTCGCCGTCGAGATAGGCAGTCCCCAGTTGCGCGGCAATTTCTTCGCCGAACAAATCTTCATAGCAGATATTCGGCATGACCCATTGATCCTTGACCGCAAACGGCAATTGCAGCACGCCGCCGCGCGTCATGTCGCCCAACGGGATATGCATCATATCGACGAACCAGTGGAAGCCGAACGGGACGAATTCGCCGAACGGCACCAAATGATGTTTGTCGTAGCGATAAAGCGTTGGCGGCTTATCGATCGTGGCGGGCGCAACCGGCGGGAATGCGATGACGCTGTTGCTGTACGTGCCGGGGCCGTCGGACAAGGGAATGCCCAGCGCCAGATGGCTGCCGGTGCTCTTTGCATAGTCGGCCAGATTGTCCAGATAGCCGATCGGCAGTTGCTGCGGCAACATGGGAATGGCGGTCTCCGGCGTGGCGATCAGATCGGCGGGGGCGCTGCGGATCGCCGCGTCGTAGGCCTGCAATGTCGAGGTCAGCGCCTGTTCCGAAAACTTGAATTCCTGCGCGACATTGCCTTGCAGCAGGCGTACGCTGATCGGCGCGCCGTGAGGCCGGGTCCAATCGATGCCATGCAGCGCGACGCCGCCCAGCAGCAACGCGGCGGCGGCAATCAGCGGCTTCGCGGTCGAACGCCAGTTAAATGCCGCGCTGCGTTTGACGATCGCCAACGCGCAACATCCGGCAGCGATCGCCGCAATCGTCCCCACGCCATAAACGCCGAATACCGGTGCGTATCCTTTGAGCGGCCCGACGCTATGCGCATAACCGCCGATCAGCCACGGGAATCCGGTGAAAATCCAGCCGCGCGCCCATTCGGCCAGCGTCCAAAGCGCCGGCAGCAAAAGCAGCAACATCACGGTATCCGAACAGCGCCAGCGCCGCTGCAAGGTGCTGGCCAGCGCCAGCGCCAGCCCGCTATACAGGCCGACGAACGCTGCCAGTAAAGCTACCGCCAGCGCCGCCATCCAACTGACCATGCCGCCATAGACATGCATGCTGATGTAAAGCCAATACACGCCGCAGGCGGTCCAGCCGAAACCGTAAATCCAGCCTAATGCAAAACTGCGCCGGGGCTGCGGATAACGCGCGATTTGAAGGAATAGCCAGGCCTGGGCCAGAATCTGCAGCGGCCATATATGAAACGGGGCGAACGCCAGGACATTGCAGGCGCCGGCCAGCAGGGTCGCCAGCAAAAGCTGCAAGGGTAAATAAGCGGAAAGAAGAAAGCCGGATGCCGAGGCCGGCTTTGCTGCAGATGGCATCAGAACAGATCCATATCTGCGTTTGCGCCGGGTAATTTTTCGGCAATAATCAGATGGACCTGGCGCGCGTCGGCCACGGCGACAGTGAAGCGGATGCCGCCCAGTTCAAGCTGATCGCCCTTGATCGGCACCCGGCTCAGGTGATTGGCGATGAGGCCGCCGATGGTGTGGGCTTCTTCGTCGGACAGAGAGGCGCCGATCACCTCGTTGCAATGGTCGATTTCGGTCAATCCCTTGACCCGCCAGCGCGGACCGACTTCACCGTCCTTGATCGGAATGATGTCGTCCTTGTCTTCGTCGATATCGTATTCATCCTCGATATCGCCGACGATCTGTTCGAGCACATCTTCAATCGTGATCAGGCCGGCGACGCCGCCGTACTCGTCGACCACAATCGCCATGTGATTGCGATTCTGGCGGAAATCGCGCAGCAGAACGTTCAGGCGTTTCGACTCGGGAATGAACACCGCAGGGCGCAATATCGTGCGCACATCGAACGACTCATGTGCGTAATAGCGCAATAAATCCTTGGCCAGCAGAATGCCGATCACATTATCGCGTTCGTCTTCGACCGCCGGAAAGCGCGAGTGAGCGGTGCTCAGCACGGACGGCATCCAGCTTTCGATCGGTTCGTTGATGTTGATGACATCCATTTGCGAGCGCGGCACCATGATGTCGCGCACCGAAAGATCGGACACCTGAAACACGCCTTCGATCATCGATAAGGCATCGGCGTCGATCAGATTGCGTGCGTGCGCATCCTGCAGCACATCGAGCAGTTCTGCGCGGTTTTCAGGTTCGGGAGATATGAGAGCGGTCAGGCGTTCAAATAATGAACGATGGGGTTTAGCATCAGATCTGATACTACTGGGGAGTTCTTGCATATGGCGTGAGCCGATGGGACAGAGTTTCGATTCACAATAGGATACAACAAATATGTGACAAGTCTATAAATCGCCGGCCGAAGCAGCCGAGTGTTGTGAAATAACGGCGCAGTATGGACATTCAAATGGCGATTGAATGGCGATTGCACCGATTTGCGACAAATTTATGGAAAATAGCGACATTTTGCGGAGCGATGCACCAAGTTATGATGATGCACCCGACTGCAGCATCACACCGATCGCGGTCCGCCGTCCAACGCGTAAGGATTCGGCATTTTCAGCGCGGCCAGTAATTCAATTTCGATCTGTTCCATTTCAGCCGCTTCTTCATCGGTTTCATGATCGTAGCCCTGCGCGTGCAATACGCCGTGCACGATCAGATGCGCTGCGTGCTGTTCGAGCGTCTTGCCCTGTTCCTTCGCTTCGCGTTGCAGCACGTCGGTGCACAGCACGATATCGGCCTGCGTCACTTCATTGCCTTCATCTTCGGCGCTGTTATCTTCGGAGTAAGCAAAAGTCAGCACATTGGTAGCGTAATCCTTGCCGCGGTAATCGCGGTTCAAGGCGCGTCCTTCATCGGCATCGACAAAACGGATGGTCAGCTCGGCGGGCGCAAACAAGGCGCTTTGCACCCAGCGCCGGATAGTGCCGCGCGACAGGAGCGGCTTCAGGCGCGCGTCGGGATATTGCACCGACAGCGAGAGTTTATTTTTTGGCGGCATTGGCGTTTCGGGGACGGGCGGATTTGGTGATGCCGGTGGCGGTCGCATTGCCTGCGATGGTTTTTGCGGCGGCAACGGAAGTTTGCGCGGCGGTTTTATGTCCTGCCGCTGCTTCATACGCGTCGACAATCCGGCCCACCAGCGGATGGCGCACGACATCCTTGCTGCTGAATTGCGAGAAAGCGATGCCGCGGACGTTTTGCAATATCTGCGCTGCATCGATCAGGCCGCTGCGCTGGCCATGGTGCAGATCGATCTGCGTAATATCGCCGGTCACCACGGCTTTGCTGCCGAAACCGATGCGCGTCAGGAACATCTTCATTTGCTCGGTCGTGGTGTTTTGCGCTTCATCCAGAATGATGAATGCGTGATTCAGCGTGCGGCCGCGCATGTAGGCCAGCGGCGCAATTTCGATCGCCTGTTTTTCAAACATTTTCTGCGTGCGGTCGAAGCCAAGCAAATCGTACAAGGCATCGTATAACGGACGCAGATACGGATCGATCTTTTGCGCCAGATCGCCGGGCAGAAAGCCTAGACGTTCGCCGGCTTCCACGGCCGGGCGCGTCAGCACGATTTTCTTGACGGCATCCCGTTCCAGCGCATCCACCGCGCACGCCACGGCCAGATAGGTTTTGCCGGTGCCGGCCGGGCCGATGCCGAAGGTGATGTCGTGTTCCAGAATCGAACGGATATATTGATTTTGATGCGGCGTCCGGCCGCGCAGATCGTGGCGGCGCGTTTTCAATACCGGGAATTCGATTTCGGATGCTTCCGTGAGGACGGCGTTTTTGCTGCCGCCGCCGATGATGGGCGCGTCCGGGAATACTTCATCCGGTTCGGCGCCGGCGCGTTGCTCGACCAACGCCAACTGGATATCTTCGACGGAAATCGGCTTGTCGGCTATTGCATAAAACCGTTCGAGAATTTCCGTGGCGCGTCCGGCGTTGCTGCCGCTGGCGATAAATTTCTCGCCGCGGCGAAACAGGGTGACATCCAGCGCAGCGGAGATCTGCCGCAGATTTTCGTCGAGCGGCCCGCACAAATGCGCCAGACGCTTATTGTCCAGCGGACTCGGAATAAAGAATTGCGGGGCAGTCGATGTTTTCAATATAGATGCCTGTGGGGGTTTTATTGTTTGACGACGATTTCGCCGCGCAGTGAAAACGAGTAGGTCTGCAGGATATTCACATCGATCAGTTGGCCGATCAGCCGCCCACCGTTCGGACCGCCGTCGAAATTGACGACCCGGTTATTCTCGGTGCGGCCCTGCATTTCTCCGGGATCTTTTTTGGACGGCCCCTCAACCAGAATACGCTGAACGGTGCCGACCATCTGTTGGCTGATGCGGTCGGCGCTTTGCTGCACGACGGCTTGCAGATGCTGCAGGCGTTTCAGCTTGACTTCATAAGGCGTGTCGTCGGCCAGGTTGGCCGCCGGCGTGCCGGGACGCGGACTGAAAATGAAACTGAAGCTGCTGTCATAGCCGATATCGGTAATCAATTTCATCAATGCCGCAAAATCTTCATCGGTTTCGCCGGGAAAGCCGACGATGAAATCGCTGGAAACGGCAATATTAGGCCGAACTTCGCGCAGACGGCGCAGTACCGATTTATATTCCAGCGAGGTGTAGCCGCGCTTCATCGCGGCCAGGATGCGATCCGAGCCATGCTGCGCCGGCAGATATAAATGATCGACCAGTTTCGGCACCTTGGCGTAGGTATCGATCAGGCGCTGCGTGAATTCTTTCGGATGGCTGGTCACAAAACGGATCCGCTCGATGCCGGGAATATCGGCGACGTATTCGATCAGCAGGGCAAAGTCGGCGACTTCGGACAGGCCGCGATGGTCGACCATCATGCCGCGATAGGCGTTGACGTTTTGCCCGAGCAGCGTAATTTCCTTGACGCCCTGTTCGGCCAGTCCGGCCACTTCGGTCAGCACATCGTCGAACGGCCGGGAAACTTCTTCGCCGCGCGTGTAAGGCACGACGCAATAACTGCAATACTTGCTGCAGCCTTCCATGATCGATACAAACGCTGTCGCGCCTTCGACCTTGGCGGGCGGCATGTGATCGAATTTTTCGATTTCGGGGAAACTGATATCGACCTGCGAGCGGCCGCTGCTGCGGCGTTCGTTGATCATCTGCGGCAAGCGGTGCAGCGTTTGCGGCCCGAATACCATGTCGACATACGGCGCCCGTTTGACGATGGCTTCACCTTCCTGCGACGCCACGCAGCCGCCGACGCCGATCAGCAGATCCGGATTTTTCAGTTTCAATTCGCGCAGACGGCCCAGATCGGAAAATACCTTTTCCTGCGCCTTCTCGCGCACCGAGCAAGTGTTGAGCAAAATAATATCCGCATCTTCCGGACGGTCGGTTTTAACCAGGCCGTCGGACAGATTGAGCACATCGGCCATCTTGTCCGAGTCGTACTCGTTCATTTGGCAGCCGAAAGTTTTGATGAAAAGTTTTTTCTGCATGGTCTTTTTGTTTAATCCGCCCCAGCGCAAGATACCGAAGATGCTGCTGTGCAGTTGCTGCAACGGAGGGGCGGCGGAGCTGCCGGCGCGTTGCGCGGGCGTCAGCCGGGAATGCGCGATTATAACATTGGGAATTAGGGCGGACCTGCTTCGGATGGGATTGCGGCGGGCTTTTAAGGCAACGCTGATTTAGTGCCATGGGTGCCCTTTTTTTCACGCGGCACGGGCCCTACCCCTCACCCAAATGAACGGTCTTTTATGGATTTAAAGAAAATTCGAAGTTGACTGATTTTCTTTAGTGCCATAAAAAATCGTTCATTTGGGTGAGGGGTAGGGCCCGTGCCGCGTGAAAAAAAGGGCACCCATGGCACTAAATCAGCGTTGCCTTAAAAGCCCGCCGCAATCCCATCTGAGCGCGGGTCGGAGGCGCCTTCCAGCATGCCGTCCGGATGGCGCACAATGGCGCCGGCGTGACCGAATGCGGAATCGTAGGCGCCGAGCACGTCGACCTCATGGCCGCGCGCACGCAGCGATTGCACTGTCTCGGGCGAAAAACGCGATTCCAGCTTGAGCGAATCCGAGCTTTCCCCCCAAGTGCGCCCCAGCAGCCAGCGCGGGGCGCTGACGGCGGTTTGCAGTTGTTGTCCGAACACCACATGACGGGTAAATACCGCCGACTGGCTTTGCGGCTGGCCGTCGCCGCCCATATTGCCGTAGACCATTATTCGTCCGTCATTCAGGCGTGCCGCGGCGGGATTCAGTGTGTGAAACGGTTTTTTGCCGGGCAGCAGCGCCCATAGATGGGTGGGATCGAGGCTGAACGACGCGCCCCGGTTTTGCCAATTGATTCCGGTGCCCGGCAGCACGATGCCGCTGCCGAACTCGTGATAAATACTTTGAATGAACGACACCGCCAGGCCGTCGCCATCGCAGACGCCCATCCAGATCGTATCGCCCGGCCCCTGGCCCGGACCCCACGGCGCGGCATGTCCGATATCGATGTTGCGCGCCAGATTATCCAGTGCCTCCGGCGCCAGCAGGCTTTGCGCATCGACCTGCATATGGGCCGGATCGGTGATGTAGCGGTCCCGCAGGCCGAATGCCAGTTTGGTCGCTTCCACGGCCAGATGCACGTGATCGGCGCTATCGGCCTGCACTGAAGCCAGGCCGGCACGGTCGAGCAGGCCGAGAATCGCCAACGAAACCAGGCCTTGGGTCGGCGGCGCCGTATTGAACAGCGTGCCGGCGCTATGCGTCAGTTGCAGAGGCTGTTTCAATTCGGCGCGATGGGCGTGCAGATCGTCGATGCCGACCGGCGATCCGACGCCGGCCAGATCGGCTGCAATTTTATCGGCCAGCCGCCCGCGGTAGAAGCTCCCGAGGCCATCATCGGCCAGCATTTGCAAGGTGTTTGCCAATGCCGGATTGGTGAAATTGCTGCCGGTTTCCGGGACTGCGCCGCCGGGTAAAAAGACCTTTGCAAATCCCGCCACATCGCGCAATTCAGCCAACTTTGCCCGCGTTGTGGCGCTCTGGCTTTCGCTAATGGGAAAGCCGGAGCGGGCGTAATGAATCGCGTCGGCCAGCAAATTGTTCAAAGACTGCTTGCCGCCCATTTCGGCAGATATTGTTAAAGCCAGCTCCCAGCCGGAAACCGTTCCGGCTACCGTATTGGCCGCCAAGGGTCCGCGAAACGGAATGGTTTTCAGGCCTTGCGCCGAATAGGCGGCGATGTTGGCCGCTGCGGCCGCCGCGCCGCAGGCATCGATGGCGATGGTCTCGCCATTCGGCTTGGCGATCAGCCAAAAACCGTCGCCGCCGATACTGTTCATGTGCGGATAAACCACCGCGATGGTCGACGCCGCGGCCACCATCGCTTCAATCGCGTTGCCGCCGTTGCGCAAAATTGCCAGCGCCGCTTGTGAGGCCAGATGGTGCGGCGCGACCGCCATGCCTCTGGATGTTCTGCTTGTATTGATCATGGATGTACTGTCGTAGTTTGGAATGAGTTTGCATTGCATGTTAGGGGCACTTGGCCGAAGGGCTGCACTTGAACGCGCTGCCCGTCAAATTCGATCTCTTTGCGTTTTGGCGTCACCGCTTGGTAGCGCCCAGTTTCGATGGCGCGCTGCAATTGCGTGCGGCACTCCTTTGGGTAGAGTGGAATCGTGGCGGCGATTTTCCAGTGTCCATCGCCTGCTTGTTCGAAGACCTGGGGATTGGCATCGTCGCTGAACAACAGTAAATCCTTGTCCGCTCCACCGCCCAGGTCGGTGAAATACACGGCACATATTTTACCTTTTATCTTAAAACATGAAGGCAGGGCGTTGCTGGTGGGGGCGTCGTCGGTCCAGGACTGGTTCAGGAAAGAAGCCGGCAAAGATTTTGCGGCGGGGAATACATGCAGATTTTCCGCGAGCATTTCACGCTCGCCAACCGTACTCATCGCATTAAGCCCGGCGGTTTTGTCGATCGACTGTTTGGCGTTCCAGCGATTGGTTTGTTGCAAGGCGGTGACAGCAGCCTGCTGAATCGATTTCCGCTCCGCAGCATTGCCAATATTGGAGTCGGTGCCGGTGTCGGCGGACGTGCTCAATTTACGCAGCGCCGCGATGCCGTACCTGGCGCCATCGAATCGCAGATATACAAAATCGAATTTGGCGGCACTGATTTTGCCGCTTTCCAGTTGGCGCAATTGGCTGGCAACGGCGATCCTCGCGGGATCGCACAATGGCGACAATAAAAGGATCAATATGAAAATAATAAAGATTGCCGCGTAGATATTCGTATTTGCGATTTGTTTCAGCCAGACCTGCCGGCTCATCGCCGCCCGGCAATAGCCTGCCGTATAAAATCCGACGACGAGCAGTGCTGCGCCCGCAATCACGCGGCTGGAAGTCCATCCATATTGCTGCACCCTGGCGGCCACCGCATAGATTGCCATCAAGGTAATCGGCAACAATAAAATGCAGGCCATGCGCGCGCCGACGCGTAAGGTCCGCGCGACTTCAACGCCCGGCAAGCCGTTTTGATAAGCGGCGTTGATCAGGACGATCAGCGTCACTGCCGCCCATAGCAATACGGAAGCGGCGTGACGCGTGGTCCATAACGGGGCCATGCCGGTCCAGAGAAGTCCGAGCAAGAAACCCGACACGATCAACACGGCTAACGGCAGCAGCCACGACAGCAACACCAGCAGCAGTGTGCGAATGCCTTTGACGATGTTGGGACGAACGTCCGTCAAATGAAAGGCAAACGAAAAGGCCAGCGTCGTCGCGGTGATGGAAAACCAGCGCTTGGCTAATAAAGTTTGCAGGAAATCCAGCTTGATCAGCATGAACAAAAGTGCGCCGAGTTCCAGAACCAGCCACAGCAAGCCCACGAAAATGCCCGCGAACAACATTTGAACGGCGCATTTCCAGGCTCTTTCAAAATAGGTCGCGTAATGCGCAATCGGCTTGCCATCCGCGCTCGCTGCCAGCACCAGCGCTTGCGCGATGGAAAAGCCTGCGAGCAGTCCGGATATCAAGGAGAAATTCGGGAAAAAGGGTGATGCTTCATTGCCGACGAGATCGGAGAATGCTGAAAATCCGGCGCGCCAGTAATCGTAATAGCCGAGCAATGTCAAGACAATTGTCGCAATACCGCCCCAGATCTCCACCAGTCTTGATTGCGCATGCCCGAGCGTCGAAATCAGAATGATGGGAACCAGCGCTGCGATCAATGTCAAAGGAATGAACAGGAACTTCAAATCGTCGGGCCAGATTTTTTCCGAAGCACATTTGTAAAGAACATACAGTGCAATGCCTTGAACCAGGCCGATGGCTAATCTGGCGAAGGCGATTTCCTTGCTTGGTTCGACCGTGCCGTTTGCGTCATTTGCTTCGTTTTTATAGGAGCGCGATACGGCATCTTCGGAATTTGTCGGCATAAGGAAGGCATAAGGAAAGAGGGCTGTGGCTATTTTTACAAGCCATGGCAGGATTGAGAATATTGCCCCAATATAAGGGACTATTTAAGAAATAGCAGTATTTGGCATCCTTTTTATTTCACCTATTGAACCGCTCGTGCTGCACTATACTGAGTGCGCCAAATGCACACTCAAAAAGGACGCGATATGAAGGTCATTCTCGCAGTTGGATTATATTGCTTCGCCGCCATCGCCCACGCGGGGTCTGCGCCGGCCCGCGTGTATCTGGAATGCGCGATGTCGAACGGTGTCGACGATGTCATGTGGACGGTGACGCTCGACGAGAAAAACAGCACCGCCAGCTATTCGATTCCCGAGGTCGGTGCGGCAAGCAAGCGTGCGGCGGTATTCACACCCGAAAAAGTGACATTCGATTCCATCGAAATCAGCCGGACCGACTTATCAATAAGGCGGACGGTGAATATCCGGGGCGCGCTCAAATCGGACCTCGGGCAATGCAAGCTCGCAAAGCCGCCGCAGCGGAAATTCTAATTTCGCCTCAGGCTATTTGCCTGCCAGCGTATCGTTATAAATCTTTACCCATTTGCTCCATTGGTCCATGGTGGCGTCGGGATCTTCCAATTTAATTTTGATATTTTTCATCGGCGAGGCAACCAGGGTATTGGTCGGGACGTAATCCCGCGAAGCCAATATTTTCTGTCCGTCGGGCGAAAGAATATAGTCGTAAAACAGTAATGCGGCGGCGGGATGCTGTGCGTGGCGGGCGATGCCGATCGCGTTGGCGCGGGCAATCGCAGGTTCGATCGCGAACCAGTCGACCGGCGCGCCGGTGCGCATCACGGCGGTCGACACATAGTTATACATCGCCAGCGCCATCGGCACTTCGCCGGCGGCCACCAGATTCTGCAACAGCGTATGACCCTTGCGCAGCGATATGCCATTGGTTGCCACGATGTTCTGGAATAGTTTGAGGCCCTTGGCTTCGCCCATGGTCGAGATGGCCGAAGCGAACC
This sequence comes from Herbaspirillum sp., assembly GCA_036500325.1. Classification (GTDB taxonomy): domain Bacteria; phylum Pseudomonadota; class Gammaproteobacteria; order Burkholderiales; family Burkholderiaceae_D; genus Herbaspirillum. Next base: position 10,369 of record DASYCG010000001.1, on the reverse strand, counting down.
AGTCCGCATCTTCGGCCTCGATGCCCAGCATGCCCTTCCACTTCGGATCAAGCAGATCTTGATAGGTCTTCGGTAGATCGCCCTTCTTTATCTTGTTGGTGTTGTAGGTTTGCACCCATACGGTCAGCATCGTCGATGCCCATTCGCGGTGTTTGGCGACCGCGTCCGGTATCAGATTTTTGAAGACCGGCGAAGTGACGGGTTGCAAGATATGTTCGCGATGCAGCGCTTCCATTTCCGGCGCGCCGATGTGAACTGCATCGACCGCGTAGTGTTTGGCCGCTGTTTCGGTAATCGATCTTTGCATGACCTGGGCGCTGCCGGCGCGCCAGACGGTCAGTTTGACACCGTATTTCTTTTCGAAGTCGGCTTTGAGCGGGGGCCAATCGTTATCTGCGATCGACGTATAGAGCGTCAGACCGCCTTCTTTTTTGGCTGCCGCAATCAGTTTTTCGATGCGGTCCGGTCCGGTGTAATTAAGCAGGGAATAATCCTGCGCGAAGGAGGGAAGTGCGGTCAGGCCAAGGATCAGGGATAGCGCCGCGGCGGCTGCGCGGGCGGTGGTAATGAAAGTCATTTTGTCTCCACAGGTATGTGCTGTCTGATTTTTTTATCTGCGTCAGCATATTGCTCCGATTCGACCATTATTTCATCTGTTTTACCCTTTTTGACGTGAAAATGGCTTGTGCCGTAATGCCGTTCAGTGGAGACGCAGCCAGGCGAGACGCGGCGGGCTGTTGTACTCCGTTCGTGTCCCCGGCGGCCTGCGGCCACCTCCTTTACCTCACTGCGCACAACACCCCGCCGCGTCTCGCCTGGCTGCGCCTCCGCTGAACTACGTTGCAGTGATCGTTTTTTTATTGGGCGCTCGTATTTAAGTCCTCATTTTTACGCGCTTATTCGGCGGTGATACCCGCTGACTTGATAATGCGGCCCCATTTTTCGGAATCGGTTGTGATCATTTTTGCCAGGTCCTGCGAATTGCCTAGCCAGGGTTCTACGCCGATCGAGCGTAGCGATTCTACCGTTGCCCGATCGGTCAGGGCGGCTTTCACTCGCGCCGCCAGATACTGCGAAATTTCCGGCGACGCTTTCGCCGGCAGGAAAATCCCGAACCAGCCGATCAGATCGTAGCCGGCCACGCCGCCTTCTTCCATGGTCGGAATGTCTTTGAGCGCCTGGACGCGTGTCTTGTTGGTCACTGCCAGCGCTTTCAACTTGCCGCTGTTGACCAAAGGCACGGCAAATGAGGCATCGGCCATTACAAATTGGAGCCGGCCGCCAAGCAGATCGATCACTGCTTCGGGCACGCCCTTGTACGGCACATTCAACACATCCACATTCGCCATGCTGCTATACAGCGCGCCTGCCACTTGGCCGGTCGCATTGCCGGTGCCGTAGCTGTATTTGCCGGGATTTTTTTTCATTAACGCCGTCAGCTCCTGCAGGTTTTTTACCGGCAGCGTCTGCGGATTGACCAGTATCACGAAACCGAGGGTTGCTACAGGCGCGACCGGAATGAAGTCCTTGACCGGGTCGAATGGCATTTTTTTGAAGAGATATTTGTTGATGGCCGGTGCGGAATTCGGCGTAAAGAGAATGGTGTAGCCGTCGGGTTGTGCGGTAGCGACGTTCAGCGCTGCGATATTGCCGAGTGCGCCGGCCTTGTTATCGATATAAATCGTTTGCCCGCTCGATTTTTCCATGTAGTGCGCGACCTGCCGCGCTACAGTGTCGATCCCGCTTCCGGCCGGATAGCCCACAACCATGCGGATCGGACGGTTAGGATAATTGTCGGCTGCAGCAGCAGTTCCGCAGATCAGCAGGCTGGCAGCTTGCAGTAGTGAAAATAGTAAAAAGTGGCGTCTCATTAGTTATCTCTCTATGGAGTTAAAAGTCGGGATAAAAAGTCGGGATCAAGCGGGTCGAAAAGTGAAACGATGGGTTATGGTTTATCGTTATTGCGCATCCGGCTGGCGTGCCGGATGGGCTGCAATGAAAGCAGGTAATTCGGCGCAGGCCGCATCGATACGCGCCAAGGTCGGATAAGGCGCCAGATTCACGTCGAAGCGCCGGGCATTGAACAACTGTGGCGCCAGACAGCAATCGGCTAGCGTCGGTGTATTGCCATGGCAAAAAAGGCCGGTGCGCGCGTCGGCGGCAAGCGCCACTTCCAGGCTGGCGAAGCCTTCATACATCCAGTGCCGGCTCCACGCCAGCTTGGCTTCGGCCGATACTTGCATGACCTGCTCCAGATGCTTGAGCACGCGCAGATTGCCGAGCGGATGAATTTCGCAAGCCACCGTCAATGCCAAGGCCCGGACTCTGGCTCTGTCCACCGGTTCGGCCGGCAGCAGCGGCACATCCGGATATTGTTCTTCCAGATATTCGATGATGGCCAGCGATTGCGTCATCACCGCACCATCATCATTACTCAGCGCCGGCAGCAGTGCCTGCGGATTAATGTTGCGATAGGCAGGCTCCAGATGTTCGCCGCCGTTGTTGAGCAGATGAATCGGAATTGCCTGATAGGCCAGCCCTTTCAAATTCAGCGCGATGCGTACGCGATAGGCGGCGGAGCTGCGGAAGTAGGTATAGAGCTGCATGGTCGAGGTCGAGGTCGAGGTTCGGGTCAGGATTTCGGTCAAGCTTGGCGTGGCGGCAATACGGTGCCGGCCACCTCGCCGAAACCGACGCGCGCGCAGCCCGCTTTCTCGGCCCAGCCACGCATGACGACGCTGTCGCCGTCTTCCAGGAACAGTCTGGTTTCACCATTGGCCAAAGTCAGTTTCTGCTTGCCGCCGCCGGTCAGTTCCAGCAGCGATCCGGCTTCTTCGGGCGCCGGGCCGGATTGCGTGCCGGAGCCGAGCAGATCGCCGGGCTGGAGATTGCAGCCGCCGACGGTGTGGTGCGCCACCAGTTGCGAGACGCTCCAATACGAGTAACGGAAGTTCGACAGCGAAACCCGCGCCGGCGAGATGCCATCGCGTCGCATCGCCTCGGTTTGCAGCAACGCTTCAAGCTGTACATCGAAGGCGCCGCCGGCGCGCAACTGCTCCGAATCCAGATACGGCAGCGGCTGTGGATCGGCCGCATCGCGGCTCCAGGCCAAACGATACGGCGCCAACGCTTCGAGCGTGACGATCCAGGGCGAAATGGTGGAGGCGAAATTCTTGGCCAGGAAAGGCCCCAGCGGCTGATATTCCCAGGCCTGCATATCGCGCGCCGACCAATCGTTGAGCAGGCACAAGCCGAACACATGCGATTCGGCCTCGCCGACCGGAATGGCGCTGCCGATGGCATTGCCGGCGCCGATGAAAATGCCGACTTCCAGTTCGTAATCCAGGCGTTTACTGGGGCCGAGTATCGGAGCGGCCGCGCCGGCTGCACGGGTCTGGCCGAGCGGCCGCCGGAATTGCTGGCCGGAGACGGCGATCGACGAAGCGCGTCCGTGATAGCCGATCGGCACCCATTTGTAATTTGGCAGCAGCGGCTCGTCCGGGCGAAATAATTTTCCGACGGCGGTGGCGTGATGAATCGAGGTATAAAAATCGGTGTAGTCGCCGATCCGTGCCGGCAATGCATATTCGGCGTCGCTCTGCGCTACTAATGCAGGGTTGATATCTTCGATGCCTATCCCTGCATCGCTGCGCAACAGCCGCGATAACGCCAGCCGCAAAGCCGACCACGCCGGCGCGCCCAGCGCCATCAGTCCGTTCAAGCTATCGCCGTGCGCCATGGCAACTGCTTGTACGGTCAGGGCATCGGCTTGCGCGAATAGCCCGATACGGTCGGCTGCGGCGATATCGAAAATGCTGTCGCCGATTGCCACGCCGACACGAAAAACTTCATCGCTGCCGCGTCTGCGGAAAACACCGAACGGCAAGTTCTGAAGTGTGAAGTCGGCGCCCGGCAAGTTGGCCGATGCCACCGAACTGCGCAGATTGCTGTCGTGGGTTTCATTCAAAAGCGTGTTCATTTTTTTTCCGGATTAAAGTTCTTTTTGAGATCGCTCCAGCACGCCGAATAATCGGTCTGCAATTGCGCCGAAGCCAAGGCCTGTGCGGTAGGGCAGAGTACGTGCCTGGTCTCGAACATGAACGCCATGGTGTGTTCGAGTTTGCGGGGGATCGTGGTGTCGGCGTTGCTGGCTTGTTCGAACGTGGCGGTGTCGGGGCCGTGGCCGGTCATGCAGTTGTGCACACTGGCGCCGCCGGGCGCGAAACCTTCGGCCTTGGCGTCGTAGCTGCCGAGGATCAGGCCCATGAATTCGCTGGCCACGTTGCGATGGAACCAGGGTGGACGGAAGGTATCTTCGGCCACCAGCCAGCGCGGCGGAAACACCACGAAATCGAGCGTGTCGACCCCCGGGGTATCGCTGGGCGCCTGCAACACAAGATAGATCGACGGATCGGGATGATCGTTGGCGATCGAGCCGACCGGGCTGAAATGGCGCAAATCGTATTTGTACGGCGCGTAGTTGCCGTGCCAGGCGACCACATCGAGCGGCGAGTGGCCGATTTTTGCAGACCAGAGATTGCCGTCGAATTTGGCCAGCAGTTCAAAATCGCCTTCGCGGTCTTCATAACGCGCATGCGGCGTCAGAAAGTCGCGCGGATTGGCCAGGCCGTTGGCGCCGATCACGCCCAGATCGGGCAGGCGCAGCAGCGCGCCATAGTTTTCGCAGATATAGCCGCGGGCGTTGCCGTCCGGCAGGGCGACCTGAAAGCGCACGCCGCGCGGAATCACGGCGATCTCTTGCGGTTCGAGTTCGATCAGGCCGAATTCGGTGGCAATCCGCAGGCGCCCTTGTTGCGGCACGATCAGCAATTCGCCATCGGCGTTATAAAAAAAGCGTTCGGTCATCGAGCGATTGGCCGCGTACAGATGAATCGCGTTGCCGATTTGCGCGGCAGGCGAACCGTTGCCGGCCATGGTGATCCAGCCTTCGATGAAGTCGGTCGGCACGCTGGGCAGCGGCAGTGGCAGCGGGTCCCAACGCAGTTGATTGGGTGGCGTTGCAAGTTGATCGAAGCGGCTGACGATGCGGCCGTTGTCGATTTGCCGGAACGGTTGATGCATCGCCGCCGGACGGATGCGATAGAGCCAGGAACGGCGGTTCTGGCTGCGCGGCGCCGAAAATGGGGTGCCGGAAATCTGTTCCGCATATAAGCCGTAGGCCGCGCGCTGAGGAGAATTTCGATGGGCCGGCAGCGCATCGGGCAAGGCTTCGCTGGCAAATTCATTACCGAAGCCGGATTGGTAGCGGCCCGCATCGGTATGTGCGTTGTTGCTGGGCGCGTTCATGCGGATTCCTTATTTGGGTGAGGGTGAGGGTGAGTCAATTCTTTTGCGATTATTTTTTAATATACTTTTTTTACACTATGAATATAAAAATGTAGACTATTAATATTGTAAATAGTGGGTGAAATCATGATTGAGCCGCGCGACATCGATTTGAATCTGCTGGTGGTCTTCCATGAGGTATTCCATGCGCGCCAGATTTCTTCGGCCGCCAAGCGGCTGCAACTGACGCAGTCGGCGGTCAGCAATGCCCTGGCGCGGCTGCGGCGCACTTTGGGCGACGAGCTCTTCGTGCGCACCGCGCTCGGCATGCAGCCGACGCCGTTGGCGGAACACTTAGCCGAGCCGATCGCCGCCGCCCTGGCCGGCGTGACGCAGGCGCTGAACCGGCAGGCGCCGTTCGACCCGGCCGAAAGCGAGCGCCGGTTCACAATTGCCATGACGGACGTCGGCGAGGTCTATTTCATGCCGGTGCTGATCGAGAAATGCAGTGCGCTGGCGCCGGGCATCCGGGTTGCCAGCGTGCGCGCCGGCACCATCGATATCAAGGAAGAGATGGAAGCCGGCCGGGTCGATCTGGCTATCGGCGCCTTCGATGATGTATCGAGCGCGCTCTATCAGCGGCGTTTATTCCGCCAATCGTATGTCAGCATGTTCCGGGCCGGGCATGCGCTGGAGGAAGGCGAGCTGACGCTGAAACGTTTTCTGGCGGCGCAGCATTTATTCGTGGCGTCGCATGAAAGCCCATACGACCGCATCAACCAGATACTGGAAAAAGCCGGTATCCGGGCCGGCGGCACGTTCCGGGTGCCGCACTTTACTGCGGTGCCCTATATCGTCAGCAGTACCGACCTGGTGGTGACGGTGCCGCAAAAACTGGCGGAGCGGGCGGCGGTTCCGTTCAAACTCAGTTATCTGCGCCCGCCGCTACGCTTGCCGTCGCTGCAGACCAACATTTTTTGGCATCGGCGTTTTAACCAGGATGAGGGGAATCAGTGGCTGCGCAGCCTGATCGCCGAGCTTTTCGCCGAATAGGCGGCGAACGGGCGGCCGTGAAATTCCAAGCTTGGGGATTGTTCAGGTTCTTCGATCTATCGATAGAATCTTTTTGCTTATACTCGCTTCGCTTTTATTTTATATTGGCCCGACTTCGCGATAACGCGGGGTGAAATTAAAAAAACATTGCATCGAACGTCTATCAAAAGACGGGGATGACGGGACGACATCGGCACGGGTAAAAAAACATCGCCCGGCTGTGAATTGCAACGCGATCGCCGCTGTTCGAGGCCGCTTGCACTTCAAGTCGTCCAACGATTAATAAAAGAGGAGACAAAAATTAAAGCACCTATTCTGGCCCTATTGGTGGGCAGCCTGGCTTCGGCCGGCGCTTTCGCACAATCCAACGTCACTATTTACGGCAGCGTCGACGGCGGCGTCGATTACCTGAGCAACGTCAAAGGCCACTCCTTCGAAGCGGTCAATGCCGGCAAGCGTACGCCGGACCGCATCGGCTTCAAAGGCGTTGAAGATTTGGGTGGCGGCTTGGCTGCCACGTTCCAGATGGAATCGGGTTTCAATTCGGATACCGGCGCGTCGTCAAATCCCACTACCTTGTTCAATCGTTTTTCAACGGTAGGCCTAGCCTCTAGAACATTCGGCAACGTGCGCTTTGGCCGTCAGCCCGACTACGTCTACGATTACGTCGGCAGCCTCTCCAATCAGGTGCCGGGATTGTCGTCATCATATTCGCCCGGCAATCTGGACGGACTGGCCAACCAGTCTGCGATCAATAACGCGGTCCGGATCGAAAGTCCCAATTTTAACGGCCTCCAATTCGGTGTTCTCACCGGTTTGGGCGAGGTGCCAGGCGATTACAAAGCCGGCCTGCAATATGCCGCGGGCGCCAAGTACGAGAATGGCCCCATGCGCGTGGCCGTCGGCTACACCATGGCGCATAACCGTACTGCGGATCTGAAGACCGCCTTCAGCGTGAACAGCGTACTGGGTCAGAATCTGAGTGCCGGCACCTTGTTCGCCGCCGATCACTATTCAACCTGGGCAGTTGGCGGGCAATACAAGATCGGCAATTTCATCCCGCACGTCACCGTCACTCGTGTGCTGCTGGATAATGCCTTGGGTTCGGTGCAGGAACGCAATTACGAAATCGGTGTGAATATCGACATGAGCGCGGGCCAGAAGATCGATATCCTGGGGATTTCCTACGCGAAGACACTGTTTACGCCATTAGCCTATAACCAGTTCAATCTGTTCTTTACGCACTATATGTCGCCGATGACGCAAGTCTATGCCGGTGGTTCATTGCAGCGCGCCAGCGGCGCCGGCGCGGTAGCCGGATTTTTCGGTTATGGCGCATCCAGCACGCAGTCGCAAATGCTGGCGCGGGTAGGTGTGCAGCACTCGTTCTAAACGTTGGTATTCGCGCTGCCGTGCGCCCTCCGTGCACGGCGGCGTTTTTCTTTTAATCAAGGCCTCTACATGTTAAACAGCATTCCCATCGATTCTCCGATTTCCGAGCCGATCAAAGCGGTCTCGCGTACCGCCAGCCTGCTGACCCGCATGGAAAGCGTGCCGATTTCACGTTGGCATATCAAGGCGCGCATCGTCATGGGCAGCGCCACGTTTTTCGATGCTTTCGATGCCTTGTCGCTGGCGTATGTGCTGCCGGTGCTGATCGGCATGTGGCATTTGTCGGCGGCGCAGATCGGCTTGTTGATCGCGACCGGTTATATCGGGCAGTTGGTGGGGGCTATCTTTTTCGGCTGGATCGCAGAGCGCTACGGCCGCATCCAGGGCGAGTTCTGGGCAATCCTGATGATGTCGGTGATGAGCCTGGCCTGCGTCTTTACCGGCAATGTCAATGGACTGATGTTCTGCCGCTTCATTCAGGGCATCGGCGTCGGCGGCGGCAATCCGGTCGCTGCGGCCTATATCAACGAGCTGTCGCTGCCGCACAATCGCGGCCGCTTCTTCATGATGTACGAATTGATCTTCCCGCTCGGCTTGCTGGCAGTGGCGCAGGCCGGCGCATTCCTGGTGCCGCGCATCGGCTGGGAATCGATTTTCATCGTCGGCGGCGTGCCGGGCCTGATCATCGTTTGCTTCATGTGGTTTTTGCCGGAATCGCCGCGCTGGCTGATTTCCAAAGGCCGTTACGATGAAGCGGAAAAAATCATCGAAGGCCTGGAAGCCAGCACCAAAGAACGTATCGTGCCGAAAATCCGTCCGCAAGTAATGGCGGCCGTGGTGGAGGCCGCAGGGGCGCCGAAGGCCGGTGTGCGCGAACTGTTTTCCAGCTTCTATCGCAATCGCACATTGATCGTCTGGATATTGTGGAGCGCCGCTTATTTTGTCGGCAACGGCTTGAACAACTGGTTGCCTAGCCTGTATAAAACCGTATATCACCTCGGCGTGGGCGAATCGCTGCGGCTGGCGTCCTTGTCGACCGTATTGAGCGTGATCTTCGTTTTCATCGCTGCGCTGCTGGTTGATAGAGTGGGACGCCGGCGTTGGGTGATTTGCGCATTTATCGTTGCCGGCCTGCTGTTGGGCACGTTATGGCTGGTGGGTGCGGACTCGGTATATACGGTGATGCTGCTCGGCTCAGGCTCTTACGCAGTCATGGGAACGGCGACCATCCTGCTGTTTTTGTATACACCGGAAATTTATCCGACCCGCATGCGGGCCATCGGTACCGCACTGGCCACGTCATGGTTCCGGCTGGCATCGGCGGCCAGCCCTGCCATTGTCGGGATCATGTTGGGCTCGCATGGAATCGTATCGGTGTTTCTGATGTTCGCCGGGGTTTGTGTCATTGGCGCCATCGCGGCAACGGGCATGATCGAGACACGCCTGAAGTCGCTGGAAGAAATTGCGCCGTAGGTCTGTTTGAAAGCCGGCCGGCTGTTAGAATGGGTTTTCCTTATTCTCGGCCTGCCCGGCTGCCAAGGTGACCGGCGATGAATCTTTCTCTCAGACAGCTCAGAGTTTTCCTCGGCGTAGCCGAGGCCTCCAGTTTTACCAAAACGGCGCAGCGCCTGCATTTAAGCCAGGCCGCCTTGTCGGCCATCATTCGCGAACTGGAAACCCAGTTGCAATGCCGCTTGCTGGATCGCACCACGCGCTCGGTAACGCTCACCGAAGCCGGCCGCATGTTCTTGCCGACGGCGATGCACATCGTCGCAACCATTGAAAACGCCGCGCTGGAATTGCGCAAGATCGGCCGTGAGGAATTACGCCTGCTGCGGGTCGGCGTGATGCCGCATATCGCGGTCAGCCTGATGCCGGCGATATTGTCCCGCTTCGCAGAGTTATATCCTTTGGTGCGGGTCGAGTTGATCGACAGCACGCCGGTCGAATTGCTGCGCATGGTCGAGGATGGTTCGCTGGATGCGGCATTCGGGCCGTTCTGGAGCAAAGAATCCGGGATCGACCGGCTGCCCATTTTTACCTCTCAACTGATGGTCGTAACGGCTGAAACGGACTCTGGCGATTGGCCCGACTTCGATCAGGTCGAAGAAACCTGGCGCGCCATGCAGGGCGTGCCGCTGGTGTGTTTTTCCGACGCCACGCCGATCCAGCGCATGGTAGAGGAAAACCTGGGTAAAGTCGCCGTCACCACCGGCAAGCGCACCGTAGTCGGACATCTGGAAACCGCGATTGCCATGGCTGAAGCCGGGTTCGGCGTGGCCATTGTGCCGACTGTTTCGGCTGCGGCCTGCGCGCGCTTCCGGGTGCGACTGCATCAGGTACGGCCGATCATCGAGCTGCCGTTCTATTCGATCACCCGGGCCGGCCGCGGCAATATCGATACGCTGGTCCAATTCTCGCAAGTCTTCCAGGAGATCGCCCGGAAATTCGTCGGCGAGGCCACGCAGCGCACCAAAAAGCCTCGTAAAAAATTGCTTTCTGCTATCTGAGGCGGTTGCTTGTCCGGTCTCTTGTCGTTCATGCCGTTCAGTTAAGGTGCCGTCGGGCGCGATGTGGCGGGCTGTTGTACGCCGTTCGTGTCATTCCGGTGGCCTGCGGCCATCTTCTCCTTTACCTA